>CAINWP010000001.1 GCA_903854475.1 uncultured Verrucomicrobiota bacterium
CATGATTTAGAGCCTAAGCGTTCGCGCGGATTGCATCACGGTAGACACGAATAGTCTGCTCGGCGATAGTGTTCCAGCTGAAGTTCTCTTCCACGCGCTTGCGACCCGCAAGACCCATCTCAATAATCCTTGGGTGTTCGAGCATCGTGTTGAGAGCGCGCGCCATATCCGCAACGAACTTCGCCTCGTCAAGCGGTTTGCCACTTCCGTCGCTCAGCTGTTCAATGTCAACGAGGATGCCGGTCTCGCCATCGACGACAACCTCGGGAATGCCTCCGGTTCGAGTCGCCACAACCGGTGTTCCACAGGCCATCGCCTCGAGATTGACGATCCCAAGTGGTTCGTAAATCGAGGGGCAGGCAAAGACTGTGGCCGCTGAGAGAACGGCAATCAGTTCGACGCGACTGAGATGCTTTTCCACCCAAACGACGTTGTCGCGAGTCTTTCGCAGTTCGGTGACCAAATCCGTAACCAGGCTTTGAATTTCCGCAGTGTCGGGGGCCCCGGCACACAGCACGAGCTGAACATCGGCCGGAAGTTCACGAGCCGCCTTCAACAGGTACGGGAGACCCTTTTGCTGGGTGATTCGGCCAACAAACACCACGCTTCTCTTGTCGGGATTGATGCCCAAGGCGCGAACCAAGTCTGGTTGTTCAGCCGATTGAAACGCAGCTAGGTCGATGCCGTTGTGGACGACGGACACCTTGGCCGGATCCAGCTGCGGGTAGGCACGCAAAATATCGGAACGCATTCCGTGACTTACAGCAATGATTCCGGTAGCCGCCTCGTAAGCCGTTCTCTCAATCCATGAAGACAGTCGGTATCCGCCACCGAGTTGATCTTCTTTCCACGGGCGAAGAGGTTCGAGGCTGTGGGCCGTGATGAGGTGAGGAATCCCGTGGAGAGCGCCGGCTACTTGTCCAGCGAAGTTGGCATACCAGGTGTGGGAGTGAACTAAATCCGCGCCCGCGATGTCTGAGACCATCGAGAGGTCGGTGGCCAAGGTCTGCAGAGCCGCGTTGCTCTCGTCATACTGAGAACCGTGGCCGTAGGCGAAAGTATCAATTTCATTACGTTCTGCACCGAAGCAACGCACCTTGACCTCAAGCTGCCCCCTCAGCACCTTGACCAATTCAGCGACGTGGACTCCTGCTCCGCCGTAAACGGCAGGGGGATATTCTTTGCTGATTATGTCGACTCTCATGACGCCATGTTAGTGGTTGAGGAGAATTGCCAATAGCATTCCAGATATGAGTGCACTTAGAGTCTTTGGAATGGTCCTTGCCGGCGGCGAGGGAAAACGCTTGATGCCGTTGACTGCAGATCGGGCAAAACCGGCGGTTCCCTTTGGTGGAAGCTATCGACTCATCGACTTCGCGCTCTCGAATTTGATCAACTCTGGATTGCGCAGAATTGTGGTGCTTACCCAATACAAGTCACACAGTTTGGACCGTCACATCTCGCTTACCTGGAGAATGTCTCCCCTCTTAGGGTCTTATGTCGCCTCGGTTCCTGCGCAGCAGCGGCTTGGCAAACGCTGGTTCAGTGGCAGTGCCGACGCCATTTTGCAGAGCATGAACCTA
>CAINWP010000002.1 GCA_903854475.1 uncultured Verrucomicrobiota bacterium
GCAAGCTCGGCACAGTCGACGGCCCACACCCCGCGTCAGTGGGAGCGCTTCAGTTGACGGAACAATAGGTGGAGGGCTTGTTGACCCGTGGTGAACTTGAAGGTCTCGCGGTCGAAGCGATTGAGGCGCTGCACCGCTTCCGTGCCGTCCGGCCCAGCCAGCGCCATCCATACCGTGCCCACGGGTTTATCGAGAGTGCCGCCCGAAGGTCCGGCGATGCCGGTCACCGACAAGGCCCAGTCCGAACCGGACACCCGACGGGCTCCCTCGGCCATTTCCCGCGCTACCGCCTCACTCACCGCTCCAAACTCTCGCAGCGACTCCTCCCGAACTCCCAAGGTTCGAGCCTTGGCAGCATTGGCATAGGTTACGTAGCCGGCCAAGAACACCGCCGATGCCCCAGGGATATTGGTGATGCGGTGGGCGATGTGACCACCGGTGCAACTTTCGGCCAGCGCCAAGGTCTGCCCCCGCTGGGTCAATGCGCGGACCACAACCCCTTCGAGCACTTCATCCTGTTCGCCAAAGACCGCGTCGCCGGCCAACCGTCGGGTGATGGCCTCGGCCTCGGTCACCACCGCCGCCGCATCGGTTCCTCGCGCTACGAACCGCACATCCACCTCGCCCACCCGGGCACAAAAGCCTAAGTCCATTCCACCCTCGGTGAGGTGCTGGAGCGGGGCCGAAATTAATTCCTCCATGTTGGATTCGCCGATGCCCGCGGTCTTGAGAGTGCGGCAAACGAACTCCGTTTCATGGGGGAATTCACGACTCATCCATGGCAGAACCTCTTGGTCGAACATCGGGCGCAACTCGCGCGGCGGCCCCGGTAACATCACCAACCAGGAACGCTTTCCCTCGGGTCGGAACGGATTGGGTGAGGCTTCGATCATCAGTCCCGGGGCCGTACCCTGGCCATTGGGCACCACGATCGCTCCTTGCGGAACCATGGCTTCGACCCGGGTGCGCGGGGGAACCGGACGTCCGCGCGATTGGAAAAACGCTTGGATGGCTTCGCTGACAGCGGAGTCAAACACCAACGTCCGCCCCAACAACTCGGCAATGCGTTCGCGAGTAATGTCGTCGCACGTCGGACCAAGGCCACCGGTGGTGATCACCAAGTCGGCCCGACTCAACCCTTCACGCACGGCTTGCTGAATGTCTTCGCCTCGGTCGGAGACCAGCACTTGGCGAGCCACCGTGTATCCGGACTGGGTTAACCGCGAACACAACCATTGCTGATGGGTGTTCAGAATACGGCCCAGCAGGAGCTCGGAACCGGTGTTGACGATCTCAATGGTCACTAGGTGAAAGGTGGTTCCAAAAGAGGCAGAGGCCAATTCAAGAGGCTCGAGAAATCTCGAATTTCTATCCCAGACTCAACTCATCACCGCGATCCGAGGCCAGATGGGCTTCAGGTCTTCGTCAGCCAAGGCCATCATGCGGAACTCGATGGGGTCCCCCACCTCCAGCGCCTGCTGGAAGCGCTTCCATGCGTCTTCCTCACGCCCCATCTGGGCGAGGTAGCA
>CAINWP010000003.1 GCA_903854475.1 uncultured Verrucomicrobiota bacterium
CTCCAATGCTCGCTCCGGTCCGGTCCCGCTGCCGCCGCTGTATGCGTAGACGCGGGTGGTGGAGGAAACGAAATGTTGTGCGTTGGAGGTGGGGACGGTGATGCTGCGGGGCCGGTTTTTGCCGGTGCGCGGAGGTGTTCCGTGGGAAACTATTTTTATGCCAACTTTGATTGTCAGCTTGGTCGCCGAGCGTGTCGGCGGCCGTGTTGTGGGTGACCCTTCTCTTGAATTAACCGGTTGTGCTCCGGCGGACGGCGCCAAGTCTGGTGATCTCACCTTTGCTGAAAACGAAGCGTACTTTCTGCGGGCCGACCAAAGTGCCGCTTCAGCCATTTTGGTGGCCGGCGATTTTCGGTCGTCTACCGGCAAAACTATTCTGCAGGTCGATAATGCACGGGTGGCGTTTGCGCAGGTGTTGCCGCTATTTTTTCCTGAGCCGGTTTTGCAGGCAGGGATCCATCCGTCGGCGGTGGTGGCAGCCTCGGCACAGGTGGATCCTTCGGCGTATGTGGGACCTCAGTGTGTCATTGGTGAACGGGTCCGGATCGGGGCTGAGGCGGTCCTCGTTGGTCGCAATTTTATCTCGGAGGACTGTGTCGTGGGTGATGGGTGCCGGCTTTATCCAAATGTGACGCTCTACCCGCGCTGTGCGCTGGGGCGGCGTGTGCGTATTCATGCGGGCTCGGTGATTGGGTCGGATGGCTTTGGCTATGTGTTCGACAAGGGTGAGCACCGCAAGGTGCCGCAGGTGGGGCAGGTGATCATCCATGATGACGTTGAAATCGGTGCGAATGTGACGATCGATCGGGCGGCTCTCGGGGCCACGGTGATCGGTCGTGGTACCAAGATCGATAACCTGGTTCAGATCGCCCACAATGTGACTATCGGGGAGCACTGTATTCTGGTGGCGCAGGTGGGAATCGCGGGCAGCACGAAGATCGGTAATTACGTGACGATCGCGGGTCAGGTGGGGGTGGCGGGCCACTTGCGGATCGCGGACAAGGTGACGATTGCGGCGCAGTCTGGGGTGATGCACCACATTCCGGAGGGGCAGAAATGGCTAGGTTCTCCAGCCGGTCCGGATCGTGTGATGAAGCGTCAGTATCTGGCGATGGAGCGTCTGCCGGAGTTGCTGCGCCGTGTGCAGGAGTTGGAGCGGCGGCTCGGGGATGAGGTTTCGGCTTCGCAATAATCGGGCTCCGCGGGACCAAGCCTGCGCGCGTAGGGAAGCTCTGAAGGTTGAGGCTATACTCGGCGCGCGAGGGGGTGTTTGGGCTTGTGGGGGCGGGATGGAGAAATAAGGTGTCTGATTATGAGGATTCCCCGATGTATTCACCGCTCGGTCCGGGCATGGGTCGTGGTGTTGGGGGTGAGCTTGTTGAGCGATGCTTCAGGAGCCGGGGCGATCAATGGAGTTCATTGGTCTTACCAGCCGTTGCTGTCTCCTGAGGTTCCGGTGGTTTCAAGCCCGTCGGGTTCCGTGGTACATCCGATCGATGGGTTTATTTTAGATCGCCTGCATCGGGAGGGGATTTCGCCAGCGCCGGAGGCCGATCGGGGCACGCTGCTGCGTCGGGTGAGCCTCGATTTAACAGGGTTGCCGCCGACGCCGGCCGAGATGGATGCCTTCTTGAACGATCCGTCGACGGATGCCTATGAGCAGTGTGTGGAACGGTTGCTGGCGTCGCCTCGTCACGGTGAGCGTTGGGCGCGCCATTGGTTGGATGTGGTCCACTACGGTGAGACCCATGGCTATGACAAGGATCAGCCTCGTCCGAACGCGTGGCCGTATCGAGATTACGTGATCCGGGCCCTGAATGCGGACAAGCCCTACTCGCGCTTCGTTCGGGAACAAATCGCGGGCGATGTGCTCTGGCCGGACACTGAAGATGGTGTTACGGCCACCGGATTCATCTCGGCTGGGCCGTGGGACTTGATCGGCCATGCCGAGGTCCCGGAGTCGAAGACGGATGGCAAGATCGCTCGCCTGCTCGATCGAGATGATATGGTGGCTACGGTGATGAACACCTTCAACAGCGCCACGGTCCAGTGTGCACGCTGTCATGATCACAAGTTCGATCCGGTTCGCTCGGAGGAGTATTATCAATTGACGGCGGTGTTCGCTGCGCTCGATCGGGCGGACCGGAAGTTCGATGCCGATCCCGCTGTGGCTGAGCGTCGGCGATTTCTGGAGGGGCGTAAGGCGACGCTGCAGCAGGAAAAGAAGCCTCTGGATGATCAGATGATTCGTCAGGGTGGGCGGCGGTTCGCCTTGCTGGAGCGCCGCGTCGCCGCTGCGGAGGCCGGGAGCAAGGAATCCGCGCGGCCGGAGATGGGTTGGCATTCGGTCATCCAGGCGAAGCCCGATGTGGTTCAGTGGGTGCAGGTGGATCTGGGGCGGCCAGTCGAAATTCACCGACTCCTCTACGCCGGTTGCTACGATGACTTCAACGGTATCGGCAAGGGCTTCGGATTCCCGGTCCGGTACCGGGTGGAGTTGTCGAACGATCCCGAATTCAAGGCCGGCATCCAGCGACTGGAGGATCAGACCGGTGGTGATTTACCCAATCCTGGGGTGACTCCGCGGGAGGTGAAGGTGCCGGGCTTGCGGGGGCGCTACGTGCGAGTCACGGCCACACGTCTCGCGGCCCGAATGAATGACTTTATCTTCGCTCTCTCGGAGTTGGAGGTCTTGGATGCTGAAGGCAGCAATTGGGCGCTCGGCGCGCCGGTGAGCTCTAATGACAGCATCGAAGCGGCTCCGCGTTGGGGGCGGGACAACCTCACCGATGGGTGGTTTCCGGGTCGGACTCAGTCTGCGACGGGAGAGGCCCTCGACCGGTTGCGGAAGGACCGCAAGGCTCTGGAAGACGTGCCCGATCTGGCCACGAGCCTGGCTCGCTTAACTCCGATCCGTACCGAACTAGACCGGGTGACTCGAGAAATCTCAACCCTTCCGCCCCAACGGATGGTGTACGCGGGCACGGTGCATCACGGGGGAGGTGCGTTCCGAGGCACCGGCTCCAACGGGGGGAAACCTCGACCCGTCTACTTGCTGGCGCGTGGGGATGTGCGCAAACCCGGCAATGAGGTGACTCCGGGCGTGCCTCGGTCTTTGGGCTTGAGCCGCGGACTTCAGGTCGATCCCGCTCTGCCGGAAGGTCAGCGGCGGGTGGCCTTGGCTGAGTGGATTGCCGATCCAGAGAATGTGCTGACGTGGAGGTCCATTGTGAACCGGGTCTGGCAGCACCATTTCGGCCGCGGTTTGGTTGAGACAGCCAATGATTTCGGTCGCATGGGCACGGCGCCCAGTCACCCGGAGTTGTTAGACTGGCTGGCCGTGTGGTTCCGCGATAACGGTCAATCCCTCAAGTCGTTGCACCGCATGATCGTGACCAGCCGTACTTACCGGCAGAGTTCTGTGGTTCCGAATCCAGAGGCTCACCCGGGCGTGGCGCGCGACACCGACAATCGACTGCTCTGGCGCATGAACCGTCGGAAGCTGGAGGCTGAGGCGATCCGCGATTCGATGCTCTGGGTGGCGGGGCGTCTGGATGAGCGCCGCGGTGGGCCGAGTTTTAAGGATTTCGTGGTGGAGCGGCCGGAGCACTCGCCGCACTACGAATACGCGCTGCATGACCCGGAAGATCCCGAGTCACACCGGCGCTCGGTGTACCGTTTCCTGGTGCGTTCCCAGCCTCAGCCGATGATGGCTGCCTTAGATTGCGCCGATCCGTCGATTTTGGTGGATCGTCGCAACGAGACTCTCAATGCCCTGCAGGCTTTGGCTCTCATGAACCACAAGCTAGGGGTTTCGATGTCCCGTCATTGGGCTGTCCGCTTAGAACACGAGGCGGCGACGATCCCGGAACAGGTCTCGCTGGGACTGCGATTGGCCCTCGGCCGCAGACCGACCGCCGAAGAGTCTCAGGCGCTGGTCAGCCATACCGAACACCATGGCTTGGCCAGCACCTGCCGACTGCTGCTTAACCTCAACGAATTCGTGTTTGTCGATTAAGCCCGAGGGTGTGTTGCAGAGGGATGGCTCTGCAGGGCACTCGGCTCAGTGGCCGAGGTCGAGGCAAACGGCTTCCTTGGTGGAGCGGGCGAAGACCTTGCCGTTGGCCAACACAGGCGTGGTCCAGCACTTGCCATCGAGCACGTCGGCGCGGGCCAGTTCCTTGTAGGCCGCGGCGTTGGTGTCGATGAGCACGAGGTGCCCGTCATCCGAGAGAGCCAACACGCCGCTGGCGGTGAGGATTACGTGGCCGGGTCCGAATCCGGGCTGTTCCCACTTCACGGTTCCCGTGGCGATGTCGACGCACTTCACCGGGCCGTTGCCGTATTCCTTGAACTGGAACATGCCGAAGAGGTGGCCGTCTTTCAGCACGGGCGTGGACCAGTGGTTGGCCAGGGGCTTGTTGCCAGCAAAACGGTACGCCTCGGTGGCCGTCCACTGAGATCCGTTCTTGGTCACCTTGGCCGCTCCAGCTCCCACGCCGTAACCGGCCGAGCAGTACACCAAGTCACCGGAGACGACCGGGGAGGCCGCCGTGGAGACCTTGTAGGGGAAGTTGTGACGCCAGAGCTCGGTGCCGGTCTTAGGATCCACCGAGACCAGTCCCGATTGGAGGAACCAGACGACCTGACGCACGCCATGAATCGTGGCCAAGACGGGGGAGGCATGGGTGATTTTCTCGTCACCGGTCTTCCAGAGGATCGCGCCGGTTTTGACGTCCAGGGCCATCAGGCTTTCGCCAGCGCCACCGCCAGCCACGAAGACCCGGCCGTCTTCAATCACCGGTGACTGAGCGTTCTGCCAGGAGATGTTTCGGCCGGCGTGGTCTTTGGCGAGGTCGCTCTTCCAGACTTCCTGGCCGGTTTTGGCATCGAAGGCTTGCACCACGAGTTTGGCTGAGAAGGTATACACCCGGCCGCCCTGGAACGCGGGCGTAGAACGCGGGCCGTCACCGCCTCGATTTTCCTTGGTGCCGTCATCGCCGCCGTCGCCGGTCTTCATGGATCCTAAGGCCG
Organism: uncultured Verrucomicrobiota bacterium; assembly: GCA_903854475.1. Taxonomy (GTDB): domain Bacteria; phylum Verrucomicrobiota; class Verrucomicrobiia; order Limisphaerales; family UBA9464; genus SXXZ01. The sequence goes on from CAINWP010000003.1 coordinate 5,035, forward strand.
CGGTCCACAGCTCCTTGCCGGTGTTGGCATCTCGGGCAACGAGGGTCTCGAGCATCGCGCCGCCGGAATCCCGAAGTTCTTGGGTGAAGCAACGGCCACCGGCCACGGCGAAGGAGCTGAAGCCCGCGCTGCTGGGAACCTTCCACAGAACCTTGGGCCCACTGGCAGGCCAGGTCGTGGCGATCTTCTCCAGGGTGGACCCATCGTGGCGGGATCCGCGGTACTCGGTCCAGTCCGCTCCGTGGGAGACGAGTGAGGTGGCGATGAGGGCTGCCAGAGCCAAGGGGCGTTGCATGAGCTAAGCCGTGACGGATCCGCGGCGCTCCGTCAAACCCCGAGTGTCCTCCCTGGGTCCATTCGATCGGTCAACTTATGCCTTCAATCCGCGGGACGCCTGAGCTTTGCTGGATCCATGGACGCGCTGATCAAGGTTCTTCGCCAGGATGCCACCCTGAGTCCCGCCGCGCTGGCGGCGATGCTGTGCCGGTCCGAATCAGAGATCCGGGCCGAAATCTCCCGCCTGGAAGCCCAAGGGATTTTGCTGGGTTATCGGGCCGTGGTGAATGAGGAGAAGCTGGGGCATGACGTGGTTCGGGCGATGATCGAGGTAAAGATCACCCCGGAGCGCGGTGGTGGTTTCGACAAGCTCGCTGAGCGAATTTCCCGCTACGAAGAGGTGCGGTCCTGTCACTTGATGTCCGGCGGCTATGATTTGCTCGTCGAAGTGGAGGGCAGCGATTTGCGCGACGTGGCCGCGTTCGTCTCCGAGAAACTGTCCACCATCCAGGGTGTTCTTTCGACAGCGACTCACTTTGTGCTCCGTGCTTACAAGGAGCAAGGCTTGCTCATGAAGCGCGACACGGTTGAAGAGCGACTTCAGGTGGCTCCCTGACACGGCCCCAAGCCGTCGGCGGTGGTTGTTCGTCTTACAGTCGGAGAAAGAGTTTCCGGCGGTGCAGAGCGCGGGCGAAGAGGAAGAGTACGAGCAACCCGCCACCGGCCTGAAGCACCTCTCCCGTCGTGCCGAGTTGGGCCCGCAGTTCTGGAGATAGGAACCGTCCGGCCACTGCTCCATAGCCCACGAAGCTAGAGAGCAGGTAGAGGGTGATGGGGTTGGTGCCGATCCAAACAAAGGGCTGGCACCAGCGTTGTTTGCCCCACCCGTCCACCACTTGGTAAAATCCGGCCAGGAGCAGAAAACTCCATCCGCCGGCAAACAAGACAAAGGAGGAACTCCAGAGTTTCTTTACGATGGGGAAGGATCCGTTCCAAACCCATCCAACGGCAAGGCAGCCCAGACCCGCCAGTATGAGCCGGAGGGTGCGTTGACTTGGCTTGAGCGATCCGAGTCGGAGCAAGGCGCCCGCGAAGACTCCAAGGAGGCAGGTGGCGATGGCTGGAATGGTGCTGAGGATGCCTTCGGGGTCGTAGTACTTGTCGTACTTCTTTCCGGGGAGGTGCTCGAAGTCGAAGTGGTTCACCACGTTGAGGCCGGGCTCGTATTGCCCCGACACGCGCTGGGTGGTGCTCCAGTACAGTTGTTGGGCGTTGGTGGTTCCGGTGCGGGCCATGCCTTCCTGTACAGCCGTTGGAGTCAGTTGGATGGCACGGATGGGCACCCAGGCGAAGAGGGCCCAGTAGCCGAGCAAAAGTCCGGCGCAAACTCCCAAGAGCGCCCGGACCGGCAGGAACACCAGCAGGATACCCGCAGCCGTAGAGGCTAATGCGATGCGGTTGAGCACACCCAGCCATCGGACTCCATCCAAGCCCTGCGAGAGCCCGCCGGAGTAGAATACGCCGACCAAGAACAGCAGGAGCCCGCGGGTCAGCAGGCGTTTGACTGCTCCAGCCTTGCCGCTCCGTTCCACGGCCTTGCCGGTGGAGAAGGTCAATGACACACCGGCAATGAAGACAAACAGCGGGAAGATGAGGTCATAGAATCGGAAGCCGGCCCATTCCACGTGGGTGAGTTGCTGACGGATGGCGCTCAGAACGGGGGAGCCGCTGAACTTTTCCAATGCCCGCAAGATGCCTGCACCGCCGACGATCCAAAACATGTCGAATCCCCGGAGGGCGTCGAGGGACATGAGGCGCTCGGACGGTGGCGTGGCCGTTGTCGATGAGGGGTTCTGGGCGGAGGGCATGACAGGAAAAGGGGATACAGGTGGCAATGCGTTCTGAGGTGCGGTTCAGACTCGCAGAAAAATCCGTCGGCCATGGAGGAGCCAAGCCAACCAGACGCAGAACCCGACGGACACAAAGGCGGTGACCACGCCCGCCATCCCCGGATGCAGTCCATCCAAGAAGAGGGCAACCTCACCGCCGGTCAGGCGTTTGGCGAGTTTTCCGAAATCAGCCAGGTTCGAGGCCAGGTAGACGGCGATGGAGTTCATGCCAATCCAAGTAAATGGCTTGGCCCAACCGGACCAACCCTTCACATCGATGAGTCCGTAGAAGAGAGCCAGGAGCAGGCAACTCCAACCGCCCGCGACGCAAACATACGAGGAGGTCCACAAGCCCTTGATGATCGGAAAGGCCAATCCCCAGAGGTGACCTGTGGCTAGTAGGCCGAGGCCAGCCAGTGTGAGGCCTTTCAGGCGTTGAGCGGCATTCCGGGAAGGGTCCTTGAGGAACAGTCCGGCGAGCACGCCCAGGAGGCAGGAGGCGATGGCAGGCACGGTGCTTAGGAGACCTTCCGGATCATGGGCGCCGTTCCACTTCTTGCCGCCGAGGAACTGGGTATCCACCCAATGGGCCAGATTGGTGTCGGGCAGGAGATTGGCTGGGCCGACTCCGGGCACCGGCACGAGGGTCATGAGGCCCCAGTAACCCAAGAGGATTCCGACGGTGGTTATTCGCAGCGCCCGGGGGCTCAAGTATAAGTGCAGAGTGGCCGCCGAGAAGTAGCACAGGGCGATGCGCTGCAGGACGCCGAGGTAGCGGATGTCGTTCTCCCAGCCTGTATATCCTCGGTAGAAGAACACCCCCAGCAGGTAGAGCAGGACCGCGCGCTTGAGAATTGCCAGGAACGCCCCAGACCGATCACCGGCCTCCGGTTTCGCGCCGCGCGAGAGGACGATGGAAATGCCGCTAATGAAGACGAAGAGCGGGAAGATTAAGTCGTAGAAGCGGAAGCCTTGCCAGGCGACGTGCTCCAATTGGTCAGCGATGGCGTGGCTCACTGGGCCATTGGCCGCCTTCAGGAAGGCGTGGCCGAAGGCGTCCGCGCCGCAAATCCAGAACAGGTCGAAGCCGCGCAGTGCATCGAGGCTGGCCAGTCGGGATGAAGTGCCGTGGACGGCGGGATTCGTGGGGTTCGCCATACAGGTCGGTCATCAAGCCCAGCCCGGACCGGAGTGCCAAGAACGGATTTTCTAGCGGGCCGGGGTTCCGGAGGCCGTGGTTGACACCAGGTGCTGGTCAAACCAGTCGGCGAAGTGGTGGATGTCCCAGAGCATGGTGAGCCATCCGTGCTTCCCGCCTGGGTGTACGACCAGTTCCACGGTGGGCCCGACCTCCCGGGCGCGGGCTTGGTACCGCTGGGATTGGTCGAGCGGGACGAGGGTGTCGGCATCTCCGTGATAAATCAGGGTCGGCGGAACCCCGGGGTGCAGGTGGAAAATGGGCGAGAGAGGCTTGCCGATATCGACCCAGTTAGTTAGCCCGTTGGGTTGCGGACGAAAGGCCTCCACGAAGCTCTTTGGCGGGCCGCCATCGTGGAGGTTCTCAGTCGAATTCCCCAGGTTCAATAAATCGGTCACGGGATAGAAGATGGCCACGGCCTGAACGGCGCTGCTCTCCCGATCGATGGGGTCGGTGGTCTGGGTGAGGCCGAGACCGCCTCGGGTGGCCAAGAGCAGGCTCAGGTGTCCGCCCGCGCTGCCGCCGGTCACTCCCAGACGTGCGGGGTCAATGCCGTGGTCTCGGGCGTGGTGTCGGATGTGCCGAATCGCCCGACTCACGTCTTCGAAAATCTCCGCCACCGTCGCCTCTGGTTGGGACACATGATAGACCGCTAGAATGGTGTACCCTCGGCGCAGAAGAGGGGCCGTCATCCAGGGGCGGAAGCTGTTGGTACCAGATTTCCAACGCCCGCTGACCATCAGGGCCACTCCGAGCCCGTTGGGATTCTCGGGTCGGACCACGTCGTAAGAGACTTCGTGACCGTGGCGCTGCCCGTAGGTCACCCGCTGAACGGAGGCAAGCGACGGATGGTAGTAGAGCCACACTCCGGCGGCCAATGCCGTCAAAGCCAGGATGAGGCCAGCCAAAATGGAGGCGGCCCGGATGAGAATGCGACGCAGTGCCATGGTGGGAGAATGATCGGACTGGGAGAACCGCAGTGGTCTTCGCAGGAAAAGCCTGTGGAGTGAGGACTAGGCGTTGGAAGTCGGTCGGACCTTGGTCATCCACAGTCCTTGGGCCAATCGGGCGAGGGTCTCAGGGTAGAGGCTGCGTTCAGCCTCCTGAATGCGCTGGTGCAGTGAGGCGACCGTGTCTCCCTCCAGCACTGGCACGGCTCGCTGGGCCAGGATTGGGCCGGTGTCCACACCTTGGTCCACCCAGTGGACTGTGCAGCCCGTGACTTTGACTCCATAGCTCAACGCTTGTTTCCAAGCCTCAAGGCCTGGGAACGAGGGGAGCAACGACGGGTGGATATTTACCACGCGGCCCTCGAAGGCTCTAAGAAAGTCTCCTTTGAGAATGCGCATGAATCCGGCCAGGACCACCAGGTCGACGTGGGCGTCTTGGAGAGCTTGAATGAAGGCGGATTCGGCCGTGGGATCCAATTTGGTGCGGAAGGCGCCCGGAGAAATAAATCGAGCCGAGATTCCCAGATCCCGGGCATGCTGCAGAATTCCGGCTTCTGGCATGTCGCTGAGCACCAAAGTTACCTCTGCTGGCAGGGAGCCGTTTTGAATGGCCTGGGTGATGGCCACAAAATTGGATCCCTTGCCCGACCCTAAGACACCCAGTCTCAATTTTTTTCCGCTCTGCATGCAGAAGATCAAGGCGTGAGGAGCCTTCGATCTCAAGCTTCGGTTGCCATTGAGACCAGAAGAGATCGTGGTTGCTCATCGAGGACGGCAGATGGGGGGACAGTTTTGGATGGGGCGGAAACGCAGGGTTCGCGGTAAAAACACCAGCATTTCCGGGTTTCTGGCAACGACGCCTGCAAGCGTTTCACTTAAAGTAGATTTTTTAGTTGCCGAGGTTTGTAACTGTAAGTATTTCGATGTCGTGCGTGTAGCCCAGTCGAGCTTTCCAGATGAGTTGGGGAGGACCGTCAATGAGTTGACGGTTCGCCAAGCTCGACTGCAGACGCAGGCGGCAACCGGTCAGCGGATCCGGAACCCTGACGATGATCCGAGTGCGTTTCTCAACGTTCTAGAACTTCAGGGTGATTTTCAGCGACTAGGTCAGTACTCGGACAATGTCGCCAAGCTTCAGACCCGTTCTCAGGCGATTTACTCGGTCACTTCTCAGCTCAAGAAGATGACGGACCGGGCGTCCGAGTTGGCGACGATGGCCAACAGCATTCGGGCCAAAGATGACTTCGGGGCCTACGCGTCCGAAGTGAATCAATTGTTGGAGAACGCATTGGCCTTGTCCAACGGCAAGGACTCCAACGAGGCTCTGTTTGGTGGGACTTCTGGCGTCGCGACGGCGTTTGAGGCTGTTCGTGATACGGATGGAACTATCACTTCGGTTGCCTACAAAGGGAACTCGAAGGTGCGGCAAGTGGACATTTCTGCTGGGATTTCCTTCGCACTAGATGTTCCGGGAGTCAATGAATCCACGAGCGGTCCTCGGGGGCTTCTCAAGGATGATCGTGCCGGAATAGATGTTTTCGGTCACCTGATCGCTTTGCGCGATGCGTTGAAATCGGGCGACAAATCCGCTTTTGCCAACATCAGTACGTCATTGATGAAGGATGAGACCGGGTTCATCGAAAGTTTTGCCAGTTTGGGTGCGGCTCAGTCGAGGTTAGAGGTGGCTGCCAAACAGAATTCCTCGGAATCCATTTCGACCAATCAGTTGATCTCGCAGGAGAGCGATGCGGATCTGGCTCAGACGCTTGTAGAACTGAACCAGTTGCAGTCGGCCTATTCTGCGGCCCTGCAGTCTGCGGGCAAGATCCTCAAGATCAGCCTCCTCGACTACATCTGAGCAGTTGGCCTGGCGAACCTCTGCCGGGGCGGAGGACTTCATGGTCGTCCTTCATTCCTTTTACTCCGATGGCCGTTCGAATTAGTTTCCTGAACCAAAAGGGCGGCGTGGGTAAATCCACCTGCTCTATTCTCGTGGGAGCCGCCTTGCAGTCAGCGGGCTATCAGGTGCAGTTCGAAGACATGGATCCTCAGGGGTCCTTGGCGATGTGGGTCTCGCACGTGGGCAAGTTGGCTCCGTTGCCCGAAGGCGTTGCTCCGGATGTCATTATTTGTGACACACCTGGTCGCATTGATGTTTCGGCGAGCAGCCCGGATCCATTTTTTCGCGATCTCATTTCCCGCAGCGATCGACTGGTCATCGTCGCCGAAAAGTCTCTTTTCAGCACCCAGGCATCGATTCCGATGGTCGAGTCGGTGAAGCAGTTCATGTCTCCAACTGCCCGGGCTATGATTTTGTTCAACAAGGTGCGTCGCCGCACCCTGGTGGGTGGCCAGAATGAGGAAGAGATGGGGCGCGATCTCGGCTTGCCGGTGCTCAAGAATTCGCTGCCACTGGCTGCGGCCTACGAGTCGACACAGATCCAGGGATTTAGCGTCGTGGTCAGCAAGAATCGGGAGAGGATTTTTCAGCTGGCCCTTGAGATCCTCCGCTGAGGCGTGCCGGCCCGGTGATGGGTTTCGCAGCCAGTGTGCTTTTTGAGGGGTTGCAGCGTTGACGCTTTTTTTCTGTCCGCCACCCTTCTCGACTCTCGTATGCCTCGTCTTCAGCGTGCCCTGCTCTCCGTCTCCGATAAATCCGGACTCGTTCCCTTCGCCCGCACCCTCGTGGCGGCCGGCGTGGAACTGCTCTCTACCGGTGGAACCGCCCAGGCGATCCGTGATGCCGGCTTGCCGGTGCGCGACATCTCCGAGCACACCGGTTTCCCGGAGATGCTCGACGGTCGGGTGAAGACGTTGCACCCGAAGGTTCACGGCGGGCTGCTCTACTTGCGCGGCAATCCGGTCCATGAGGCCACGGTGCGCGAGCACGGTATCTTGCCCATCGATTTGGTGGTGGTGAACCTGTACCCCTTCGAGGCGACGGTGGCCAAGCCCGGTGTCCATTTGCACGACGCCATCGAGAACATCGACATCGGTGGTCCGTCCATGCTCCGCAGCGCGGCCAAGAACCACGACAGCGTGACGGTGGTGGTGGATCCGGCCGACTACGCGGTCGTGTCCGAGCAGGTGGCCAACGCCGGCGAGACCACACTGGAGCTGCGGCGCACGTTGGCCGCCAAGGTGTTCGCTCGCACGGCGGCCTATGATGCAGCCATCGCAGCGCACCTGACTCGCGAGTTTTCTGGCCCAGACGCAGTGCTGCCAAATCTGGCGGTGAGTGCGCCGCTGGCCCAACCGCTCCGCTACGGGGAGAACCCGCATCAGAAAGCGGCGCTCTACGGCAAGTTCCAGGAGTATTTCCAGCAACTGCATGGCAAGGAGTTGTCGTACAACAACATCCTCGACCTGACGGCCGCCGCGGCCTTGATCACGGAGTTCGAAGGTCAGACACCAACGCTGGCCATTCTCAAGCACACCAACCCCTGCGGCGTGGGCCGCGGGGCTGATTTGCACGAGGCTTGGCAGCGGGCTTTTGCCACGGACCGGCAGGCACCCTTCGGCGGGATCATCGCGGTGAACCGTCCGCTGGATCTCGCCTGCGCCAAGGCCATCGCTGAGATCTTCAGCGAGGTGATCATCGCTCCGGAGTTCGAAGCCGATGCCTTGGACCTCTTGCGTCAGAAGAAGAATCTGCGGCTACTGAAGATGCTGCGCTCGCCGGTCGCGGCTGGATCGCATGACCTGCGCAGCGTGGGAGCCGAATCCTATTTGTGGCAGCAGCGCGATTTGAAGATCACCACCGAGGCCGAC
>CAINWP010000004.1 GCA_903854475.1 uncultured Verrucomicrobiota bacterium
CCAGCCTCTTCGAAGGCCTTACGGACCATGCCGAACTGGGTCTCCAGGATTCCAGCCAGGACCAGCGATCCACCCGGAGTCACGCGGGCGAGCAGTCGATCCCGCTCGGCGATGAGTAAGTCGTAAATCAGGTTGGCGCAGACCACTGAGTAGCGCTGCTTGGGTTTCTTGGGAACTTGCGTGATGTCGTCGTGGGTCACGATCAGAACCGCGGCGGCCTCGTTGAGTTCGGTGTTCTCGTTGGCGACTCGCACGCAGTCGACATCAAAGTCGAACGCGTTGACGGGTTGATAGCCCAGCTTCACGGCCGCGATAGCCAGGATGCCGGACCCGGTGCCGACATCGAGCATGGACTGCGCTAACTGGGGATCGCGGAGGGCGACGAGTTGCTCGAGACAGAATCGGGTGGTCGCATGCTGGCCCGTGCCAAAGCTCAGGCCCGGGTCGAGAACCACGAGGGCCTGATTTTTCTTTGGAACACGCCGGCTCCAAGTGGGTTTGACGAGCAATCGCGGGCCGAGATCAAGTGGCTTGAAATGGCGCTTCCACGATTCAGACCAGTCGCGGGCGGGAACCTTTTTGACCTGGATTCGCGCCGGTGCGACATCGATCCCATCTGCGGCCAGAACTTGCAGGCCCTCGCGGAGGCGTCGCTTAATGCCCGCCACATCCCGGGTCTCAATCTCACCGTAAACACTCACTGTAGACAGTCGGGTGAGTGCGTCGGCGTAGGACGAGGGAGTTTGTCCCTGCTCCAGTTCCAGCAGGACGCCCACGGCATCTTCGGCGGACAGGGAAGTAGTGATGGAAATCGATCGGAGTAGTTTGCTCATGCGTCTCGCCAAGGGGTGAAGTTGAGGAGTTGGATTTCAGTACGCGGTCTGCTCGCCTTGATTTCACCGATGTCCAACCAAGTGGCTGAAGCATAGTCGATCTCGAAGTGCTCGAACTTGCTCAGCGGCAGGTCTAGCAAGATGGCCAGTGCCATCCGAATCACGCCGCCATGCGCGTAGACGGCCACGCGTTGGCCCGCCGATGCACGGAGGATGTGCTCCAGGGCTTGCCCGACTCGGCCTTGGAATTGGTCTAGAGTTTCACCCTCCGGGATGGCGTCGGTCTCGATGTGCTTCAGCCAGTCGTAGGCGCTCATTCCGAAGCGGTGCTCGACTTCATCCCAGCCGCAACCCGTCCACGCGCCAAAGTCTACCTCGCGCAAACCGTCCACCAGCACAGGCGTGCCTGAGAATTGGCGCCGGAAGGGTTCCAGCGTCAATTGGACCCGCTGCATGGGGCTGGCGTACACCGCATCGAAGGAGTGGCGGTTCAGCCATGAGGCCAGGGCTTGGGCCTGGGTATGCCCTCGGGCCGAAAGGGCCATGTCGATCGTGCCCCCGAACTTCTTGTGGTACAGGTCCTCCACTTCGGCATGCCGGCACAGAAAGAGTTGGGTCATGGGGCGATCAAGGCCTGCTGCTGGGCGGCGATGAGTTGTTGAATTCCTGGGCGCCCGAGTGCGAGCAGGGCGGCCAACTCGGAGTCCGAGAACGTGGCCTCTTCGCCAGCGCCTTGCAGCTCGATGAACTGGCCTTGGTCATTCATGACTAGATTCATGTCCACCGATGCATCCTTGTCTTCAACATAGTTGAGGTCGAGGAGCGGCACGCCCCTGAATATCCCCACGCTGACCGCGGCCACCGAGCCAGTGATGGGGTTTTCGGTGAGTAAACCGGCGGCCTGAAGTTTGGCGATGGCCAGACTGACTGCCACGAAGGCGCCGGTGATTGAGGCCGTCCGCGTGCCGCCATCGGCCTGTAGCACATCGCAGTCGATGCACAGGGTGCGGGACCCTAGCTTTTCCAGATCGACGACGGCTCGCAGCGCGCGACCGATCAACCGTTGGATCTCTTGAGAGCGTCCATCGAGCTTGAGCTTGGAGATGTCCCGAGACTTCCGGTCCAAGGTGGAGTAGGGGAGCATGGAGTACTCGGCGGACAACCAGCCACCGGGCACCTTTTGTTCCTTCATCCAACGAGGGACAGACTCTTCGACGGTGGCCGCACAAATGACTCGTGTGTTTCCCCACTCGATGAGCGTCGAGCCCGCGGCGTGCGGGGCAATGTGGTTCTGGAAGCGGATCGGGCGGAGTTGGTCGTTGCGGCGACCATCGATTCGGACGGTATCAGTCATCGGGCCGGCGAGGCTGGGTGATTTTCGCCAAAAAGCAACGGGTACGGAAGAGTTTGGGGCATTTTGCTCTTTACGCTGCTCGGTTGAGCCCCGTAAAGCCATCAGCCATGGAAGAGTTGGGGTTTCCGGACCGTCATTATGTTGAGGCTGCCGAAGGCTGGTTGGGGCTTGGGGATGCCTCCGAAGCGTCGCGGGAATTCGAGCGGCTCAGCCCGGGAGGAGCGGGTCACCCGATCGCCCTGGAAATCCATTGGCGGATTTTATCCGCCCAGTCGGCCTGGCCCGAAGCCCTCCGGGCCGCTCAGCGCTACATCGAGGTAGCCCCTCAATTGCCGGCTGGCTGGATCCACCAGAGTTACAGCCTTCACGAACTCCGTCGGACCGACGAAGCCTTCCAATTCCTGCAAGCGATTGTGCTCAAATTTCCGGAAGAAAGTGTTATTCCGTACAATCTAGCGTGTTACGCCTGCCAAATGGGGCAATTGGATGTGGCCCAGCGGTGGCTGAATCAGGCGGTTCGCATCGGCGGTAAGGCCTCAGTCAAAGAGATGGCCGAAGAAGACACCGATTTGGAACCCTTGCGGTCCTTTATTGATGCACTATGACGGGCCAAGGGCAGTTGTGGCCCGGTTCTTTCCGTGTTCACACGACACGACGGGGTTTTTAAAGGTGTTTTTGAGCCAGCCTGTCCAAACCCACTGAATTTGTTCCAGGCCAGGTGCCTGCTGGCCGCTCTTCGAATATCTAACCCCATGGATCGTCGGAGGTGATAGCTTGTGAAAAATTTCACGAAGTCTCTTGACCCACAATTCGCGAGGATTAGCGTCCCACCGAATCTGAGGTCTAACTAGGAAAACGAAATGAAAAACACACTGAAGGTTGTCTCGATGGTGGCGGCGGTTGCAGCTTCCAGCGCTCTCGCAGGCGAGATCACCGGTAAAATTAAGATTACCGGCGAAGTTCCCCCGGCTCGGGAAATCACCCCGATCAAAGGCGACAAGCTGTGCGGTGCTTTGCACACCAAGCCGGTCATGACCCGCACCTACGTCGTGGGTGCCGATCACGGATTAGCCAATGTGGCTGTCTACATCAAGGCCGGTCTTCCGGCAGGTAAGACTTACGCGGCTCCGGCGAGCAAGCCGTTGATTGATCAAGTCGGCTGCGTTTATGAGCCGGTGGTCTCCGCAGCCATGGTCGGACAGACCGTGGACATCAAGAATTCCGACACGTTCATGCACAACGTGAACTGCCAAGCCAAAGTGAACAAGGGCTTCAACTTTGCTCAGGCCACTCAGGGTCAGGTGAATCCCCGCGTGTTCGACAAGGCCGAATTGGCCATCAAGCTGATTTGCAATGTTCATCCTTGGATGTCCGGATATGTCCACGTGTTCGATCGATATAGCTGAATTTTTTTTTATTTTTTTTCCCGAGGTTTGGATCCAAAACTCGATTTTGGCGGGAGATTCTGGCAGCGCGCAATGGCAGTGCCGGGTCCACCACCACTCCCGGCAAGCCCGGGCAGCCACGACGCAGCTGGCCCAGAAAGAATGGCACGCCGGGAAGGCCGCGGTGCAGAGTCGCATTTGTGGCCTCGCCGGCAGATAATTTTTTTTTTTTTTTTTTTTTTTTGGGCTTTGGACTTCTTCTTTCTTCGACGCTTAACTAATATGCTCCCCGCGCGGCCGCGCCAACTTGAAATTTTATTTTGGCCTAATCAAAATTGGCCAGATATAGGGTGGGATCAACGCACTTAACCGTTGGTTTGCAACAATGCATGAGGGGCTTTTCTTTTGCAGTGTGACAAAAAAAACCCCCGCCGCGCACCGTGGCTGCAGGCACGTCGAGAAAAAGAAGAAAAGAGAGGACGAGAAATAGGGTAAGAGGAGAAGAGGAGAGGGGAGCAAAAAGAGGGGAGAGGGGGAAGAATAGAAAGGGCAGAGGGGAAGAAAAGAAAGGGCAGAGGGGAA
>CAINWP010000005.1 GCA_903854475.1 uncultured Verrucomicrobiota bacterium
ACGACCTATGGCTCTACCGACGAATTCGGCTACAACACCGCCGACAACCCCGTCCACGCCAACGATTTCCAAGCTACAGTCATGCACTTGCTAGGCATCGAGCACACCCGCTTCACCCATCGATTCCAAGGTCGAGACTACCGCCTGACCGATGTCGGAGGCGAAGTGGTCCGAGGCATCCTGGCCTGAGCAGGTTTGGTAGCGGCAGTGTTTTAGCGAGAACGAGGCAGTTGAGAGGAACGTGTTGGAGCAGCCGGCACACCCGATTCAATTGAATCGTCCCTGCTCAGGTTGATCAGAACAATGACATGACAAACCGGCGACAATTTCTCCACGGCCTGGGCCTGGCATCGTTGACGGCAACTTCTCTGGGAACCTTGCCGGGATGCATCACCGGAGCGGTCGGCGGATCGGCCCCGTTGTCGGAACTTTCCGTGGCCGAGATCCAGCGACGCATGGCCGCGGGTTCGCTCACCGCGGAGCGACTCACCAACCACTTTCTTCAGCGAATTCACCGGCTCGACCGCAATGGCCCCCGTCTCAACTCGATCATCGAGTTGAATCCGGGGGCCGTGGCCATGGCCCGAGCGCTCGATGACGAACGGCGCACGAAGGGACCGCGTGGCCCGCTCCACGGCGTGCCGGTGCTCATCAAGGACAACATCGACACCGGCGACCGCATGCAGACGACCGCCGGTTCGTTGGCCTTGGCGGGCTTCACGGCCCCCAAGGATGCGTTCATTGTCACCCGGCTCCGCGCGGCCGGCGCCGTGGTTCTGGGCAAGACCAACCTGAGCGAGTGGGCCAATTTCCGTGGCGATCGTTCCATTTCCGGCTGGAGCGGACGTGGAGGTCTCACACGCAATCCGCACATGCTCGATCGCAGCGCCTCGGGCTCGAGCTCCGGTTCTGGCGCAGCCGTAGCGGCCGACTTGTGCACTGTGGCCATTGGCTCCGAGACCGATGGGTCCATCGTCTCGCCCGCGTCGTCGTGCGGCATTGTCGGTTTGAAGCCCACCGTGGGGCTTCTCAGCCGATCGGGCATCATTCCTATTTCCTCTTCGCAAGACACCGCCGGCCCCATGGCGCGCACCGTGGCCGACGCGGCAGCGTTGTTGAGCGCATTGACCGGCATCGATCCGTCCGATACCGCTTCGGCTCATTCGAACGCCGCATTGGCCGGGCAAGACTTCACCCAATTCCTCGATCCCGACGCGCTGAAGGGCGCACGCATCGGCGTTGCCCAAAACTTTTTCGGATGGCATGGCCGCATCGACCAAGTGATGGAATCGGCCCTCAAGATGATGCGCGAACACGGGGCTGAATTGATCGACATCACCGGTCTTCCCAGTCACTCAGCATTCGGAGACGCCGAGTTCCAGGTGTTGCTGTACGAGTTCAAGGCGGGCCTGAACGCGTATTTCGCATCACGGGGCGATGCAGCGCCGGTGAAGTCGTTGGCAGAGCTGATTGCCTTCAATGAACGCCATGCGGACCGGGAGCTGAAGTTCTTCGGGCAGGAGACCTTAATCAAAGCGCAAGCCAAGGGGCCGCTGACCGAATCGCGCTATCTGGAAGCGCTCGCCCAATGCCGCAAGGTGGGCCGCCAAGATGGCATCGACGGCGTAATGGATCAGCACCGGCTCGACGCCCTCGTGGCACCAACCACCGGCCCGGCCCATGCCATCGAGTTGCTGGCGGGTGACGGCGGCCTTGGCAGTAGTTCATCCATCGCGGCCGTCGCCGGTTACCCGTCGATTACCCTGCCAGCCGGGATGATCTTCGGATTACCGATCGGCCTCTCGTTTTTCGGCCGCGCCTGGAGCGAAGGAAAACTCATTGGCCTCGCCCACGCCTTCGAGACCGCCGCCTCGGCCCGACGCACCCCGCGATTCCTGCCGTCCTTTGACGAGCGGAGCAACGGGTAACGTTCGGGCCTAGGCCTTTGAGCTTGTCTTGGAGCGGGGAGCCGCTTTGGGCCGTTTAGTTTTGGCCTGTTTGGCTTTCACCGTGGGGGCGGGTTTCGGATTAGGAGCGTCTGGGGCGAGTGGGGTTGCCGAGCGTTTTACCACAGGATTCTTGCCCTTCGCGCGGCTCGGTGTGTTGGGTCTTCGCGTGTTCGGACGCGGCGGTTGAGTTGGAGCCTTGCCGGTGGTGGCGGCGCTGGGCTTTGCCTTGGGCTTCCGGGTCGACGTTGCAACGGGTGCAGCCACTGCGGCCTGCGATGAATCGGACTTCGGTTTACTGCCGCTCCCATCGTCCAAGTCCACGCCAAAGAGGGCGCTCAGGTCTTCTCCGGCCAGTGCCGAATCGGCCGCGGTCTGGGCCTCGCCCGTGAGTGGACCGGCGGCGGCGCTGGCGGTGGCTGCAGCGATGAGTTCGGCCACCTCGACCCCACGGAGCACAAATAGCAGTTCGGGTTGATGGTCCAAGCGAGAGCCCACGCCATAAAGCACCGCGGCGAGGTGTTTACACAATCCAGCCCAGTCGGGGCAGGAGCAGGTCATCTTGATTTCCGAGGGCGTGGGAAAGAGCCCAGTCTCCAGGCGGGTCACATCGGCCAAAATCTCCTTCGATAGTTTGCCCTGGAGCAGGTCAATGAGGTTGGTGACGTGTCCAGCGCTGCGCTGCTTGAAGGCCTGCCACCGCTCCGCCTGCATGGGTTGAAAGCGGATGTCGATTCGGTAGAGCACGCTGCCCTGGACCAGAGCTGTGACCTGCCCGGGCGTGACGAACAAATCAACGATGGACCCATTGCGAGCGTAGGTGCGCCCCCGGGGCAGGCGGTTCGCGTAGTCGCTGAAGGCCTCGAGATGGTTGCACCAGGCGCATCCCCAAAAGCTCTTGGCGATGGCGCGGCCTTCGATGACGACTGGAGCCGCGGCCCGCCCGGATTCTTTTGCGAGCTTGGCGGCGGCTTCCCGTCCAAGACTCAGGCGTTCGGCGACCGACACGTAGGGGCTGCTGAAGTATCCCATGGGGTTCGGGGAGGGGAATTAAAAGCGGGTCAATCGTGCCCGATCGAATTCAGGTTGAGCGAGACGAATTGAAGGATCTCCGAGTTGGACATTTCGGTAATCATCGTCTCAGCCCCGTCGCTCGTTCCAAGCACGGAGTCGGCCAGATCCCGTTTGGATCGGAGAAGTTGGTCGATGCGCTCCTCGATCGTCCCACGGCAGGCGAACTTGTGGACCAGCACATTGCGCTTCTGCCCAATGCGGAATGCTCGGTCGGTGGCCTGATTCTCGACGGCCGGGTTCCACCATCGATCGAAATGGAGGACATGGCTCGCCGCTGTGAGGTTGAGGCCCGTGCCACCCGCCTTGAGCGAAAGCACGAAGAAGGGCGGTCCGTCCTCGCGCTGAAATTCGGACACCAAACGTTGGCGTTGGGCCACGGGTGTCGATCCATCGAGGATGAGTCCAGGTCGACCGAAGACGCTGCGAAGGTGCTCTGCCAGCGGCACGGTCATCTCGCGAAATTGGGTGAACACCAGCACCCGCTCCTGACGGGAGGCAATTTCTTCGGCCAGTTCGGTCAATCGCAAGAACTTGCCGCTGTCCGATGGATGGAACGCCCCATTCCCCAACCAATGGGCCGGGTGGTTGCAAATTTGTTTGAGGCGCATCATGAAGGCCAGCACCAGCCCACGCCGCTGGATGGGGCTTTCGGCGGGTTCCTCGAGGCGCTCGGCTAGTTCTTCAACGGCGCGCTGGTAGAGGGCGGCCTGCGGTTTTGCCAGCGGGCACCAGGCGGTGAGTTCGGTCTTCTCGGGCAGGTCCGGCAAGATGCGACGATCGGTCTTCAGCCGGCGCAGCAGGTAGGGGGAGACCAATTGGCGCAGGGGAGCGAAGTCCGGCGTCTCGGCCCCCTCCAGGCGCTTCACGTAGCGGCCAAACTCCGTGAGGTTTCCGAGGAGTCCGGGATTGAGGAAATCGAAGATCGACCACAATTCGCCGAGTCGGTTTTCGACGGGGGTGCCGGTGAGCGCGATCCGCGCCCGCGCTCTAAGCACCTTGATGGCCTGCGTCTGCTTCGAGCCGGCGTTCTTAATGGCCTGTGCCTCGTCGAGGACGAGTAAGTTCCATATCTTGGTCGTCATCCACTCGAGGCGGGCTGCCTGGCCGTAGGTGGTGATGACCAGATCTTGTCCGTCGAGAAATTCCTCCGAGGTTTTCGCCTGGCGCCAGCTGGAAGGGCCAGGCTCAGAAGGATGAGCGAAGGCCACCCGGAGGCCGGGGGCGAAGCGTTGGATCTCGCCCTTCCAGTTGGCGATCAGGGAAGCGGGCGCAATGAGCAGTGAAGGACCATCCACCTGAACCCGTGACCGCTGGTCTCC
>CAINWP010000006.1 GCA_903854475.1 uncultured Verrucomicrobiota bacterium
TCTCGCCAAACCCGATCCGGAAACCGCGAAGAAGGCCGTAAAACCGGGGCAATGGAACCAGTACGAAATTCGCGCCACTGGCAATCGAGTGACCCTGAAAATCAACGGCATCCAGACCGTAGATTACACTGAAAAAGACCCAAAGGTGGTGCCTCATGGCAAACTAGCAGTGCAAATCCACGGCGACGGAAAGACCCGGGTCCAATTCAAGGACCTCTCCATCGAAGAGTTACCCTGAAGCTCCGCCCTCAGGCATATCAACGAACAAGGCCGCAGGAAACCCTGCGGCCTTCGTGTTAACGACTCAATGAGTGGGGCAAATTGAATCGACAATCCATCGATCAATCCTCGTTTGGTTCCAAAGGCGGACGCACACCGTACTTCTTCTTCAGGGCCTCCACTTGAGCCAAGGGCTTCATGCCCCCGGTGCAGGTGGGGTCTGACAACGACGCGGCGGCCGCGCATACACCCGTCAACAATGACTTCTGGAGATCCCATCCCTCGTGGAGGCCTAACAGAACTCCAGCAGCGAACGCATCTCCCGCACCGGCTGAACCCGCGATGGCCTTGGCCGGAACCTTGAGCGACGGCTGCCAGTGATCCTTGCCGTCACGAGTGCGGGCGAAGCATCCCTCCGGGAAATGGATCACTACCAGTTCTTTGACGCCGAACTGGAGGATGGCTCCAGCCGCATGGCGCAACGAAACCGTGTCCAGAACACCTTCCTTGCGGATGCGGAATCCGGTCACCATACCCGCCTCATATTCATTGATGATCGCGTAGTCGCAGTGCTTGAGCGCCGGCGTCACCACGGTCTTGAAGCGATCACCGGTTTCACTAACCACGTCGATGCTGGTCTTCATGCCGGCTGCCTGAGCGGCGGCCAACAGCTTGGCCGCGGCCGTGGTGCCGTCTTTGGAAACGACATCCATCTTGTCGAGCAGCAGCAGGTAGCCCAAGTGAAAGATGCGGGCCTTGATCTTCGAGAAATCTAGATCCTTACCGTCCCACAGCGCATTGGAACCGCGGTAATGGAAGAAGGTGCGCTTACCATTCGATTGAACGGTGAAGACGTCGGTGTAACTCGTTTCAGCCTCTGCGGTGGACTTCAGGTAGCGGGTATCGATCTTGTGCTTGGCACAGTCTTCTTGGATGGATGCTCCCATGGCATCTTTGCCGACAAGACCAGCACCCAGAAGCGGAAACTCCACCCCTAGCTTTGCTAGGTCCAGAAGTACATTGTAGGGAGAGCCTCCAGTACCTTGGTGTTGGCTTTTGATGTTGGCCAGTTGCTCGAGCCCGGGATAGGCATCGACAATCTTGACCCGGTCGATGATCCAGTTGCCACCAGCAAGAATACCGGAGCGCTTGGAGACGGAGTTGCTCTTCATCGGAAATGGAGACGGCTAAACAAAAACAGAAAAGACGATTGGACTGCCCAAGCTTACACGGACGCTGTCGCAGTTGTCTCTAAGGATTTCTGGGAGACCGAAGCAACGAGCCTCGGCAAAACACACCGGGCGTCGTGCTCCTGAAAGTTGGATCACGTCGAGGCCTAGAAAACCGATACCTCCCTGGAACGCCTCTTGTGTCGATCGATCCGACCTCATTAAGGTTTCCTCAATCCCCTTCTAGCCTATGCGACTGCCCCTAACATTTTGGATGGCTGCCCTGTGCGTGGGTATCTCCTTGCCGCACCCTGCCCTGCACTCGGCCGAACGCGGCTCCGACAAACCGATCCCGGCCATCCCTTCGGTGCCAACCATCCGTTCGCTGAAACTGGAACCGAACCGACTCACGCTGCTCGATGGCCGAGATTCTCGGAAGGTACTGGTCCTTGGGGAATGCACCGACGGATCCTGGGTCGATCTCAGCGCAGTGGCCCGTTTAAAACCAGAGTCGGCCGCCCTCGAAGTCGAGGCGGATGGTTACCTTGTCCCTCGCCAGGCAGGAAAATCAGTGGTCACGGTGACCGCCGCAGGAAAGACCACGCGCCTAGAGGTCGAGGTCCTCAGCATCGCTTCCCCCGAAGTGGGATTCGTCCGGGACATCGAGCCCATCCTGAGCCGCACCGGCTGCAACTCCGGACCCTGCCATGGTTCGGCCAAGGGGAAGAATGGATTCAAATTGGCGCTGCGTGGCTACGATCCGGAATACGACTACCAAGCACTGATCAACGACTTGAGCGGACGACGCTTCAACCGCGTCCATGTCGATGAATCACTCATGCTGCAGAAACCCTTAGCAGATATTCCCCACGAGGGGCGTCAGGCGCTGGTACCCGGTTCGCGCTACCACAAAACCCTCCGCCAGTGGATCTCTGAAGGAGCCCACTTTCAGGAAGTTTCCTCCAACCGGCCCACCCGCATCCAAATCCTTCCGGAGAAGGTCGAACTCGATTTGCCTGGTCGTCGCCATCAATTCCTGGTGGTCGCCACCTATCCTGATGGGTCCACCCGAGATGTGACTCGTGAGGCCGTCCTGAGTAGCAACAATGAGGAAGTGGCTCTCGTCCAAGGCAACACGGTGATTTCGCTCCGCAGAGGCGAGATGGCTGTGCTGGTTCGCTATGAAGGCCTCTACGATGCACGCGAGGTCACCGTCATGGGAGACCGCACCGGGTTTCGGTTCGCCGCGATGCCAGAGTACAACTTCGTCGACCGGGCGGTGAATGCGAAACTGGAGCGCCTGAAGATAAACCCCAGCGAACTCTGCAACGACGCAGAATTCATTCGCCGGGTCTTTTTGGACATCACCGGCCAACCTCCGACGGCCGAAGCGGTGCGGGCCTTTCTAAGCGACCCCATCGATTCCCCCAAGAAGCGGGAGGCGTTAGTGGATAGCCTTATCGGATCCAACGCGTACTCGGAATTCTGGGCCAACAAGTTTGCCGACCTGCTCCAGTGCAACTCCGAAAACCTCGGTAAAAAAGGTGTTTGGGTATTCCGAAGCTGGTTCCGTGACCAGTTTGCTACGAACCGCCCCTTCGATCAGTTTGCCCGTGAACTGGTGCTGGCCAAGGGCAGCACCTTTGAAAACCCTGCCGGAAATTACCTCAGAGCCCTGCGCGATTCGGGCAAGATGACCGAGGATATTTCCCAAACATTTCTCGGGGTGCGTTTCAACTGCAACAAGTGCCACGATCACCCCTTCGAGCGCTGGACCCAGAACCAGTACTACGAATTCGGAGCCTTCTTCGCCCAAGTGGCCTTCAAGCGCGGGACCCTCGGCCGCGACCACCTCATCCGCACGGGTGAGTCGTATGCCTATGAACAGGTCTCCGAGGAAGTCGTCTACCACAACGATCAGGGGGGCGAGATCAAACACCCCAAGAATGACGCGGTGGTGGCGCCCAAAGTGCCCTATGGCGAAAACCAATCCATAGCCCCGGGGGAAGACCGCCGAGAGGCCTTTGCGGCTTGGCTGACCTCCAAGGAGAACCCGTACTTCGCCAAATCGACAGTGAACCGATTTTGGAGCTACTTCTTCGGACGAGGAATCATCGACCCCGTGGATGACATCCGCGCTGGAAATCCCCCGAGCAACCCCGCCCTGCTGGATGCCCTCACAACTCGTTTTGTGGCCGACGGGCACGATGTCCGAAAACTCATCCGCTATCTGGTACTGTCACGAACTTACCAACTGAGCATCGTACCCAATCGCTGGAACGAAGACGACTTGGTCAACTTCTCTCATTCCTTGCCCCGTCGACTGAGCGCCGAGCAAATGCTGGACTCCATCGCCATGGCCACCGGCCGGCCTTTGCAATTTTCCAACCTTCCCGACGGTTTGCGCGCCGCGCAGTTGCCCGATGGCATGGTGGCCGGAAACGATTTTCTCACGCTCTTCGGACGCCCCAAGCGCCAGAGTGCCTGCGAATGCGAGCGCAGCAGCAATGTGACGCTCTCTCACGCCTTGAACCTGATCAACGGCAAGACCTTGGGCGATTGCGTGAACCACGCTGACAACCGATTTGCTAAACTCATCGCTGAACAGCACGACGACCAAAAGGTCATCGAGGAAATTTATCTCAGCTGCCTTTGCCGACTTCCGACTTCCAAAGAATTGAACGCCATCCGCCTCGGCGCAGGAGCCCAACGCCTGGAAGGGGCCCAAGATTTGGCGTGGGCGCTCATTAACAGCCCGGCCTTCCTCTTCAATCGCTGACCCTGAGAGAAAACCACACACCCATCCCCACATGATCTCTATCCCTGGTCTCTCTGGCGCCACCTGCGACGGTTACAACCGCCGAGAATTTATGCGCCTCGGCGGTGCTGGCCTGCTCGGTCTGAGCCTGGCCGACATATTGCGCCTCCAAGCCGAACAACCCAAGACCACCGGCCCTGCGCCCGGCCAACCCAAGAACGGCTGGGGATCGGCCAAACAGGTCTTGATGATTTACCTGCAAGGAGGTCCGAGCCATATCGATATCTGGGATCCGAAGCCGGACGCCCCGTCCAATGTCCGAGGCGACTTTAAGCCGATCCGAACCAAAGTGCCCGGCATCCAGCTTAGCGAAGTCATGCCGAAGTTGGCCCAGCAAATCGACCGCGCCACACTGATCCGCTCGATGAGCTACACGCCGGCTGGGCTCTTCAATCACACGGCGGCTATTTACCAAATCATGACCGGCTACACGCCGGACCGCGTCTCGCCGTCGGGTCAGTTGGAACCCCCCGCCCCCAACGACTTCCCGCACATGGGCTCCCAGATCTCTCGGCTCAAGCCGCTGGACATCCCGATGCTGCCCTTTGTGATGCTACCGCGACCCCTTCAGGAATCGAACGTCATCGGCAAAGGCGGCACGGCCGGTTTCCTGGGAGCTGCCTACGATCCCTACTACTTCTATCAGGATCCGGCCAAGGTCATTAACTTGGACGACCTCACGCTGCGCAAAGAAATTAGCAAGGAACGCCTCGACCGCCGCTCGACCCTCTTGAAGGCCGTCAACGATGCCATGCCGGAGATGGAGAAAGCCGTCGAAAAGTACGCTCTGGACCGCTACTATCAAAAGGCCTTCGACCTCGTGAGCAGCGGTCGCGCCCGCGATGCTTTCGACCTGTCCAAAGAAAAGGACAGCCTGCGTGACAAGTATGGCCGTCATACCTTCGGACAAGGTCTGCTCCTGGCCCGCCGCCTTCTCGAATCCGGGACCCGCTTTGTGCAAATGAACTGGCCCGCTGTGGCCAATGGTGACCCCACCGTCGACGCCTGGGACACCCACGCCGCCAACTTCGGCCCATTGCGCAACCTGCACTGTCCCAAACTCGACTCCGGCCTCAGCGCCCTACTGGAAGACCTCGACGAGCGGGGCCTGCTGAAGGAAACCCTGGTGGTGGCACTGGGCGAGTTCGGGCGAAGCCCACGCCTCGGCGTTAGCACTAGTGGTAACACGAATTCACCGGACGGCCGCGACCACTGGCCCTATTGTTACACCGCGCTCATCGCAGGTGCCGGCATCCGCCGTGGAGCCCTGTACGGCAAATCCGATGCCACCGGATCCTCGCCCATCGAGACCCCGGTCCACCCCACCCAGATCGTGGCTACTGTGTACCACGCACTGGGCATCGACCCGCACACCATGGTCATGAATCACTTGAACCAACCGCGTGAACTGGTCCAAGCCGAACCCGTGAGCGCCCTTTTCGGCTGAGCTCGACCCTCCTCAACCAAGCCCATTTCCCCAAAGGCCCCGACCGAACCCTCGGTAGCCCTCCTGTTTTTTCATGAGATTCACCCTCGCCTTGGTGTCAGCGCTGCTCGCGCTCCCGAGCCTCTTCGCACAATCGGCACCCAAGTTGGACTCCGCATCGGTGACTTGGATCCAACGGGGAACCACTCAACATATTACCCTCAAGGGAGATGCTCTGAGTGGAATCTCCGAGGTGCTAATTACCGGATCCGGGATGAGGGCGATCCCAGTCGCGCCCACCTCACCGAGTGTCACCCTCGAAGGAGACGCCGGTGGACTGTCCAGCGCGCCCATCAATTCCGCCCAATCGATCACACTGCAATGCGTGGTCTCTCCGGAGGCCGCCCTCGGGTCTCGTGAACTGCGGGTCGCCAGCCCCAACGGCGTCTCGAACCCTCTAATTTTTCAACTGAGCGATCTCGTCGAATTGGCCGACCCCAAGACCAACACCAACCGGGCCAACGCGTTCTACATTCCTTTGCCGGCGGCCCTCTCCGGAGTGATCAGCGCCAACACCGAATCGGATTTCTTCCGATTCAAGGCCCAGGCCGGAAAAACCCTGATCTTCGATCTTCAGGCCAACCGCAGCGGGTCACCCCTGGATGCGAACCTCATTCTGCGGAGCGCTGACGGGAAGGAACTGCAGCGCAGCGAAGACGCCCACGGGCTAGACCCCTTCCTCGAATTCACTCCGACAGCCGATGCAGAGTTCCTGCTCGAACTCCATGACTTGCGTTTTCAGGGAGGTGGCGACTATCGCTACCGACTGGTCGCCGGAAATATTCCCTACCTGGAATCCTTCTTTCCATTCGGCGGCAAACGAGGTGGCTCGGTCGCACTTCAATGGACGGGCAAAAATCTCGAAGGAGTTGAGACACTGCCCGTCCAGATTGCTCCTGGTGCCGCCCTAGGGAGTCAGGAGGTCCGCGCTCGAACGCCTCTCGGGTCTTCCAATCCCGCCAGTTTTGAGGTGGGCGATCTGGACGAATCCGCGGAGACGGAGCCCAACAACACCCCGGAACAGGCCCAGAACCTGACCTTGCCTCGGGTGGTCAATGGCCGCATCGGCGCCGAGAAAGATGTGGATGTCTTCCGCTTCAAAGCCGCCGCCGACCAGAAGTGGGTGATCGAGGTGAAGGCCCGTTCCCTCGGTTCCCGACTCGACGCACTCCTGACCCTCTCCGATACCAACGGGGCTGTCCTTCAACGCAACGACGACGCCTCGGGCCCCGATGCGCGCATCGAGTTGGATGCCAAGAAGGACCTCGAATACCGAGTAACCCTTCGAGATTTAACCCATCGGGGTGGAGATCGCTTCGGCTATCGAATGAGTTTCCGTGCCCCGGAAGTGACAGCCGATTTCACCGTTCGAACGACCGGTGGCCGATTCCGTGTCGTCCGCGGGGGCTCAGTGGCCGTCCGATGCGACGTCGACCGCCGCAATGGGTTCGATGGGTTGGTCCGCATTGAGCCCGAAGGACTGCCGCCGGGCGTCTGGGCTCCGCCGCTCATTCTTGGGCCCAGCACATCCAGCGGTTGGTGGGTGATCTCGGCCAATGCCGACGCACCTCTGGGGTACGCGCCCCTCAAGGCTTCTGCGAGTGGAGACCACTCGGGCAAGCCTGTCGTTCGTGCCGTTGCGTTCTCCGAGTTGGCTTGGCTTACAGTTCTTCCAGCAGTGCCCTTCGACCTGAGTGTCGCGCCCAACAGTCTCTTGGCCGAACAGAATACCAACACGCTCTTGGAAGTCCGGATTAACCGCAGAGACAATTTTAACGGCGAAGTCCGAATTCTGGCCGAACCATTGCCGGGAGTCACAATTCCTGCCGTAACGCTCGCGCCGGGACAAACACGCGCCCAACTCCCGCTGCAGGTGGCACAAAATGCCGAGACCGGAGTTCGTCCTGTGATGGTCCGCGCTGAGGCCACGGTGCAGGGTCAAATCCTCTCCACCCATTCGACCGCACCGGTGTCTTTAACAGTCCAGCCCATCCCACTATTCCTTACGGCCATGTTGCCGGGATCCCCCTTCTTCCGCACCGATCCGGTCCGATTGTCGGCGGTCGCCTTGCCCGAAGGCACCGAGTCCGAGGCCAATCAAACCCAGTTCGTGGTTAAGGTGGAGCGACGTGGGTTCACCGGTGAAATCCAATTGCACCTAGAAAATCTACCCAAGGGCGTGCAAGCTCAGGTACCTGCCATCCTCACCAACAAGACCGAGGCGACCATTCAATTGAAAGTTTCGCAGCTCGCGCAAACCGGCGAGGAACACTCGTTCCACGTCGTTGCCAGCGCCACCCATCAGGATCGGATCTGGCGTCAGAAAACCCAACCCATCCTCCTCACTCTCACCGCACCGGAACCCGAGGCACCTAAGCCGCCTACCAAGACCGCCGACCAACCTGCTACCGAAAAAGCCAAACCATGAACTCGATCCTGCTTTCCTCTTTGGGTCATTCAGTCCTGCGCAGCTCGCTGATCCTCGGGCTCCTGGCTTCTCAATCGTGCATCGTCGCCGCGGAAACAACCGTCTCGTGGTGGCGCGATGTGACGCCGGTCTTCAAACGCTCCTGCAACGGATGCCACAACCCCAACAAACTCAAGGGCGAGGTGGACACGTCCACGTTTGCGGGCCTGATGAAGCACGGAAAGCACGGATCGAACCTCATCGCCGGTGATCCAGCCAAATCACTACTCATCACATCAATCGCAGGCAAGGAACCGGACATGCCCAAGGAGGGAGATGCCCTGTCTCCACAGGAGGTGTCTCTCATCACCCGCTGGATTCAAGAAGGAGCTAAGGACGATACCCCGGTTGATGCCTATTCGACACGCCTGAAGGAACCACCCATCTACACGCAACCCCCTGTCATCAGCACTCTTGATGTGTCCCCGGATGGCGCCCGATTGGCGGTAGCCGGTTACCATGAGGTCTTGCTCATCGACACAGCCTCTTTGGAGCTGGCAGGCCGCCTCCTCGGCGAATCCCCGCGCATCGAGTCGGTGGCCTTTTCGCCGGACGGCCAATCGCTGGCCGTTAGCGGCGGCGCCCCAGCCCGATTCGGTGAAATCCAGATTTGGAATGTTCCCGGGGCTCGCCAAATCCAGGGTTTTCGAAAGACCACGGATTCGCTTTTCGGCATTTCTTGGTCCCCCGACGGCACCCGCGTGGCCACCGGTGGTGCCGACAAGAGTGTCCGGGTGACGCGCATCTCCGACGGCCAAGAACTCATGAAGTTCGACAACCACGGTGACTGGGTATTTCGGACCGCCTGGGTGGCCGACGGAACCCGACTCCTCAGTGCCAGTCGGGACCGGGCCATGAAACTCATCGACGCGGCGACTGGGCAGTTTATCGACGACGTGAACAAACTCCTCGAGCCCATCGACTGCATGGTGCGGCATCCCCGCGAAGATTGGGCGGCCTACGGCGGAGACCAGGGCGGTCTTCGCATTTACAAAGCCAAGGAGAACCAGGACCGGACCTCCGGAAACAACGATGTGAACCTAGTGCGCGAGTTTGAGCGCCAACCTGGGCCGGTGCAATCGGTGGCCTTTAGTCCCGATGGTGCTCTCTTGGCCACCGGCAACACCGGCACCGAAGTGCGAATCTACGAGACGGCGACTGGCAAGAGGCGCAGCACACTGACGGGACATGCTGGGGCGGTTTTCGCCCTCAAGTTCTCCCCCGACGGTCAGCGGCTCTACTCCGCAGGGTTCGAAGGCATCGTCCGAGTTTTCGATCCCGCCACGGGGAGCCTGAAGGCTATTTTCTTTCCGGTGCCCCTGACCCCAGTCCGACAGACGGCCGGAAACTAAGCTGGAGCTAACGGGCCCCTGACGCCGCGCGCTGCGCACCTCAAAAAGAGGGGCAGCCGAGGTCGAGCCGGGGTCATCCGAATGACTCCCCAGCCTGCGAAACTGAGGCCCTGCTCGTCGGAGTTGAGGGCACCGGAGTTGGGCTTCCAAGTAGAGTCCAGCGTGACACGGAGTCCCTTAAAGCGCAGACTGCGGAATCCAGCGGGGAAACTTCCATCCCGCGGATACAGCCAACCTCCGACTCCAACAATCACATGGGCGACCGCTCCCCTAAGGACAACCAGAAGAAGACCGGCCAGAAACAGGCCAAGGCCAGCACCGCTGACCAAAAGAAGAAATCCCAAGTTGCCGCTAAGGCTGCTGCCGCTAAGAAGAAGTAAGGTTTCGTCCGTTGGGCCCCGTCCGCACGCTCACCGACGGACGGGCCTCCTACCACGACACCGACTGTGCAGACGCCTCTTCCAAACCACTACGCGGCGCTGGGGCTCCACCGCCGCTGCACCGCCGAGCATATCCGGAATGCCTACCGGATGCTGGCCAAACAACACCACCCGGACCTCAACGGTGGTTCGGCAGATTCCCTGGCGCGGACCCAGGCGCTCAATGCAGCGCATGAGGTCCTCGGTGATCCCGACCAACGGAACGCCTACGATCAGGAATTAAACGCGGCCGAGGTTCACACACAGCCGATCCGACCCGCCCGGATCGAGAAAAACCTGGCCCAAGATGTCCTCCTAAGACTGGACGATTTTTTGCGCGGCACCCGATTGGATGTCCGTGTGCACGACCCCGCCAATCCGGATGGGGCTGAGACTTATTCTTTGGAGGTTTCGTCCGGAACTGTACCGGGTGCCCGTTTTCGCATTGCCCGAGAAGGCTATTTCCGCGGAGGCGTGGTGACGGTCCGGGTTAAACCCCGTCCGGATCCCTGTTTCAAGGTACGGGGCTCCGATCTCCGATGCGATTTGCGAATTACTTCAGATCGGGCGGCCAAAGGCGGTTCCGAAAACATCCGCGGTCTCAATGGTTCCTTGCGTGTGACCATCACGGCCGGGGTTGGGCGGGGCGAGGAGATCCGGATTCCCGGCGAAGGCTTGCCCAAGACGCGCGGCGGCCGAGGCGACTTGCTTGTTCGGATCACCTACCGCCCAGAAGTCCGAATCACTCGAACTTCTAGACCCAGCGGACCAAGATAACAGCCTTGGCCGGAATTTCTCTTCCTTGCTCTGCGGTCCAGCATCCCGAGAGTGACGATCGCTCTGGCGAAGGAGACCGATCTAACCCTCCGTAGAACTCCTCGTCCGAGAAGCCACCGAAACAGACGCCCCTCGGACTCCTTATTTCATGGGCACACCCGGTTCCTGACGGCCGTTTGTGGTCAGGATCTGGAAATGATGCACCCCGGCGGCCAACGGATGATCGCTGGTCCAAACGATCTTGCGGTCGTGGTTCACCTCCACCATCGAGACACCCTGATTGGCCGCATGGCTGCCGACCACAGTGTTCCCATTGGCCAAGCGCTGGGATCCGCAGGGGTCTTTAAAAATGCCGCCGACATCGTCGTTGGTGACCTTCCAGGCGATCCCACCCGACGGAGTGAATTCGGCCACCTTGTTGCCATGGGTAAGCGACACCAACGTGTTGCCATTATCCAATCGGATGGCGGTGAACGGCCAGTTCTCAGCCGGACGCCCCCCCAACTCAGCCAGGTCGGTCCGCAACGTGGCAACAACCTTACCTTCCGGGGTGTACTCCTTGACCGCGAACGCCAACAGATGGGGTACAAGGTAATTGCCGTTTTTCAGTTGCCGGGCCATGCGGGTTTGCATGTGAGCATTTTCAGTCTCCGGCTGGAGCGGCGTCTCATGAACGATCGTCCCGTGACCGTCGACTTCGAGCAACCGGGGCCGCTTCCCTAGCTCGGTGACCAGCGTGTTGCCATTGTACAAGCGCTGCACGGTGCCGATCTCGGAATTGTCCGGACTGCGCGTGTACGAGAAGACCACCTGCTTGGCTGGAGTCACCTCTTCCACCCGATCCGACCAGGCCAATACTGCATTTCCATTGGGCAAAACGAATCCGTCTCGAGTCCCGCCTCGGTACTCCCAGCGGGCCGCACCATCCTCGCCGATGATGGCCGTCTTGCCGCCCATCACGAGGTAAGAGTGTCGTATTGATGAGGCCGTTTTGTCTTCGGCCAGTCCGGTAGAAGCAGATGCCAGGACGAGGATCCAGGCGGCGCAGGAGCGATGGAGTGAGCGATGGGCATTCATGGGAAGTGCCTAAGACCCTCCAACCTCCAGCCTCCGGGCCCAAGGTAAAAATAACCGAGACCCAAACACAGTTTAGCCCCGAGAAAGACCTCCCCACCGCACCGCTGCATCCCTAACCTACAGAACCATTCTCCCGGATGAAACTGCTCACACTCATTGCCCTGACGACCCTCATCGGAAGCGTGGTCCTAGGCCAAAGCCCTTCGGCCGATCCTACGGTTGGTCTTGAATTCTTCGAGCAGCGGGTCCGGCCGGTGTTGGTGGAGCAGTGCTACGAGTGCCACAGCGCCTCGGCCAAAAAACTCCAGGGCGGTCTCCGCCTAGACTCGCGCGCGGGCCTTATCGCGGGCGGTGATACCGGCCCGTCCATTGTTCCCGGAAAGCCCGAGGCGAGTGTCCTCATCCGGGCTGTAAACCATGCCGATGCCGAGTCGGCTATGCCCCCCAAACGCCCTCAACTCTCCCGACACGTTCGGCAAGATCTCGAGCGCTGGGTGGCAGCGGGTGCCCCATGGCCCGCCAGCGAGGTGTCGGACACTCCAGAGAAAGATCGCTTCGATCTGGAAGCGCGCCGCAAGGCACAAGCCTGGCTCTGGGAGACTCCCCAACGGCAGGATATCCCAGTGATTCGCCAAGCCCAGTGGGCCAAGGACCCCGTCGATCACTTCATCCTAAAGCCTCTCGAAGAGCGCTGGCTGAGGCCGGCCGAACCCGTGAGCGACGCCATCTGGTTGAGACGGGCCAGCTTCGCAGTGACCGGGCTCCCGCCTCGGCCCGAGGATCAACAAACCTTGGACCGCCAGGCTTATCCGACGGAACGCGAACACGCCGTCGACCAACTGCTCGCCTCCCCCCACTTCGGCGAGCGTTGGGCACGCCACTGGATGGACTTGATGCGCTATGCGGAGTCCCGCGGCCATGAGTCCGACTACGGCATCGCCAACGCTTGGCAGTACCGCGACTACCTCGTCCGCGCCTTCAACCAAGACGTGCCCTATGACCGGTTTCTACAAGAGCATCTCGCCGGAGATTTGCTCACCCCGCCCCGACTCCGTCCGGGAACCGAACACAATGAATCCGTCTTGGGCACCGGCTGGGCCTTTCTCGGAGAGGAGGTGCATTCGCCAGTAGATATTCGCCAAGACGAATGCGACCGCATCGATAACAAGATCGATGTCTTCACCAAGTCGTTCCTGGGTCTCACCGTGGCCTGTGCCCGCTGCCATGACCACAAGTTCGATCCCATCCGCAGCCAAGACTACTACGCCCTGTCCGGGTTTATCTTGGGTTCGAATTACCGCCAGGTGCGCTTTGAGGCCATGGAGAACAATCAGCGGATGGCTCAACGACTCCAAGAACTCCGCACCCGGCTTCTACCTCCTTTGGCTCGCCGCGCCGGAACTGTGCTGCGGCCCGCAGCTCAGCGTCTGACGAGCACCCTCTTGGCCGCCCTCCAGAAAACAGAATCCCTCCCGGCGACACGGGCCTGGGTCACCGAGCTGCAGTTGGCCACCACCAACCACCAGCACCTACTCCACCCGCTGGTCTGGCCCGAGGCCCGCGGTGACGGGTCCGAGCCCGAGCTCAGCGAACCCGCGGGGATGCGGGTCATCGCCGATTTCACGAGGCCCGACGTCCAACCTTGGAAAGCCGATGGCGAGGCCTTTGGACCAGGCCCCTTGGCACCAGGAATTCTGGTGCCCGGATCCAGTGAATCTCAGCCCATCGCCCGAATCCTGGACCGCGGAGCAGCCCGACGGGACGCCTTCTGGAATCGACTCTCCAACACCCCAGGCAACGAGAATGACTCCGGGCGCATCGGATCGACCGCCCGGGCTGGACAAATGCTCCGGACCCCCACCGTCACCCTGAAATCCGGCCGACTGCACTACCTGATTCGCGGCAAGGTGCGGGTCTTTGCTTCGGTCGATTCACACCTGATGGTGGAAGGTCCGCTTCACGGGGCCCTGAACCAGACCTTCGACACGGGAGATTCTCTGGAGCCCCGATGGGTAACCCACGCACTTGGTGCCTACTCCGGCCACCGCGCCCATATTGAATTCGGGCCCGATGGGTCACGGGAACTTGAGATCCTTCAGGTTGTGGAGTCCGAATGGGTCCCAACCTGGAAACCCACCCTTCTGTTTCCCGGTGCCCATCGAAGCACCTCGAAGCAAGACCTGGCCGAAGCACTGCAGAAACGGGCGATGGAAGCCTGTGACTGGCTCGAAGGCCGGAGCACGAACACCCCAGCACCCGCCACCCTTCGGTGGGCCGAATGGTGGATCCAGCATCCGGAGCTTTCGGGCCTAGCGACCGACGTCGAGTATCGCAAACTCGCTCGGCAACTGATGCAGGGGCAAGACGCACTGGCAGGGCAAGTCACCTGGCAATCACGGACCGCCGTGGCCTGGATGGACGGCACCGGCGTTGATGAACATGTTCTCGTCCGCGGAAAACCACTCAAGCCGGGCATCTTAGCCCCTCGCAGCCTCCCGGCTGTCTTCCAGGGAGCCAAACCCATCCAACCCACCGATTCCAGCGGTCGCCTAGAGCTGGCCCGCCAGTTGGCCAACCCGTCCAACCCATTAGTGGCCCGCGTTTGGGTCAACCGGGTCTGGCACCATCTCTTCGGGCGAGGACTGGTGCCCACCGTGGACAACTTTGGTGCCCTGGGAGAACGACCGACCCATCCCGAGCTGCTCGACCATCTGGCTTGGCAATTCGTCCATGTCGATCATTGGTCCACCAAGCGACTCATCCGCCGACTGCTCCTCACCCAAACCTATGGCATGGCGAGCCAAACCACCGACACCCGAGCACCTGAACTCGATCCATCCAACCAATGGTGGCATCGAATGCCGGTCCGACGCCTCGAGGCCGAGGCGATCCACGATGCGCTGCTGGTGGTCTCGGGCCGATTCAATCCGGCCCTGGGAGGCCCTCCCGTGCCGGTTCACCTGACCGAGTTCGTGATCGGACGCGGCCGTCCTGACCAGAGCGGCCCGCTCGATGGCAACGGGCGTCGAAGCGTGTACACGGCGCTTCGACGCAACTTCTTGCCGACCACCCTGCAGGCCTTCGACTTCCCCACTCCATTTAGCACCGTGGGCCGGCGCAACATCACCAATGTGCCGGCGCAATCGCTGGCGGTGATGAATGACCCGTTCTTCCACCAACAGGCGGAAGCCTGGGCCCGACGACTCCTCGAAGAGTACCCACATGCCGACGCGCCCACGCGAATCCGAGCGTTGTTCACCCGCGCCTACAATCGCCTTCCAACACCGTCTGAACTCGAGTCGTGCCAAGCCACCCTCGCGGAATTGAAGACACTTCACACCTCGAACCCATCGGGGGCGGATATTTGGACCGATCTCTGCCACGCCCTGCTCAACGCCAACGAGTTCATATACCTACCCTGAACATGATGCCTCCCTATTCCTCTTCAGGAGCTCCCGGGGCCCGGTTGAGCCGTCGGGAACTCTTGCGCCGCGCTTCCAACGGATTCGGGACCCTGGCCTTAGGGTCCCTGCTTTCCCAGTCCAGCCCCTCCCCGCTGGCTGCCGCAGTCCGCGGCACTGAATCGGGCTTGCTCGCCACTCCCCATTTTCCAGCCAAGGCCCGCAGTGTCCTTTTCTTGTTCATGGAAGGGGCCGTGTCTCAGGTGGACAGTTTCGATCACAAGCCGTTGCTGGCGAAGTACCATGGCCAAGAAGCCCACAAGGCCATGGGACGGATCGAGAAGACGCAGTTCGATAGTATTGGAACCATTCTCAAATCGCCCTGGCAGTTCCGCCAACACGGCCAGAGCGGCCTCTGGATCAGCGACCTCTTCCCTCACATCGCCCGCCAAGCGGATGACCTGTGTGTGCTGCGGTCCATGACCTCCAACTTCCCGGAACACACCAGCGCCAACTACTTCCTCCATAGCGGGATCGGCCTTCAGGGACGCCCGAGCATGGGAGCCTGGGTGAACTACGGGCTAGGCTCGCTCAATGACAACCTGCCGGGCTATGTGGTGCTCAACGGCGGTCAGATTCCATCCGGAGGGCTCGACAATTTCGGCAGCGGCTTCCTACCGGCCACCCATCAGGGTTCCCTAATTCATGCCCAAGGGACTCCACTGGCCAACGTCGTACCCTCTGAAAAACAGGCCCAATTGCAGCAAACCAAACAGCGCCTGGTTCGTCGGCTCAACGAACACGCGCTGGAACAATCTGGAGGCGTCGATGCGCTGGAATCGGCGATCCACAATTATGAATTGGCCGCCCGGATGCAGGTGACGATCCCCGAGTTGATGGACATCTCCAACGAGACGGCGGCAACCCGGGCGCTGTACGGCCTCGACGCTCCCTACGAACACACCCGCACTTACGCGCGGGAATGCATCTTGGCCCGGCGCATGGTCGAACGAGGCGTGCGCTTCGTTGAACTCACCATCCCGATGGTCGATGGCTACAGCCGCTGGGATGCCCATGGCGGCCTCGTGAAAAACCACGGCGACAACGCGCGCGCCGTCGATCAACCCATTGCCGGATTGCTGATAGACTTGAAACAGCGCGGCCTGCTCAACGAAACACTCGTCGTCTGGGCCGGTGAATTCGGCCGTACACCCTTTGCCCAAGGCAACGACGGCCGCGACCACAATGAACACGGCTTCTCGGTATGGCTGGCCGGAGGAGGCATCCGAGGAGGCATGGCCTACGGACAGACCGATGACTGGGGTTACAAGTCGGTGGTAAACCGCCTAGAGATGCATGACTTGCACGCCACCGTTCTGCACCAATTGGGAATCCATCACGAACGCCTGACCTATCGCTTCGGCGGACGCGATATCCGACTCACCGACGTCAAAGGCGAAGTGATCCGGGAAATCCTCGCGTGACCCAATCGCCCGATTTCGTTTTGACTACCACTAAGCCACATCCCGTATCGCACACCCGATCATGAACACCCACAACCCGCTGACACGCCGGAGCTTCCTCCGCAACTCCATCGCCGCGATGGCCACCGTGGCCATAGTTCCGAGACATGTTCTCGGCGGCGCTGGCCACACGCCTCCGAGCGAAATACTGACCCGCGCCGTCATTGGTACCGGCGGCATGGGCATGGGACATGTCAACACCATCAACACCACCTGCAAATTGCTGGCCGTCTGCGACGTAGACTCCAACCACCTCGCCCAGGCGGTGAAGGCCGGCGGCCCTGATTGCAAAGGTTACAAAGATTTCCGCGAAGTCCTCGCCCGCAAGGACATCGACATCGTCCATGTGCCCACCCCTCCGCACTGGCATGCCATCATCTCCATCGCCGCAGCCAAGGCAGGTAAGGACATTTGGTGCGAGAAGCCAATGACGCGAACCATCGCCGAAGGACGTGCGGTCGTCGCCGCGGTCAAGAAGCACAAGCGCATCTTTCGCCTCAACACCTGGTTTCGCTTCCAAGACAGCTTCTACGGCATGGGCGTGCCTGTAAAAGACATCCGCAAAGCGGTGATGCACGGAATGCTGGGCGACGGTCCATTGAAGGTCACTCTCAACGCTTCGACCGGATTCGATTGGAAGTTTTATTGGATCGGCCGCACCGACCTGAAGCCCCAACCCATCCCGTCCGAACTCGATTACGACTTCTGGCTTGGGCCCGCCCCGTATAAGCCTTATCACCCGCACCGCGTGCACGGGACCTTCCGCGGCTATTGGGACTACGATGGGGGAGGCCTGGGAGACATGGGCCAGCATTACCTCGATCCTGTGCAGTACATCCTCGGCAAGGACAACGAAAGCCCGGTGGAGATCGAGTCCGACGCCCCGGTGCAAGATACGGATGCGGTCGGCACCTTCCGTACCATCCGGATGAAATACAAAGACGGTACCGAGATTATCTTGGACGGCGAAAACCAAGACAAACAGGCCGCGTTTATTGCCGGCTCCAAGGGCAAAATCTTCAAAGGCATGAAGGCCGATATCCCGAACTTCGAGCAAACCCTCAAGGGACTGAAGGATCCGGAACCCATGGTCACCGACTTCGTCCATGCCGTGAAGACCCGCTCCAAATTCGCCCTGAACGAGGTGAATGGCCACCGCTCCTGCACACTCGTCAACCTCGCAAAAATCGCCCTGCAAACGGGCCGACCACTGCGGTATGACTCCAAGAAGGAGACCTTCATCGGCGACAAGGCGGCCAACGCCTACCTCGATCAGCCAATGCGCGGAAACTGGAAGCTTAGCTGATCTCACTCTCCGCAAAACTCCGAAGAGCAGGATGCCAGTCGGTCTGTCTGGTTGGTCGCCCGGTCGAACAACCCAGGCCTTCTGGTATCCTGCCTCGAGGTCCGTGTCTGAATCCTCGGCAACAGCCCGGTCGCTGGCTAACGCGAGATTAGGTCCGGACGTAAGGTGCTCATTCAGCGGTCCAGGCGGATGTCCAACGACAGCAAAACAAAGGGCGCAGTATTAAAGGTCACATGCGCGGCGATGGAGGTGAGGAGATTTCCGGAGTTCTGATAAAGCAGGCTCAAGAGATACCCGAAGACCGTTAGCGGCACCAAAACACTCCGATTGGCATGGATCAAGCCGAAGGCGAGCGCTGTGCCCCACAAAGCCACACGGGGCCATCCGAGGTCTTGGAGGAACGGAAAGGCCACGCCTCGAAAGAGCATCTCTTCCACCCAGGGAGCACCGAGTGCGGCTGTGAGGAAGATCGCAGTCCGCCCCCAGGTATCGGCTTCGGTGAGAATCCCGATAGCCGTCTGCGCGGGCAATTCGACCCCCATCGTCTGGAGCCAAGAACCGATGGCCCATTGCAGTCCGTAGGCCGCCGGGAGAAAGGCTAACCCCGCCAGAACACCCATCCCCACCGCGCGAGCACTCCCTCCCACCTGCAATCCAAAGCCTTCGCTCCATGTGCGGCCTTGATTCCTCATGAAACTCATCATCGCCGCCACCACGATGGCATGGAAACACAGCTGACCGAGAACCAAGGCCTTCCAGGGTGCCATCAGTGTTGCGCCGGCGGTATTCGGGTGCATCACCAGCGACTGAAGGAGGCCAGACAACACGAAGCCGATGAGTACCCGAAGGGTCAGTCGGAGGATTTCCTCGGGTTTCCAGTCCCGTCGCTCAATCATGGGGCGACCATGAGGGATCGGTCGTAGCTTGGCGAAACCGAATCCTTCCCGCCGAGCGGGGGACCTCAACGAAGCCCACCCCATTTGTGCGCCGCCCTCAAACCAAAGCGCCATTCTCCATCGAAAGCACCCGATCCATTCGCGCCGCGAGTTCTTCGGAATGGGTGGCCACGATGAGGGTGATTCCGTGCTCGCGATTGAGCTCGAGCAGCAAGCGACCGACCTCCGCCGCAGAAACACGATCGAGGGCTCCGGTGGGCTCATCGGCCAATATCAGGCGCGGTTGGTTGATCAAGGCCCGCACCACCGCCGCACGCTGACGTTCCCCTCCGGAAAGGCGGCCCGGCAGGTGTTTTTCGCGGTCTGCCAACCCCACTCTTTGGAGCAATTGCGTGGCACGGCGCAGCACCTCCTCACCCACCTCAGACTCCTGGGCTAGAACCGGAACCAGAACATTCTCTAAGACCGTCAAATGTGGCAGCAAGTAGTGGGACTGAAACACGAAGCCGATGTTGAGGTTGCGGAACCTTGCCAATTCATCTCCGGCCATCATAGCCAGGTTCTTGCCGTCAAATACGATGGTTCCCTGATCCGGTTGATCTAACGTTCCCAACAGATTCAGGAGGGTGCTCTTGCCCGATCCACTGGGACCGACAATGGCCACGCTCTGCTGGGCAGCCACGCTGAGGTAGACCTCATTCAAGACCTGGACTTTACGATCACCCGTCCGGAACGATTTGGAAACCCCTCGAACCTCCACCAAGGCCTTGCTCATGGGGACAGACTAACCAATCTGCGGCCGTTGTCAGGCCTCCGGTTCAAACCGCTGAACCCGCGAGGCAAAACGCCTTCCCGACCCCATCGCCATTGTGAGCAAGTTTCCCTGCAAACGGTTTGACGACACTACGGATAGTGGCTTACCTCGTCTTAGGCCACTGCCGATTGATCGTTACCTCCAAATATGCGCTGTCCCAAATGCGGCGGTCAGGATGACAAGGTCATCGACTCCAGATCCTCCAAGGAAGGGGCCACTATACGGCGTCGGCGCGAATGCTTGGCCTGCGAGCAACGTTTCACCACCTACGAACAAATTGAACACGACCCATTGATGGTTGTGAAACGAGATGGACGGCGTGAGATCTTTTCCAAAGAAAAGCTGACCGCCAGCCTCCAAAGGGCTTGCCAGAAACGTTCGGTCTCCGAAGACGACATCGCCGGTGCCGTCGAACGCATCCAAGGCGGCTTGGTTGAGGGATTCGATCGTGAAACAACCTCTCGTGCTATCGGCGAGCGGGTTATGAGGGAACTACGAAATCTCGACCCAGTGGCATACGTTCGCTTCGCCAGCATCTACCGAAACTTTGAGGAGGCCACAGATTTTGTCAGCGAGGTCGAGCGCTTGGGCTCCCTGCCAATCGCGGACAAACGTCAATTGGAATTAATTGCCGAGGCAGAGGCAGCAGCCAAAGGGAAGCGCCCGTCATGATTGCCCTCCACGATGACTTTCTTTTGGTCGCTCAAGAGGGGGGGCACTACATCCCCTGCTCTGTAGAGCACCTGACCTTCGAACTCGCCGGGAATGCTGCCAATCAGGTGGATCCCGAGTGGATGAAACAGGCAGCCGCCGGAGTTCTCCATTACTTCAAGGACGAACTCGGAAAGAGCCATGTCACGGTGGACGAATTCACCACGGCATTGACCAAGGTCTTCCAGGGGTTGGGACTGACAGCAGAGGTATCGACCATCCCCCTCCCGGTTCCGGCCCCTGAGGAAGCGGTAGTAACGCCTCAAGTAGTCTGGCGCGGAGATTTACAGGCAATCGCGGTCGAGTCGGGCGAACTGGGCGAATTAGCCTTCCAAAAAGCCTTGCTCTCACAGTTGACCGCGGCCCTCGAATCAGGCCCTCAGACCGTAGAATTCTCCGGCTTGCGCGGCTGCGTCAAGATGATCACCGGACGCAAACACTGGTGCCCAGAGTGCCGAAAGTGGTCAGACTGGATCGTGGACTTGCTCCGTTCTTGGATGAGCGAAAAAGCCGGACACCGCCACGTGTCATTGGTGGTTCGCTGAAAAACGTGACACCCATGCCATGAACCCCGACCTGATTCCTGCCCCGATGACCGTCCCTGAATCGGATCCTTTTCTGCTCCTGGATCCACCGGGTACCACCGTGGATCTCTCGCGTTGGAAACAGATACCGCTCGGGCTGATGAACGAATACCGGGTCCAATTCGACGTGTTCGAAGGACCTTTGGATTTGTTGCTGCACTTGGTTAAGAAGCAGGAAGTCGACATTTACCAGGTCAACCTCACTCGGATCGCCTCGGAGTTCGTTGCCTACATCGACCAGATGCGGGAACTGGACCTTGAGATCGCCGGCGAATTCCTCGTGATGGCGGCAACTCTGATTTACATCAAAAGCCGGGAACTCCTGCCAGCCGACCAAAAACCCGAGGCCCAGATGGGCGAAGAGGACGAAGAGGATCCGCGGTTTGAACTCATTCGTCGGCTGGTTGAGTACAAGAAGTTCAAGGACGCGGCCGCCGAGCTTCAGTCGCTGGAAATTCGGATGGATCAGGTCTATGAGCATCGGTCGGCACTGGTGATTCTTCCCGAGATCGAGTCAAAGCGGCGGGAGCCTGTCTCGATTTTCGAACTCATTCAGGCGGTCAGTGTCATCCTGAAGCGCTTTGGTGAACGCGACGATGTCCGCGAAATCCAAGCTGATCCGTACACTGTCTCGGAGAAGATGGCTGCACTTCGGATGCTGATCCAAGAGAGGGGTCGTTTTCGCTTCAGCGAACTCTTTGCCGAGGCGCGCAGCCGCAGCGAAGTGGTAGTCACCTTCCTAGCCATGTTGGAGCTCACTCGACTACGCCACCTGCAAGTCATCCAGAGCGAAGACTTTGGCGAGATCGAGGTAGAGTTGGCACCTTCGGAAGCCCCGTCAGTCGAAGTGCCTGAGGAATCGGTGCTGGAGGAGTCTGAGAGCCTGGGAACTTCCCCGGCCCAGCCTACGCGGCCACAGTACCCACCATAGGAGATCCTCCGGCGACATCCGTGGGGGGCAAAAACTCCACCTCGCCTAAGCACCTCCGAGGTAGGGCGATTTCTCCGAAAGCGCCGCGTCCACAGACACGGACCATCGCAGACATGGACCATCGCAGACATGGACCATCGCAGACATGGACCATCGCAGACATGGACCATCGCAGACATGGACCATCGCAGACATGGACCATCGCAGACATGGACCATCGCAGA
>CAINWP010000007.1 GCA_903854475.1 uncultured Verrucomicrobiota bacterium
CTACTATCAGGCTACTTCATGTTTCAACAATGTTCTTATTTGGAAGAGCATTTTGCCAATACCAAGGCCTCTGTAAGTGATTAAAATAATTATTAAAACGCCTGATTTTTACACTTTAATATAAAACATTTTGATTCCAAAACACTGTTCTGTTTTTAGCCTCGGCGCGTCTTATAATTTTTTTGCGTGTATAACATGTTTTAGATAATTAAGGTTCCTCGCTGTTTTTAGTTGTTTTTTAACCGGTAGGTTTCATTGGTTTTCACACCGTCACTGACAGTTGTTTTTTGCCCCCTCCGGAGGCCGCCCGAGGATCTCCGAGGTAGGGACCGATGTCCGAGCGGTCCGTTTCTGCGGCGGTCCATGTCTGCGGACGCGGCGCTTTCGGAGAAATCGCCCTACCTCGGAGGTGTTTGGGTGAGGTTGTTTTTTTTGGAGGACCACCGTGCTGTGGCCGGATGAGGCTCCGAGGTAGGGACCGATCTCCGAGCAGTCCGCGTGTGCCGATCAGGCTCCGAGGTAGGGACCGATCTCCGAGCGGTCCGCGTGTGCCGATCAGGCTCCGAGGTAGGGACCGATCTCCGAGCGGTCCGTTTCTGCGACGGTCCATGTCTGCGGACGCGGCGCTTTCGGAGAAATCGCCCTACCTCGAAGGTGCTTGGGAGAGGTGCGGTTTTCTGGCTGCCCCGGCATCCTTCCAGCCGTAGAGATCTTTTAGCTCCCGCCTCCTAGCGTCACACCAGATCTTTGCCCTTCGGACTTGGCTGGACGCATCCACCCCAGTTTGGATGCCGTGAAGCTTGTCTTGCACCGTTCGTACCCTATTAAGATTGACGCCTACCCTTTCGTGTAAGCCGGATCTTATGTCGATGACCCTATTCTGGGCGGCCTTGGGATATGCGCAGCGGCGAAGCAATTCCGCAGCAAACGATTCCAAAACACCGGCGTCATTTTCAAGGGTGGTGGAACCATAATGAATCTGCTTGGGTTTTAAAACAGTGGGTAACCTTTGTTGCTTTTATTTATATACTTGATATCTTGTTTTGGCATTATGATTTTAATGTGTGAAATCCTGTTTTTTAAATTGATTGAATATAATGTCAAAAATGGGTTGAAGTCACCGTTTCAAAAATTTCAGCGAATTCATTAATTCGCCCGATTTCAGTTTGTTTCCCATGCCGATCCTGATTCGTGCTATTGGTATTGAAGGCACTCGGGTGCCATTCGAGAAAGTTAGGAACGCTAGCCCTCAATCCGGAGGGAAACTGCTCCAAAAACATGGCAAAACCGTGGTTTTTGAGCCGGCAATTTTTCGTGGTTTCCGGGACGGCACTGACAAATTGATTCCGCTAAGGGTGTTCCTGCAGTATCGGTTGTTGTAGATCGGATGGTTTGTTTAGTTTCAGCTGCTTTTTGATGCGCACTATGGTTTCCGGAATGGGTCTGCGTTTGGTTCTAGGTGATGGATAATGTTAGCCTTGATCGGTGGCCGGTAGGTGGGATTGGTTTGCAATTGAACGCTTGCCCACCCGCTGGTTGCGTCCAGACTGTCTCCATGCGTTTCACAGTGGTGACGGTGGTTTCGGCGTTGGCCTGGATGGCCGTGGGCTGCGGCAAGGATGAGATCCGGGTCTACCAGGCCCCTCAAGATGCCCCGCCGGTGGCTGCGGCCAATCCCCAGGGTAAAACCACCCAAACCCCGCTCGCTTCGGAGATTCCAGGATCTGCAGCCTCGGGATCCTCTTCCCCGGCCAGGTCGGAAAGCAGCGCCTCCGAACGGCCTGCCGTTCCCTGGACTGTCCCGGCCGGCTGGGAAGAAAAGCCCGCCTCGGGCATGCGCGTGGCCAGTTATGGCGTGACGCGTCCCGATGGGCGTTCGGTAGATATTTCTGTGGTGGCCATGGGCGGCGGTGCCGGAGGTGAGTTGGAAAACGTCAACCGCTGGCGCGACCAAATCGGGCTGGAGCCGGCGACCGAGGCCGACTTGGCCGGTCTTCGATCCATTATCCCAGCGGGCAATCGCCAAGTGGTGATGTATGAACTGGACGGCAAGAAGGCGGTTCTGGATGGCAAGTACCCAGCCCGGACGCTGGCAGCCATCATGCCGGCCGGCGAGATGACCGTGTTCTTCAAAATTACCGGTGAGAGTGCGCTGGTGGCCGAGCAGAAGCCGCAGTTCTTGGCTTGGTTGAAGTCTGTAGATACCGGTGGTGGTGGTGAGTCCGCTCCGGAGGCCTCGGCCTCGTCGTCGGCCCCAGCCCCCGCATCGCCGGCGGCTGTTTCAGGCGGTTCCGAGCGGGCGAGCGGCGGTGGCGCCGACGGACTCCCGAATTGGCAGGTACCCTCTGGCTGGAAAGCCGCTGGACCGAAGCCCATGCGCTTGGCGTCCTTCGATATCCCGGATGCCGCCGGTAATGGCGATGTGTCCATTAGTAAGCTGTCTGGGAATGGCGGCGGGCTCTTGGCCAATGTGAATCGCTGGCGTGGCCAAGTGGGATTGGCTCCGTTGGAAGCCGGGGCATTGGCGGCGAACTCCAAGACAGTGGCCACGGCCGGGGGCGACAGCGGCACTTGGGTGGAGTTGGTGGGGACCGAGAAGACGATCTTGGGGGCCATCGTGGCCCGCGGTGAGGTTTCGTGGTTTTTCAAGCTGACAGCTCCCTCGGCCGTTGCCGCCCAAAACCGAGAGGCGTTTGAGCAATTTGTCCGTTCGATTCGCTTCTGAATGGGGTGCCGCGACTGTTGTTGAAAAATCCCGAGCGCTTTCCGTCAAGTTGATGCAATTTATTGCGACCGGCCGTCGTCCGATTTTCGCCCATGATTTCTAAGTTGTTCCAGTTCCTGTCGTCCCTGCGCCTCACGGTGGTGCTCCTGGGATTGGGTGTGGTCGTGGTGTTCTTCGGCACGTTGGGCCAAACCAGCGATGGTCTTTACGTGGCCCAGGAGCAGTACTTCCGCAGTTGGTTCGCCTATTGGACGCCGCACGGATCCACCTTCCCGGTGGTGCCGCTGCCCGGCGGATACCTGTTGGGAACGATGCTGGTCATCAACTTGATCGTGGCCCATTTCACCCGCTTTAAGTGGACGTGGTCCAAGAGCGGCATCTTCCTGACGCACATCGGCATCATCTTGCTGCTGCTGGGGCAATTGGCCACCGACATGCTGGCCCGCGAGAGCATCATGAGCTTCCGCGAGGGCGATACCCGGAACTATTCCGAGTCGTCGATGGACTTCGAACTGGCCTTCCTCCGCAGTGCTGGCAGCAACACCCTCGACCAGGTGGTGGCCATCCCTGCCGTGCGCTTGAAGCCGGGGGACGAACTGCATCACGAGTTGCTGCCCTTCGGCATTCGAGTGAAAGATGCCTATGAAAATGCCCGGATTCGCCTCCGCGCCCCGGTCATGGATTCGAATCGGCCGCCGGCGGCGACCCAAGGCGTGGGCGCCCGGATCGTCATCGATGCCCAGCCGCCGACGCGCACCATGGATGCCCGCAATGTGCCGGCCGCGGTGATCGAGCTTTCGGGCCCGTCAAACCTCGGGACCTGGGCCGTGTCCGGCGAACTCAAGCCCCAGACGGTGACCGTGGAGGGAACGGAGTGGCGCCTCGAATACCGTTCGGTGCGCGATTACAAACCCTTCGCCCTGACCTTGCTCAAGACCACCCACGAGACTTACCCAGGCACGGACATTCCGAAGAACTTTCAGAGCCGGGTGCGATTGCGAAACACTGAGTCCCACGAAGACCGCGAGGTGGACATTTACATGAATTCGCCGTTGCGGTACGGCGGCTACACCTTCTTCCAGTATCAAATGGGCAAGGAGCAGTTGGCCGACGGCGGGCGTGGCACCAGTGCGTTGCAAGTGGTGCGCAACCCGTCGTGGATCACCCCTTACCTCGGCTGCATTCTGGTGGGCGTGGGCTTGCTGGTTCAGTTCCTCATGCACCTCACGAAGTTCATCGCCCGGCGTAAGCCCCGGGCCGCCTGAAGCTTCACCTGCTGGAAACCCACCTTGTCCCAACGCGCACCGACTCAACCATGAAACAACGCCTTCCCCTGATCATCACGGCGCTCTTCGCACTTTGGATCCTGGGTGCTCTGATGCCGCGGCGTGACCCCGAGTACGCCTTCGGGGCGTTTGGCCGCCTGCCCGTGGTCTTCAACGGCCGCCTGCAGCCCGTGGATTCGTTGGCGCGCAATTCACTGACGCGCATCCGCGAAAAGGACACCGCCAACCTCGAACCGGCCAAGGCATGGTACGAGCGGCCCAAGATCCTCTCGGCGACCGAGTGGTTGCTGACGCTCATGACCCGGCCTGAGGTCGCGGATGGCTGGAAGGTCTTCCGCGTGGATCACCCGGAGCTCAAGGCGATGCTCAAGCTGCCCGAGCCCAACCCGGCGGCCGGCGAAGACGGCAAGCACTACTCGTGGAACCAGTTCGGCGAAACCGGCCTCAAGCAAATCGAGGAGAGCGCCCGGAACATCCAGGAGAACAAGAAGGATTCGTCCCTCCGCAATGCCTTCGACAACGCCACCCTCGGGTTGTACGAGGCCATGACCCTGTACCTGCGCCTCAAGAACACGGTGCACCCGCAGGACACGGTCCGCTTCGCTTCCGAAATCGCCGACTACCAGAAGGCCATCCCGGCCGGCGTGAGGGCCTTCCAGCAGCGCATGACCGGTTCCGGTACGTTCGATACCAATGCGCTCACTGAGGTGTTTGGTCATGCCGAGCGGTATTTTGTGACGCTGCGCGGCGAGCCGCCGTTGCTCATCCCGCCGGCCTCCGGGGGAGACGCCACTTTCGCCTGGCAGCGCATCGGTGAGGCCTTGCTGGAGCCCAGCTTCGGGGCGCCGCTGCTCAAGCACCTCATGCGCGTGCCCAAGGCCGAGCTTTCGCCCGAAGCCGCGGCCGAAGGCATCCGATTGGCCGGCACCCGGCCGCTCTCGCCGGCGGTGGGTCATTGGGCGGCGATGGCTGACGCCTTTCGTGAGAGCCAGGTTGCGGGCTTCAATACCGCGGTGGCCGGGTACCAGACCTACTTGGAGTCGCTGCGCCTGGGCAAAGGCCTGACCAAGACGGCTCGCGAACAGCTCTACAATAGCTTCGCGCCGTTCTCGAAAACCGCCGCGTTGTACATCGTGGCCTTCCTCTTCAGCTGTGGGTTCTGGTTCAACTTCGCTGAGTGGAGTCGCAAGACGTCCCTGCATCTGGTGCAATTGGCCTTCGTTGTCCACACGCTGGGGCTCATCGCTCGGATGTGGCTCGAGGGTCGGCCGCCGGTGACCAATCTTTACAGCTCGGCCATTTTTATCGGATGGGGCGCGGTCGGCCTCGGGCTGATCCTTGAATCGTTCTGGAAAAACGCCATCGGGTTGGCGGTAGCGACGGTCAT
Organism: uncultured Verrucomicrobiota bacterium; assembly: GCA_903854475.1. GTDB lineage: Bacteria > Verrucomicrobiota > Verrucomicrobiia > Limisphaerales > UBA9464 > SXXZ01. The sequence goes on from CAINWP010000007.1 coordinate 5,399, forward strand.
TGGTTTCTCCACCCAGATCGTGGCTCACAATCTCGCACTCGGAGGCGACACCATGGTGATGCTCCAGGCGGTGCTCGATACCAACTTCTGGCTGGCGACCCACGTGGTCATCGTGACCTTGGGTTATGCGGCCACCTACGTTGCCGGGTTCCTGGCCATCTTGTACGTGCTGCTGGGATTCTTTACGAAGGTGATGAACGCTGACATGGGCAAGAGCCTCTCGCGCATGGTGTATGGCATTCTGTGCTTCGCCACGCTGTTCAGCTTCGTGGGCACCGTGTTGGGCGGTATTTGGGCCGACCAATCGTGGGGGCGCTTCTGGGGCTGGGATCCCAAGGAAAACGGGGCCCTCATCATCGTGCTGTGGAATGCGCTCATCTTGCACGCTCGCTGGGGCGGCATGGTTCGGGAGCGCGGCATCATGAACCTCGCCATCTTCGGGAACATCGTCACCAGTTGGTCATGGTTCGGCACCAACTTGCTGGGCGTGGGACTCCACAGCTACGGATTCATGAGTGGGGCCTTCACGGCGCTGATGGTGTTTGTGGGCAGCCAATGCGTGCTCATCGCGCTGGGGCTTATTCCGCAGGCGAAGTGGCGGAGTTTCTCGGCGGCCGCGGGCGGCACAGTCCGGACGGGTTCGGCTACGGTTTGAGGGGGGAGAGATCTCGCCTCGCGCCGCGGTCCAAATCACGGTCACGGCCAAGGTCGACGAGCCCTCCCGGTAGGAACGCCTTCGGCAGGCACCGTTGGACCGAGGTCCGTTAGGGTTCGCTGCTATTTCCATCATCGGGCCTGCGAGGGATCAATTCACTCAGGGCTGCAAGCGAGCCTGCTTCAATTCCACCAAACCATCTCCCAGTCCGGACGCACGGACTTCGAAGGTCACCGTCTGGCCGGCTTCGAGCAGTTGCCACTTCGAGCGGTTGTTCTCGGCGATCAACGTTCGCCCATCGCGGCGGGTGTGGAAGGCGGGGATCTTGTCGTCGATGCGCCATTCACAGACCGGCCGCACGGCGGGGTCTGGGGTCTCCAGAAAGACCCGGACATTGCGGCTGACAATGCCTCGCTCCATGCGTTCCACCACGCCCGTGATACGGAATGAGCGTTTTTGATACCGTGCATTGGCCGCCGGGAGATCGGAGCGGTAGTGGTTTACCAGTTCCCAAACACTGATGTCCTGAGCGGCGGTCACCGGAGGCAGTTGTGCGGCGGGGGCCGGAGGCACGAGGCCGGCCCACCGGGCGGTTTGGAGGGCTTCGACTAACGGCGTGGCTGGGGCCAAGAGCCGGGGAAGCATCATAGCCTTGGGTTGGGTCGTGGATGAGTCCGCTGTCGGACTCGCCGTCACCGATGGGAGAGGAGAGGAGCCTCGTAGGCGAGAATTCTCGAGGGTCAGGCGTTTTAAGGCGGCCTCGGTATCGAACCCCAATTGTCGTCGCAGTGGTTCGGGAACCTCGAAGAAGAATACCGTTGTTCGGCCCCCGGAGTGCTGGAGCTCCAAGCGGTCTTCATCCAGACGCCGAAGGGTCGTCTCACGGAAAGTTCGGCCATCTAAGGTAACGATTTCTTCGGCCACCAACGCCGGTATCAGAGTGGTCCATAGAAGCCAGAAGGCACGCGCGCGTTGCATGCCGCAAAGGCAATCGGAGGTCGTGCCCGCCGTCAATTGGTAGCCAGGGGGGCGGTGCCGCACGGTGGACGTCTGGGGATCGGGGTTTTCTTGGCTAGTGCTGGGCCGAGGCTTGCTTAGCACGCTGGGAGTGGCGCTTGGCCCTGGGGTTGGTTGGTGGTGCCAATGGAGCGTTTTTAAGGTCATGCCTAGGTTGTAGTGGAGGTTTTTTAAGCAATCTCTTCACGCATGATTCTGCGGCAATTATGCAAAAAACGCTTGTTGGCAAAATGGCTCCAAATATGGGACATAACGCTGTGAGTTATTTTTCGGCCGAATTACTGGCGCTGATCAATCGGGATTTCGATGGGAGTCAACTGAAATTTATTCGAGCTGTTGGGATCGATCAGAGTATGGTGAGTCGGCAATGTGCCGGCTTAATAATTCCTGGTCGTTCCACGGTAGATCGCTTGGCGAAGATGCTTTCCGAGACTCAGGCTATTCCATTGGTGGTTGCCTACCTTCAAGACAATTGCCCTTTGCATCTGCGGCCTCAAGTGGTGATCCGAGCCAAGCCGCAATCGGGCAAGGTGCCGGTTAAAGAAAACCTTAAAATAGATTTGGCGAGATTTCCCACCCATCAGCGTGCCGTGATTCAAGGATTTGTGGATATTGTGACCACGGATGCTAAAGCTGCTGAACTCACTGATATTTTAGTTAATTTTTACAAGCGCAATGGTTTGTCAAAACGAGCTGTGTCTTAAATAATTAGTTGATTTAGTTCAGTTGAATAATGGTTTCTCGCTGTTTTCAGTGGTTTCACACCGGCAGGTTTCATTGGTTTTCACACCGTCACTGACAGTTGTTTTTTGGCCGCCCGAATGTCGCCCGAAGACCTCCTAGGTAGGGACCGATCTCCGAGCGGTCCGTGTGTGCCGACTCTGCTCCTAGGTAGGGACCGATCTCCGAGCGGTCCGTCCCCACGGACGCGGCGCTTTCGGAGAAATCGCCCTACCTCGGAAACGCGTGGGTGAGGCCGAATTTGCAGCAGAAACCCGCGATGTAGCCCGATGAGCCTCGGAGTCCGACCAGGCTCCTAGGTA
>CAINWP010000008.1 GCA_903854475.1 uncultured Verrucomicrobiota bacterium
GCTTTCCCCAAATGCCCGGATTGATTTCTTCATCTTCCCTCGGATAAGATGGGAAGGCATTCGAGACAAACTCAACGTGTTTGCGGAAGCTCATATTTTTTGCGAACGTCCGCTGTCACCTGCTCCCACTTGCTTTTGGCGCAGATCCTGCGTCCGCAGGATCTGTGACAAAAGTGCCGAAGGCATGGGAGTTAGGTGCACAGCCCCGTTAGCATTATTTTTTCCAGGTCAATGCAAGTCGTCGCTGTTCCTTGGCGCAGTCGAGCAAATACAGATTGATGAGATTCTGGTATGGAATCCCCGTATCAGTAGAAAGTGCTTTAAAGTAATTGATCACATCGGGTTCGAGTCGAATGGTGACCGCCTTCTTCAAACGCTTCACATATGGATTCTGCTTTGCCGTGGAAAAATCATACTCTTTTCTCATTTTTTCTTCTCCCAGTATGGTTGCTGTTCTTTGGTTCCGGCGCGTCGTGCCGAAATTACTCTGATCGACGAACCGCTTTTGCGAAACCAGTGAACAATGACGAGGACCCGCAGTGCGGAACTGAGCCCCATGATGATGAATCTGTCTTCGGTGGTCGAATGATCAGGATCCGGTATCAACAGAGCATGCTCGTCGTAGAATACTGTTCTGGCCTCCTCGAAGGAAACGCCATGCTTCTTGGCATTCGATGCCGCCTTGCCGGAATCCCATTCGAAAGCGATCTCGTTCACATGAGAATCAGCAATACAAAATATTGCTCATCGCAGCAAGACATATTTTCTGCCAGCGTTGTTTAGGCCACCTAAATGCAGCCTAATCTTCCCCCCGTGGACCTTTTTGGCAGCCTATCCCCCTAAGGTCACCCCTCGTCGAAGGGGCCGCAACAGCATTCTCTCGGCAGGCGTTGAGGCGGTCGGAAACGGGGTTTGGGACCGATTTTCGGTTTTGGGTACCCCACTCCTTTCGGCCAGAACTCGGCAAACTCATGCTGGTCCCGGCGTGACCCGCCCGGACTCCGACTCCGCTGCCCGCGTCCCCGTCCCGGGTTTGCCCGATCCGGTGCGACGGGTTTTCAGTTGTTGAGCGAACTCCTCCGTTTTTGGGCAGACAAATCCCTAGGGGTCCTGCGTCCTCCCTGTGAACACCGATCTCGATGGCAGGCCCCGACTCAATTGAAACCCTCTATGACGCCCATGCGGGAGCGTTGTTTGCCTACGCCCTGAATCTGACTCGGTCGGAGGCCGATGCGCGGGATTTGCTGCAGGACCAGTTCCACCGCCTGGCCCGCCAGCCGATGCCGGAAACGGTCCGGGACGCGCGCGGGTGGCTCCTGAGGTCCACCATCGAAGGAGCCCGTGCGGCGCGGGCCTGGCAGGCGGTCGAGGCTCACCTGAAGCAACGTGGCGAACCCTTGACCTACGAGGACCTGTTGGGCCCCAAAGTGCCAGATGATCAGAACTTCGCCCGTCACCCGCTTATGGACGGCCTCTTGAGCCACACCGCGACGAACGACGCCAAGGGTCGGACCGCCTACCGGTGGACCGGTCAGAGGAAGTTGGCCGAACTGCAGGATGCGTTGCGCTTTCCCTCGTCGATCCCGGACAAACCGAAGAACGGCAAACCATTGCGCCGCACCGGGCCCGACCTGGAGGCCTTGGCCAGCGTGCTGAAGTCCGGCACGAACCGGGCGATGCGGACGGTGTACGATCCGGGTCAGGCCGAACCCCGCGAGACCAACGACCTCTTCCACCTGCCCATCCCGCCGGCCGTCATGCCCGCGCCCCAGGCGGTCCTGTTCGCGTTCGAAGGCCGGAGGGCGATCTTCGACCAGGTCGCCGAGGCTACCCGGCGACCGCGGGCACAGTACGACATCCGCTATGCCGACGGTCCCAATGCGCTGCTACCCCACTTGGCCATCCACAAATCCATGGTCGTGAAGCTGCGCACCCGCGCCGCCGCACGAGTAGCTGCTGGCGATACCGTCGGCGCGGCCGAGGACATCGAGACCATCCTCCGCCTGGCCGACCTAATCGGCGAAGACCCGGTGCTCATCGGCTACCTCGTCCAGGTGGCTCTCCAGACTATCGCCTACAGCGCCTTCTGGGACGGCACCTCGCAACATGCGTGGTCCGACGCCCAGTTGGCCGCGTTCCAACAGCGCTTCGAAGGCCTAAAGCAGCGGGACAGCCTCGTGAAGGCCTTCCGAGGCGAGCGAATCGGAGGCGTGATCGCCTTCGAGTTGGGGCGACAGGGGCGAATATCGTTTGAGACGCTCGGTGCACCGGAAGCCACCAATGACGGTTTGGCCGCAACCATCGAAGAAATGATACCCCGAGCTTGGTTGCTGCAGAATCAGACCTACCACTCGCAAGTGCTGGATCAGGTCGTCGACGCACTCCAGAGTTGCGACCCGGAACGCGGCATCGGCGCAAAGGACTCGATCTGGGAGACCAAACAGATCAACGAGTGGTTCTACGATCGGAAGGGCAGTCGGTTCAATCCCTACCGGATCTTCGGCCACATGTTATTGCCGGGCCTGGCCAAGGTCCACGCCAAGGCCGACCGGAGCCTCACGACCAGTCGCCTGGCCATCGCGGTGGCCGGGCTAGAACGGCATCGTCTGGCGACGGGCAGCTATCCCAAGGCTCTTGGCGACCTAGTGCCAAAATGGGTGCCCACCGTGCCGCTCGACCCCATGGACGGACAACCGCTGCGCTACCGACTCAATGCCGACGGCTCGTTCACCCTGTACAGTGTAGGCACGAACCACGCTGACGACGGCGGAGTCTACGAATCCAAGCAAGGCCAAGACCTCGACTGGGCTTGGCCCCCCAGCCACCCCACAGAAGAACGCCGGTTGTTCTGAGACGGGCCTTACTTCATTACCTAGATCGAAAACGGGGACTGCCAGACCACGCCGGTGTTCGCTTTAGCACCTGGATCGAAAAAGGGTACTGCCAGACCTCACCGTTGTTCGCTTTGATTGCCGCGACGATCGGGAAGACGACCCCAAGCACGCAAAGGACAATCAGAAGCGGGCCGCCGATGATCGCTCGCGTCAAAATGAAGCCGACCACCGCGCAGATGAACGCGGAGATGATCCAATTAATCGCATTCTTGCCGTGCACATCGAGTCCGGGTAATTCGGCCTTCTTCAACTGCCAGATCAGGATCGGAACGACCACCCCGGCAATCGGCACCACCAAACCCGAAAGGACAGACAAATGGAGGAAGAAAGCCCACTGTCGGGTTTGCTGTTCCAAGTCTGGCGTAAAGGCTGCGCCGGCTGGAGGAATCGATGCAAAGGGAGGCTCTGCTACCTGCCCGTTCAGCAACCTCTCCTTGGCCTTGGCGAACTCTTCGTCATTGATCGTTCCTGATTGCCGAAGTTGCTGCAGTTTCTGCAATTCATCCGCGATGGACATAAGTTGATTTCCTTAATTCGTCTCCCAGCCTTCCCTACTCCTTCGCAAAAACACCGTGGGGCCAAGATTCTAGGGGTGGTTGAATCGGTAGACGAATAGCGATAGCCATGGGTCTACCGAAACCGGGCACGCTCTGCCATCCAAGAATCCAGCCAGGCCGCCCCTTCATGAGCCATGCCTGAGGAGTTCGGAGACGAAATCGGCCAGAAGCAGCGCCAGTAAGACGATGGTGCAAGCCTGCCAAAGCCGTTTGCCCGCGGGCTTCGGCTGGAAGTCCCACACGTCCGGCGTCAGTCCCGAATCGAACGGCATGGAATCCAAGATCTCTTGAGCCCGTTGGCGCAGAGAACTGGGCACCAGAACCGTCCACCAAGTGCCCGGCATGACGGACGGAAACGCCGGCATGGCCACCTGAATGCCACCGGAGGATTCCTCTCGGCACTGGTACGGGATGCCTGCTTCATCCAACTCACCGCACACCCAGTCGAAGCTGAGCATCTGCCCCGTGCGTAGGATGGGAGTAAATTCGGTTCTATCGGTATTCATGGCGTCTCCTAGTTACCTTAAGATCATCAAGGTTAACAAAACTTTAGCTAATCTTTACTTTTTTTAATTAAATCTGAGTTTACTCAGAATTCGAAATTGTTTTAATCAACTCGGTGCCTTGCCCATCGCGACCTTGAGGCCCCACCCCACCCCATCCCCTGGATACTTTGGAGGCCAATGGCCCCGCATGACGGACAACGCGATCGAACAACGCTCATCCACACCTCATCTCATCCCTGTCCTACGTTTAAAACATCGCTTCGGCGGCCCTTGGGGATCGCACAACGCGGCTGTCACGGCTGGCCCAGTTCATCCGGAAGCTCCCAGTTCTTCGCTGGCAGGCCGCTCGGAGATCGATCCCTACCCGGGAAACGGTCTGCGAACTGAACCGGCCTCGCGGTGTCCGGAAACCAGAACCGCCTGCGGGTGGAATCATCGGACCGCTTTCCCAACGACACCGGGGGCCGATTGTAGACCCATGGTTGAGACCCGGATCGAGCGAACAACGAAGCTCTTGCGGAAGAAGGTGCAGCCAGCACGACCGATCCAATTGAATCGTTCCGGTTCAGGGGGGGCCTAGGGCACCTGCGCAATCCGTCAGGCTCTACGCACCGGCAGCGGACCGCGTGGCCCCAGTAACTGGTCGCCAAGGAACACGGCGGTGGCCCCCACCGAATATGCCACAAGATCCATTGGGTTGAACGTGGATCCAAAGAGCAGATGTCCGAGGGGATTGCCTCGGATGCCGTCCAGCCAGGGCGCGTGGTATAATTGCAGGAACTCGACCCCGAAGGACTGCCCCAGCGCCGTCAGGCCCAATTTCCAGGGCGCCATGGCGGGGACCACCAGCTTCCATCCCAGGTAGACAGCCACCGTCCAAAGAGCGTCTCCGGGGTACTTTTCGAGGGCGTTTGGAAACAATCCGTCGTATGCCCTTGAGGCCAACCCCAGCCCGATCACGACCCCCAGAACCAGCATCACTGGCAACCGCTGTTGCATGGACTCTCCCAACTCGTTCCTATCGTTCACAGCGGCAGCCGGAGGCTTGAGCATCAACGCTGCGGCGTTTTGGACTTCATCTGGGTCACCTTGTAGATCTGCCCCTTCTTGTCGTACGTCGTCCATTCGCCAGTGGGTTCGCCCTTCTCAAAATGGCCTGATCGCATCTTGGTTCCGTCCAACCGGAACCATTCCCAATAACCCACGGGAACCCCATCCACCATCGGCCCAATGGCTCGGATGCTCCCATCTTTGTGATACTCCGTGTGTTTTTTCATCCAGGCTCTCCGATTCCTTACCCTAATCTCTAGATTGTGATCTCAACCATGTGCGTCGTGTGAGAAATCCATCTCCATCTCGGAATGCATTGAGGTCAGCAACTGATCCCAAAAACCCTTGGTAATTCCAGTGAGGGCTCGTGTCAGGATTTTTCAGGCTGGAGGTCATCGAAAAACCATTCAATCCGCGAACAGTTCGCACAAATCAAGACGCTCGTTTCACGATCCAACCATTCGGTACCGGACAAAGAACTCAGCGCGTTGTTCAACGATGCCTTTTTCTTGTGAAAAAGGATGTTCTCGCAGTGCCTGCATTCAACAAACTTTCCAGCCACCGAGAACGATTGCGCCTTTGGGGTGGAAACCAACGCCTTGGCGGCTTCTTTGACACGAGCAGTGATTTTCATGGGCATGGGATTTTTGGGGAAACCCTCTGATCAGCGGTAGTAGATCTGAAGATCATCATCCGCTCACGATTTCAGTCGACTCGAAAAAACCGGGTTTCGGGAGGGATTTTCGATGTTGGATGCATCATTTCTTTCGGCCAGAACTCGGTAGAGGGCCATGTCTGCGGTGCCGGACCGCTCGGAGATCGGTCCCTACCTAGGAGGTCATTGGGCTACACCCCGGGGTCCGTCCGCTAACTCAGTCTCACCCGAGCACCTCCGAGGTGGGGCGATGTCTTCGAAAGCGCTCATACGCGCCTAATGGCGAACGCTTCATCGGCCACTTCACCACAGCCAGATTTGACCCAACTATGAAACAAGGAAACTGCGTCATCGGCTGTGGGCTCCAAAGACTAGTTGGCCCGCTTTACCGGTAGCTCAACAATTCGAACACGTTTTCCGGCAACCGTGATCAAGGCACCCTTTTTCAGCGAATCGCTGAAGGTATCCAACACGTTAATTAGGTCCCCCAGGATTGCGCGGACTCGAAGATCGGATCCCCTAAACTGAATCACACTCGGACCCACTCCGTTGGTCGAATGCAAGAGCGCTCCGAAGTCCAGATCGCTGGTAAGCCCTCTCGTCGAGCCCACTCCATAATGACACTGTCAGGAGCGTCGAGCGCACCGACCTGCGACCAATGCCGGGCTTCAATTCCCAACGCTTGAAGCTCTGCGACGAACCCCAATCCGAGGTTCATGGCGACAAGGACCGTCATGCTGATTCAAGGAGCACCTCCATCTCCTGAGCCCTCCAGGAAGCGAACATAAGCGCTGCACGA
>CAINWP010000009.1 GCA_903854475.1 uncultured Verrucomicrobiota bacterium
GGCGTTCTTGGCGCTTGGATCAGGCGCTGAAGTTCTGACCGCTGCTCAGGCGAGAGCTTGAATGGAATCTTCGGACGTGCCATGTCCAAAAGATGGCACGCTCGTTGGATTTTAATAAATACTTAATTGAGACACTGCACTTGGTCTGGTGGGCAACATCGCCGACCGAGTCGGTGTTATGTACGCCAGGCAGATCGTGGGAGAAGAGCCCGCTCTCGATGTGTTCCAATGCCCGCGCTACCCCTAGACCCGCGCCTTGTTAAGATCGGTGCCGGTGCTCGGGCGAGGTTGGAACGCGTCCTCGGAACCGACCCAGGACTCAATATCGGAGGTTCCGGCAGTCAATCCGGCTTCAAAACGGCGACGCATCGTACTTTCGGACGCCCCCCTGTCGCCCTCCACGGGCTGCCCGTTTCACCCCCGCTGTCCGGTCGTACAGCCCCAGTGTCGCGTCGAAGCTCGCGTCCTGCGGGATCTAGGAAAGGGTCGGCCTGTCGCCTGCCACCAAGGCTAACCCACCCCTCAAAACACGCAGTTCACCCCAGAGCACCCGCATTCGACCCCAAAGGCAGGGTTTGAATACGGATTCTGTTTACAGTGCAGAGCAATGAATCGGTCTCCCTCCATTGCCCAATCCGCCACAGTTCTGGCTTCTGCCGTTTTTTGCCTGCAAGCCATCTGGACTGAGCAAGCCCAAGCCCAAGGCTGCGTCGCGGTCCGCGGCGGCGGCATGTGCACCATGAACCACGCGGGCATGGGAGAGGACGCCGCCGAACACGGTCCTTGGTTGGCATCGGTGGGCTACCGATTCTTCAAGTCAGATCGCCACTTCATCGGCGGCAATGAATCCCGGAATGCCGCCGGACTCGATCGCTTCCAACAAGGCACCGAAGTCATCAACTACTCCCAGTTCATCGACACCAGTGTGACCTACCAATTCAGCCCGCGTTTGTCCGCATCGCTGGTTCTGCCTTGGGTGCATCACATCCGTTCAGCGCCGTATGAGCACAGCGGTGTCCGGCGCGACACCAGCGCCACGGGCATCGGCGACGTCCGAGCCGTGGTGGGGTATTGGCTTTGGGATCCGAAAACCCAACCCAAGGGCAACCTGCAGGTCAGCCTCGGTGGCAAGGCGCCCAGTGGCGACTACCAGGCCGACGACACGTTTTTTCAGGACCAGGATCCCACCTCCGGCGTGAACATCCAACCGGTGCGACGCAACGTCGATCAGTCTATCCAACCCGGTGACGGCGGTTGGGGTGTCAGTTGGGAACTCAACGGCTACCGCGAGTTGACCAAGGGCTTCTTCGCCTATGCTCAGGCGTATTACCTGTTCAATCCGCAAAATGTAAATGGAGTGGCCAGTCCCACCGCGCGGAGCGATGCGGGCCCCACGATTGCGGGCAAGAACATCGACAACGGCATGTCGATTACCGACCAGTACATGTTCCGTGCGGGCTTCTCCAAGGTGGTCAGCGAGAAGCACAACCTCTCCGTCTCCCTGGGCGGCCGCATGGAGGGCATCCCCGTGGAGGATCTCAACGGCAACGCGGGGAATGAAGAAGGCTTCCGACGTCCGGGTTACGCCATTGCCATTGAACCGGGAATCAACTGGATGCCCGGGAAATGGAATGTGGCCATCACGGTGCCCTGGCGTCTAGAAGCCCAACGCGAGCGCAGTTACTGGAACCTCCAAAAAGGAACCCGTGGCGATGCCGCCTTCGCGGACTATCTGGTGACCGTTTCGGTCTCACGGTGGTTCTGATCTCTCCTGCAGTCTGCGTGGGCTGAGGGGCCGTGGCGACACGGTCCCTCTTTTTCTTTCCTGCTTCACTCAAAGCCTCAGCCGGCTTCACCCAAACCCAGACCTCATTTCCGACCGCCTCGCTTCGGATCCGCTTCACCCTTCGGGAACCACAAGAGTCCCGGCACTTTGGATATCCACCCGGCTGGGCACCTCTGAGTAACTCAAGACGGTCAGGTCGCTGAAGGTGGCTTCGAAGAATCGCCGGAACGCCAATCGAATGTGCGGTCCGCACAAGACCACGGGAGCCTGACCCGAGGCCAGCAACCCCTGGATCATCTTCGAGAGACTTTCGACTAAATGACGAGCCAAGCGGGGTTCTAGGAGGAGAGCAATTTCCGTCTGCGACTGCCTCACGCCCTTGGCAATTTCTTGCTCCAGACGAGGATCCAAGGTGATGGCCTTGAGCACCCCACGATCATCCTGGTAAGGCTTCACTATTTGCGGACCCAGCGCACGCCGCGCATGTTCGCTGAGCTCATCCGGATTTTTGGTAACCCCAGCAAAGTCACTCACCTTCTCCAGAATGCTCGCTAAGTTCCGAATGGAAATCCCCTCGGCCAGAAGGTTTTGAAGGATGCGCTGGACCTGACCCACATTGAGTTGGGCGGGGATTAATTCATTCACCACGGTAGAATGCGTGGTCTTGAGATGATCGAGCAACTGCTGCACATCCTGCCTTGAAAGGATCTCGTGGCTCTGATGCTTCACCACTTCGGTGAGGTGGGTGATGAGCACGCTCGAAGCATCTACGACGGTGTATCCGGCGATTTCGGCCGTCTTGCGCTCCACTTCCGTGATCCATGTTGCGGGCAATTGGAACACGGGCTCGGTCGTCGGAATCCCCTTGAGAGTCACCCGGCTGTTGGTGGCATTCATGGCCAGAGAATAGCCCGGCATGAGGTTACCGGTGGCCACCGCATTCCCCTTGAGTATGAATCGATATTCATTGGCCCCAATCTGCAAATTGTCACGAAGCTTGATGGGAGGAATGAGCAGGCCCATTTCTTGGGCAAACTGCCGACGCACACCCGTGACGCGCTCCAGCAAGTCGCCCCCCTTCCGACTGTCAGCCAGGGAAACCAGTCCAAATCCCAGCTCAATGAGCATGGCATCCACACCCAAGAGGTTCTCCAACTTCTCCCCGGCGGGCGCGGCGGCACCCGCGGTACCCGGTGCCGAGGCCGCGGAAGATTCACCCGGCTTGGCGGCTTTGCCATCGGCCTTACGCGAAGCATCTGCATCCGTCGCAGGCCGGATCTTGATACTCTTACCAATGAACCAAGTGACGACCGCAAGAACCAGGAATGGCAACATCGGCAACCCGGGGACCAACGCGAGGAACGCCAGCATCCCCGAAAGGATGATCAATGCCCTCGGGTACGACGTGAGCTGACGCCCCAATTCTTCAGCAAAGTTATTCTTGGAGGCGGCCCGAGTCACTAGGAGGCCCGCTGCCATGGATGTGACCAAGGCCGGAATTTGCGAAACCAGGCCGTCACCGATGGACAACAGCGTGTAGCGCGAGAGTGCCTCGGTGAAACTCATACCCCGCTGGGCCATACCGATAGCAAAACCACCCACGATATTGACCACGGTGATAATCACCGCCGCCACGGCATCACCTCGAACAAACTTCGAAGCACCGTCCATGGCTCCGTAAAAGTCGGCTTCTTGCTCCACCTTGCGCCGGCGGGCCCTCGCCTGCTGTTCATTGATGATCCCGGCGCCCAACTCGGCATCGATGGCCATCTGCTTGCCCGGCATGGCGTCCAAGGTAAAACGGGCTGCCACTTCAGCGATGCGGCCAGCGCCCTTGGTGATGACCACGAAGTTGATGATCACCAGGATGGCGAAGATGACGATACCCACCACGTAATTGCCACCGACGACAAAGTTACCAAAGGCCTCAATAATATGTCCGGCATCGCCGGAGATGAGGATTAACCGAGTGGTGGCCACATTGAGGGCCAACCGGAATAAGGTGACGAAGAGCAACAGAGACGGAAACACGGTGAACTCCGATGGATCCTCGGTGTAGAGGATGACCAGCAAGATGAGCAGCGACGAAGCGATGCTGACCGCCAAGAGCAAATCCAGCAGCAGCGGCGGCACCGGCAGAATGAGCAGTAGCACCGTGCCAAACACGCCCACCACCAACCAGAGGTCCATCTGGCTCAGTCGAACCAACCAACTGTCCTTTGTTTTTGTCATCGCGTCCGTTTCAGGACCACCCAAAAGCAACTCTCGATCCAAGTTGATTTTATGCCGTTTTTGCTGGGTTTTATTGATTTTTAGACTCCGAATCCGGCAAACTCTGCCGGTTCACTAGAACCGGAATTGCTTCGACCGCACAGGCAGACGCCGCGCAGTCGCGTCATCGACAAAGTGACGTCTCACCCTACCCCGAACTGCCTCGATCCCGTCCGAGTGCCGGTCAGAGAGTCGCTACAAAATTGGAGACCGGATCGCGGGGGGAATCTATTGTGGCGCTTGTGACTCCGACGTTGCTGATTGTGGATGATGAGAAGTCGACCCGCGATGGGCTGCGTACGGCGCTCGAAGACAAATTTGACGTCTACGCGGCTCCGGACGCGGCGGGAGCTTGGCAGCTGCTGGAAAAGGAACCCGTGGATGTGCTGCTGACAGACCTCCGCATGGCCGGAGACGACGGACTAGCACTCATCCGCAAAGCGAAGGCACTACCGAAACCTCCGGTCTGCATCCTAATGACCGCCTATGGTTCCGAAGATCTGGCCGTCGAGGCCATGAAGCAAGGCGCCGACGACTACATTAGCAAGGGACGCCTGCAAATCGATGAGTTGGAGTTGCGCATTCAACGAGCCCTTCGGCGCAACCGACTCGAAACCGAGAACGAGCAACTTCATCAGCGTCTCGATCAACGCTTCGGCATGGAGAGCTTCATCGGCGAAACTCCGTCCATCCGGGAGGTATTCGAACAAATTCAACAAATCGGTCCCTCCACCGCCACAGTGCTCATCACCGGAGAAAGCGGCACCGGCAAAGAACTCGTCGCCAAGGCCATCCACCAACTCAGTCGCCGAGCCCGAGGCCCCTTGGTCACAGTCAACTGTGCCGCGCTGCCCGCCACGCTGCTAGAGGCGGAACTTTTCGGTCACGAAAAGGGAGCCTTCACTGGAGCCAATGAACGCCGCATCGGACGAGTAGAACAAGCCCAGGGAGGAACCCTTTTTCTCGATGAAATCGGCGAGATCGACGCCACCACTCAGGTCAAATTATTGCGTCTGATCGGCGAACGCACTTATGAGCGCTTGGGCTCCGGTAAGACGCAGAGCGCCGATGTGCGTTTCCTTTCCGCCACCAACAAAGATCTTAAAACGCTGGTCCGGGCCGGCACCTTCCGCGAAGACCTTTATTTCCGGATCGCGGTGGTGCCCATCCACCTGCCCCCATTGCGCGAACGGGTCGCCGACATCCCGCTCCTCATCAGCTCATTTCTCAAAGAATTCGCCCGTGAAAACGACAAGAAGGTCACCGCCTTCAGCACCGAGGCGATGGAGCTCATGCTCCGATATCGCTGGCCCGGAAACGTCCGCGAACTAAGGGCCTCCATCGAACACGCAGTGGTTCTGTGCCGCGGTGATCAAGTCCTGCCGCGAGATCTCCCTGCCTCAGTGCGTGAACCCCTCATCGAGGCCGCCTTTATCACACCCGTTCCGCAAGCAAATCTGGCTCCCGGCAGACTCTCGCTGCGAGAGGCCGAGAAACAGCTTATCATCCACGCCCTAAAGGAATGCGACGGCAACCGAACCGAGGCGGCCCAGAAGCTGGGAGTGAGCCGGAGAACGCTGCACCGCAAACTTCACGAGTTCGAGTTACACGACCTGTAGGTCAGAGTTTTCTCAAGCACCCGCGGACACCCTGCCCCGGTCCAACGGTTGTTACTCAGAGATCCGGTCCGATTGGGTCCGTGCATCGTAGAGACCCGTGCCGGTCGCGACGGCGTTGGCCACCAGGCAGGTCAGCAGTGCTGGCAGGAGGAGTTCGGGTCCAAACAATTCCCAACCCAGAACTGCGCAGGCCAGCGGCGTGTGACTGGCTGCGGCGAACACTGCCACAAATCCCATCGCAGCAAATTCCTGCACGGGCCAACCAGCCAACGTCGCTAGGGTATGCCCGAGGGCTGCTCCCACAAAGAAGAGCGGCGTGACTTCGCCCCCCTTGAATCCACCGGCCAAGGTCACTGTGGTGAAGAGCAGCTTCCATCCCCAACTCCAGGCCGTCACACCTCCCACTTCAAAGCAACGAATGAGCGAAGGATCTCCCGGTAAACGACCGGTGACACCAATCCCCAAGTACGCATCGGTACCCAAGAGTTGAGTCAGTGCGATCACCACAAAGGCCGACGCCACTGGCAGGGCCCACCGTGGAATGGCCAGTCGCTCAAAGAGTCGGCCCCATCCGCGGAGACAGCCCACGAACAACCGGGCTGCCAGGCCAAAAACCAACGCCGCCAACACGCACTGCCAGAGTCCTCCTGCGGGTTGGAGAGGGAGGGACCGAGCCAACGGATAAACGGTGTGATGGACCCCGAGAGCCACGCACGTCGCATGACCCAGCCAAGACGCCACCAGACACTGCAGCGCTCTGCGCCACTGGAATCGCCCAAGAACCGGCAATTCGATCGCATACAGCGCCCCCGCCCACGGAGTCCCGAACACGGCACCAAATCCGCCGGCGATGCCGGCCAACACGGCGACGGAGGGATCCGGAACAAAGGCACTCAAGCGCCTTCCCCAGACATGGGACAACGCCGCCCCCATTTGCACCGCCGTGCCTTCCCGACCGACCGAACCACCACACAAGTGGCTCAAGAGTGTCGCCCCCAACACCAGCGGCGCCATGGTCCAAGGCACACCGGGCGAACGCCGGTGAGCAACATCCAGAAGGAGACTCACGCCTCGTTCGGAGCCGGGTCCCCACACTGCGTAAGCGCGGATCATGAGGAGACCCGCCACCGGCAACAAAAATAACAACCACGGGTACCGCCAACGGGTCGAGGTGACCGCATCGAGCGCGGTCAAAAAAAACGCGCTGGTCAATCCGGAACCCAGCCCTGCCAACGCCGCAATCCCCAAGCCTGCGAGCAGGCGTTCAGGAGACCGCAGTTGCGGGGACGGCAAGGCCGGAGTCATGACGACGATCGGGAATGGCCCGCGGCCTTGCGATGACGAGGACCGAGATCAGCGGAGGCGAAGCGCGATCTGCTTATCGAGCTCGCTGGCCAAGAGAATGTCGGCCTTGCCATTGGACTGCCGAGCCTGGACGAAAATGCGGCTGGCGTTGGGCTCCAACTCCTCGACGCGAATCCATAGGGTACGGTTCTCGATTTTGGCCGAGAGGGTCTTTCGGACGACATCCTCCGAAGTCAGCGTGCCGTTGAATACCAACGTGGCCTTAGCCGCTTCGAACAACTGGGCTGCCGGTCGCTCATAGCGGCTTTCGATGTAATCTAGGGCGAACGGCACACCGACCTTCACTCGACCTTCTTGGGTCCGGTAGCAACCAGTGAAACTCGCGAGGCCGATCAACAGGGCGGAGACGGTCAAAAACTTGTTCATTGCGCCGCGATGCAATCACACCGACCCCAAGGGTCAAGCCCACGCTCCATTCATTTGCCATTCGTACTTTCTCTAGGTAGTGTCACAGAAATTAATCTTTGGGTCGGAGAAAGAACCGTTAATGAAGCTGCCAAGAACCCGTCTTGACAGTTGTTCACAACGGATTTCTCAAGGTGATCGGAGTGCTTGTCGGAGTGAAAATCGAGAGCCACCGAAAATCAAAAACCAATTCAATGATTGACGTGGTGTGATCGTTTGATAGAAACCGCCCTCCTTTTCGGATACTTGATGAAGACCTATCTGCCCAAAGTCGACGTGCAGCGCCGTGCGTGGCGTGTGATCGACGCCAACGGCGCCATCCTTGGCCGCCTCGCTGTCCAAGTTGCTGACGCCCTGCGCGGCAAGGACAAGCCCGTGTTCACCCCTCACCTTGATGCCGGTGACTTTGTGGTCGTCATCAACGCCGAGAAGATTGTCCTGAGTGGGACAAAAGAGTCTGACAAATTGTTCATGTCCTACTCCGGTTGGAAGGGTGGCGAAAAATATCGCTCCGTGGCTCAGGTTCGCGCCGCCCATCCCGAGCGCCTTGTGATGCACGCCGTCAAGGGCATGCTTCCGAAGAATCGCTTGGGCGACCAATTGCTCACCAAACTCAAGGTGTATTCCGGTTCCAACCACCCGCATTCCGCGCAGGAACCGCGCGACATGAAGTACGTCGGCTAATCTCCTTTTCCTCTCCACCATGTCGAACTCCAACGAATTCCTTGGCACCGGCCGCCGCAAGACTTCCGTGGCCCGGGTCCGCATCTCGGCCGGTTCCGGCAAGATCCAGGTCAATGGTCGCACCTTCGAGGTGTACTTCCCCCTTGAGTCCCAGCGCATGGCTGTCCAACAGCCCTTCGTGACGACCGCAACGTCGGGTAAGTACGATGTGTTCATCAACGTCGCCGGCGGCGGCCCTGTCGGTCAGGCCGGAGCGGTCCGTCACGGCATCGCTCGCGCCCTCATTGAGGCCGATGCGGCTCTGCGTCCTCTACTGAAGGCGGATGGCCTGCTAACCCGCGATCCTCGTATGAAGGAGCGCAAGAAGTACGGACAGCCCGGCGCCCGCAAGCGCTTCCAGTTCAGCAAGCGCTGATCGGCTGGAGCCTCACAGAGGCAATCGAGGCGTCACTGTCTCGTTACTTGCGTTCGACAAGTTTCGACAAAAACCCCACCGATTCGGTTTCGGTGGGGTTTTTTATTTTGATCGCCGAAAGAGCAGCGAGGCCGGCTCTCTTTCCGAACGCCTATTCCTAGTCCCCATTTCGAACGCCCAATCTCAGTCCGCTAAAATCCCTGTTCGCCCCTTGCGGACGCATTCTGTAGAGTTCTGCCCCGGTTGCGTTGTCCATGAATTCCAATTCCAAATCCGTTCGCGTCGCCATCGTCGGAGCCTCTGGCTACTCAGGCGAAGAACTTGTACGCCTGCTACTGCGCCATCCCCAGGTCGAACTCGTGGCGGTCACCTCCCGACAAAGTGCCGGGCAAACCATCGCTCAGGTGTTTCCCAAATTCGCCATGAACCCGGTGGCTCGTTCATTGAAGTTCAGCGATCCCGACACGGCCACTCTGGCTCAACAGGCAGAAATCGTTTTCCTGGCCCTGCCCCATGGCGTGGCCGCTGAATTCGCCATCCCGCTATTGCGAAGCGGCTGCCGGGTTATCGACCTCAGTGCCGACTTCCGTCTCAAGAGCGCGGCCGTGTACAAAGAATTTTACGCCCACGACCACCCTGCCCCGGAACTCTTGGCGCAGTCGGTGTACGGCTTGCCGGAGATTCACGGGGAGGCGATCCGAAGCGCCCGCTTGGTGGCATCGCCGGGGTGCTATCCCACCAGTATTCTTTTGCCGACCCTCCCGCTCCTACGAGATGGATTAATCCGGCCGACTGGCATCATCGCCGATTCGCTGAGTGGCGTCAGCGGGGCTGGCAGAAAGGCCGATGTCGACTACCTGTTCTGCGAGTGCAACGAAAGTGTGCGACCCTACGGCGTTCCCAAGCATCGTCACCTCTCGGAAATTGAAGAACAACTCTCGGCCGTGGCAGGCAGCCCTGTCGTCATCCAATTCACGCCGCACCTGATCCCCGTCAACCGAGGCATCCTAACCACCCTCTACCTGGCACCCATCCAGCATCTTTCCAGCCCAGAAGAGGTAGCCTCCCTGGGAGAGCAACTCTCTGCCTCCTACGCCAAGGCCTACTCCAACGCGCCATTCGTCCGCCTGCTGGAAGGCAAGGCCTTGCCCGACACCAAGAATGTGGTGGGCACCAACGTGGTGGAAATCGCTTGGCGGCTCGACCCTCGGACCGGCCGGCTCATCGTCATGAGCGCCGAAGACAACATTCTTAAAGGAGCCTCCGGTCAGGCAGTCCAGAGTTTGAACCTGATTTGTGGATTCCCGGAAACGACCGGATTAATTTGATACACCCTCGATCCCGCACCTCGGACGAGTCTCCTACCGGGGAGAGAGTTAAAATATTTCGACCACGCCTGCGGGTATTGCCCGAGAAGGCCGCGGCTTCTACGATCCCTGACCTGATTTGAGACTATTGCAACCATGAGTGAGACCCCGTCTGCTGAAACGCCCATCAACCCGAACGAGGCTGCCAATGCCAACGGCCCAGCCACAGAGGCATCTGGCCTAGATCCTGTGCAAGCCCAACTGGCCGAGGTGCAGGAGCGGTATATCCGCCTGTATGCCGATTTCGAGAACTTCAAAAAACGCGCCGCCCGCGAGCGGGATGAAGTGCGCCGGTCCACGACCGAGTCCGTCCTCGGCCGAT
Organism: uncultured Verrucomicrobiota bacterium; assembly: GCA_903854475.1. GTDB lineage: Bacteria > Verrucomicrobiota > Verrucomicrobiia > Limisphaerales > UBA9464 > SXXZ01. The sequence continues at coordinate 10,235 of CAINWP010000009.1, forward strand.
TGCTTCCGGTCCTCGACACCTTCGAAATGGCCATGCAAGCCGCGGCCCAACCCAACACCAACCTCGAATCGCTCAAAGCCGGCGTGTCCATGATCCAAGGGCAATTGCGCAACACGGTCGCCGATTATGGCGTCGAAGAAATCGATGCGATGGGTAAGCCTTTCGACCCTGCGCTGCACGAAGCCCTCTCCCAGCAGGAAACCACCGAAGTCGCCGAGGGCTTGGTGATTTCCCAAAATCGCAAAGGCTACCGCATGAAGGACCGACTCCTCCGGCCTGCAGCCGTGGTCGTCGCCCGCAAGCCCGGCTCCGCCACAGCGAACACTTCGAGCCAATCCTGAATCATGGCTGCCTCGAACAAGCGGGATTATTACGAGGTGCTCGGTGTGGAACGCGACGCCACACCGGAGCTGATGAAAAAGGCCTACCGGAAACTGGCCGTCCAATACCACCCGGACAAAAACCCGGGCAACAAAGAAGCCGAGGAGCAGTTCAAGGAATTGGGCGAGGCCTACGAAGCCCTCAGCGACCCCCAGAAACGCGCAGCGTACGATCAGTACGGCCATGCGGCCTTCGATCCGCGCATGCGGGCCGGGGCCGGAGGAGCCCGCGGCGGCGGCGGTGGCGGTGGCTTCCATGACCCGGGCGACATCTTCCGAGAAGTCTTCGGAGGTGGTGGCGGCGGTGGAGGGGGCAGCATCTTTGAGCAGTTCTTCGGAGGTGGTGGTGGTGACGATGAGGGCCCCTCACAGGGCGAGAACCTCCGCTACGATCTGGAGATCACTCTCGAAGAGGCCGTCACTGGCACCGAAAAAGAGCTCAGCTTCAGCAAGCCAATGCGCTGTGAGCCGTGCAGTGGCGGTGGCGCTGAGAAGGGCTCGAAGACAGTGCCCTGCCAGACCTGCGGCGGTCGCGGCCAAGTAACCCGCAATGCCGGCATCATCATGATGCGCCAGACCTGCCCCCGGTGTTCCGGATCTGGCAAGGTCATCGAGCGCCCATGCCGCACTTGCAGCGGCGAAGGTCGCGTCAACCAAAAGACCTCCGTGCGCATCCGCATCCCCGCGGGTGTCGACACCGGAGTCCGATTGCGTTCCTCCGGCAATGGTGCCGCCGGTGTCCGAGGTTCTCCCAATGGCGACCTGCACGTCATGATCCATGTGCAGGAACACGAGATCTTTGGCCGCAACGGCCGAGACCTCACCTGCGAAGTGCCAATCCGCTTCGTGCAAGCCGCCCTCGGGGGCGAAATCGACATCCCCACCCTCACGGGCAAGGCACGCATTGCCATTCCCTCCGGAACGCAATCTGGCAGCACCTTTCGTCTCAAGACGCGGGGCGTGAAAGATCTCCAGGGTGGTGGCCAAGGAGACTTGCTCGTGACCGTTCGGGCGGAGATTCCACAGCGTCTCAATGCCGCACAGCGGGCCAAGCTTGAGGAGTTCGCTGCCCTGTGCGACGAGAACGTGAATCCGCAATCCAAGGGCTTCTTCGAGAAGGCACGCGCCTTCTTCAAATAGATTCAAACCGGTGCGACGGACTCCCGTCCTTCGCACCGGGCTAGCCCAACTTTTTTTCATGCACCGATTCTTCGCCCCCCCGGACCGGTGTTCAGCGTCGGTCTTCACACTGTGCGAATCCGAGGCCCGTCATGCGTCCCAGGTGCTGCGCTTGGAACCGGGCGACCGGGTGGAAATCCTCGATGGCCAAGGCACTCTCATCGAGGCAGAGATACTCAGCTCGGGGCGGAAGTTGGTAGAGGTGCGGGTCATCCAACGTCAGATCCAGCCAAGGCCCCGTCCCGGAGTGGTGCTGTTGCAATCCCTGCTGAAGGGCAAGGCCTTGGATACACTCCTGGAAAAATCCGTGGAATTGGGCGTAGAACAGCTGGTCTTACTCGACACCGAACGGTGCGTGGCACGGGTGCCCGCCTCCGAGGTAGAACGGAAGCGAACGATGTGGACCCAGACTCTCATCGAAGCAGCCAAACAGTCGCGCAACGCCTGGCTCCCGGAACTTCTCGGCCCAATATCTTTGGCTGATGCGTTGGCGCACCAAGCTCCCCTCGAAACAACCCGGCTCTGGGTTGCATCCCTTGAACCCGGGGTTCCACCTCTGGGCCAAGCACTGAAGTCTTACTCAAGATTCACCGCCGACCGTCGACTGGCCATCGCCATTGGACCCGAAGGCGATTTCAGCCCCGCAGAGCTGGACCAGTTCCAAGCCTTCGGCGCACGCCCCGTCTCGCTAGGCCCATTGATCCTTCGCGCAGAGACCGCAGCGATCGCCGCTGCAGCCATTCTGGGAGATTACTCCAGAAGTTTGGATCCTTCGCTCCCCTCGCCCCCCTCGCCCCCCTCGCCCACACTGGACGCCGCCTCAGCCTGACATGACCTTGCTGCTGTTCATTCTGATTCTGGCAGCCGGAGCCACAGGTCTCCGAGCGGCCCCCGCCAACTCGACCCAAGTTCCCCGGGATGTCTTCGCACTGCGCCCCTTAGAATGGATTCCCTCGGTTCCGCAAGTCCGGGTCATTCCGGTGGCTTTCCCGGACGCCAAGCCAATGGGCTACATCCACGCGCTGGCCACGGCCGGAGAACGTTTATGGATCTCGGCCCACCCCTTCAGCGACACCAACCTTCCTCCGACGGCCGGCCGCCTGTGGAGCTTCCTCCCCGGAGACAATCGCATCGACCCGGCCACCGGAGTTCTCGAAGTCCATGCGGTCTCGGGCCTGCAGACCCGCGGCAAGCAACTCTGGCTGATGATCGACGGAGGCCTAGCGCGGATGGACGCCACCACCTTCGCCGTGGACCCGTTTGGCTCCGCCCAAGGCATCACTAGCCCACAACCTCCGGCCGTAGCCGAGACCCGGCGAGGGTTCTTCGCCCTGGGCGACTCCGGGTCGCTGTTCCGATTGTCGCCGGATGAGCGAACCTTCTTCCGGCTCGATGCATCACCACCCACCCCGGACACCCGCGACACCTCCGCCTGGCGCTTCTTGGCGGGCTCGGGCGAGTGGCTACTGGCGGCCACCGACCGGCGAGTGGCCGTCCGCCATGCCGATGCCCCGCGCTGGACCACCCTGCCCACCGCCCTCAAGCCCCGCTCGCCGGAACTCGACCCCATCCGCCTCTTCGCCGTCTGTCCCGATGCCGAGGGCGGATTCTGGATTGGCAGCGATGCTGGGCTCGGCTTTCTCCACGCCGAGACGGGCACCTCTCAATTCCGCGAACGTGCCGGCGCGGTGAGCATTCCTGGCGGCCTCGGAATCCCCATCGCAGCGGGCATGCAACCCACCGCAGCCGCCATCGAAGCAGCCCGGGAACGAGTGACTGACGGCATCCGAGAACGCATGAAGCTGCGAGCACGACTGGCACGCAACGCCCGTGAATCCGGACGTCCCATTGATGCAGTTACTCCCCTGAGCCGAATCCCAAGCGGAGTCCGGGCTTTGGCCATGGACCACGGATTCCTATGGGTTGCAACCGCCGACCCGGTGTTTCCGATGCGTTCCCGAATCCTCCTCTTCCACCCGGGCAGTCGTAAATGGGTTGGTTGGTTCGCCTTAGGTTTTCCGGTCACCACTCTGGCTGTCGATGACCGTTATCTGTGGATCGGTGCCGACACTCAGTTTGCCCGAGCCACGCCGCTCTACGCCGTCGAGAAATCGGTATTACTTTCAATCCCATCGACCCGCTGGAGTCCCGACACCTTGGATGCCGAAGACATCCGCATGAAAGTGGCGGCATTGCCCCTTTCCGAACGAACCGTCTTCGCATTCTTTTCCGGAGACTACGCCAACGTCGTCCGTTGGACCGAAGCCGACTCCCTGACGGATGAACAATGGTTCCTGCGAGCCCTATCGTTTGATCCCATCGGATTGAACCAATCGGATCAATTGGCTCTCAACCTCCGTCGTCTGGTCATCCGTCATCCTGACAGCATCTTTACCGGCTTAGCCACAGCGCTCTTAGAACGGACAGGTTCACCCCTCCCTCCACAAGGCCCACCGACGGTCCCAACCCCAGCCCCCATTCCAAGCCCAAGCCCAAGCCAGGCACCACCGCCCCTCAATGTGACGCCCCCAGCCTCGATCGTGCCGCTGCCCCCGCCTGTTCCTGTTCCTGTTCCTGTGACCTCCGTCACATCCCCGCCAGCCTCCGCTCCTGCCCAACCCCTCATCACCGCACCCCTGGTTGCTTCGCCCCTCTCTACAAACTCTGCAAGCCCGTCCTCGGCCACCCGTCCCCCATTGCCCCCACGGACCAACACCCCACCGATCCCCAGCACCCGAGTGCCTGGCAATCCGGCAGCGCTAGCCCTGCAACGCCGGGACCTCAACCGCGACGGCAAAATCAACCTCGTGGAATGGCGACTTTGGCTGGGCCCCACAGCCGACCTCCGGGATTGGGATCAGAACGGCGACCAAGAGCTCGATCGCCAAGAATTTCAGGTCTTTTTCGAAGCAAATCCAAACCGCTAAAATCCA
>CAINWP010000010.1 GCA_903854475.1 uncultured Verrucomicrobiota bacterium
CGGAGAAATCGCCCTACCTCGGAAACGCTTGGGTGAGGTGGAGTTTGTGGCAGGAACCCGCGATTTAGCCCGATGAGCCTCGGAGTCCGATCCGGCTCCTAGGTAGGGACCGATCTCCGAGCGGTCCGTGTGTGCCGACCCGGCTTCTAGGTAGGGACCGATCTCCGAGCGGTCCGCCCCCGCCGCCGCGGCGCACTCATAAGATTCGCTGCGTTATCAATTTTCTCGCCACGAATTATTACGGCTAAGGCATGCTCCGCCGGACCGATCCAACAGAAATCGCTCTGGCTCAGAGGTTGATTGGGGCTCTTTTTGAGGCCTATTTATGGGCTTTAAAGCGCTGAGATTGTTTGGTGAGCGTTGAGGTATTCAAAAATGCTGCTTGCGCCGAGGCTCCTCGGGCTGGTAGGTCATCCACTCCTTTAATTTAAGAATCCTTCGATTATGGCACGCATTTGTCCGCTGACGGGTCGCCGCCCGGTGAAAGGCAATCACATCTGGCGCTCGGGTAAGGCCAAGAAAAAAGGTGGTATTGGTACCCACGTCACCGCGATCACTAAGCGCAAGTTCTACCCGAACTTGCAGCGCGTGAAGGCGCTCTTGCCCAGTGGAGAGGTTCGCTACATGCGAGTCTCCGTGAAGGCTTTGAAGGCCGGCATGGTGACCAAGGCCCCGCGTCGTACCTGGAAGAAGGCCGACGTCGCAGCCAAGTAATCGCCTGCTGCGGGCACGCCCAGGGTTGTTTTAATCCTGAGCCAACGAACAACGGCTCCCGTTTTCCGGGAGCCGTTGTTGTTTTAAGGGCCTTTTGTCATGGCCTGTTTGCCCATCCAATGAGCGTTCGAGGGGGGCTCAGTGTTTGGCTCCAGCCGTGGCCAGATATTCCAGCAAATCGGTCAGGTCTTGAGTCGGCAACAGTTCAAAGCCACCCGGCATGATGGACTGCCCAGATGATTCGAGCTTGGCGATGGCGCTGCGCTGGATGACGTGTTTGGTTCCGGTGGTGTCGAGGATCTCCACCGAGGTGGCCGTTTCGGCGTCGAGTCGCCCGGATAGGCTTTCGCCGTCCTTCTGGGTGAGTGTCCACAGCTTGTAATTGGCCTCGACCGAGCGGTTTGGATCGAGAATCTCGGTGAGGATCTCTGTCTTCGGTCGGACCCCTATTCCGGTCAATTCCGGCCCAATTCGGCCGCCCTTGCCGTCGAGCACATGGCAGGCACTGCAGTTCTTCTCGAAAACCTCCCGGCCATGGTCCGCTTTGCCCGCTTTGAGGGCCACCGGCTGGAGTTGGGTGATCAACGCCTCCATGGCTGCTGAAGACTTCGGTGAACCGGTCTTCTGCAGGGATCGAGCCTTGGCCGACACCGATGCGTCGGAATGGCCGCTGAGCTGGCTCCAATGATCTCGGCTGAGGTCGCCAGCCAGCAAGGTGCCGGCTTCCACCGCGCCCAAGAGTCCCAGGGCCCATTCCTTGCGCCGCAGGAGCAGGGCGGTGGCGTTACGGCGCATGGTGGGTGAAAGCTCTGTCCAATGAGCCAAGACCGCCGGGGAGGTTTCCGGAATCCGCGAAGCAGCCAGCGTTCCGATCAACCCGTTGGCCAGGCCTGGGGTGCTGAGCACATGAATCTGGCCCAGGATCGCCGTGACCGAGGCCTTTGAGTCGTTGATGGCAATCAGGCGACGGGCGGCCTCGATCCGGTCGGAATCCGTGGCGGTGCCTTGTGAAAGAGCCTGGACCAGCCGTTCGGAGATCGCGGGAATCTGGGGGGCGAGAAGGTCGCTCCGTCCCCACTGCGTAGTGAGTTGCACCCAAGCCACCTTGCCTGCGTCAGGGGCCTTGGCCACGGCGGCCTGAATTTGGGCGATGGTACTGGGCGTGAGTGAGGGGATGCGTTGGGCGGGCCATCCGGCAGTTAATCCTTCCAGGATGGCCGCGGAGATCGCGGGTGGGGCTCCGGCGGCGGCCAAGGCCAATTTTAGGGCATTGGGTTCAGTGGCCGCGTGATGGCGAGCGACGGTGCGCAGCACCTCCAGCGCACCGGGGGTCGTTGGGGCCACCGAGAGGGAGGAAGTCAGGAAGGCTTGATGGTGCTGAGTTCCTGCTGCAGTAAGGGCGTCCTTGAGCCAGGAATCTTTGGTGTTCTGTGGGTTCTGGAAGGCTTCGATCAATGGAAAGATTGAGGCGGTGTTGCCTCGGTCGGCGATCGTCAGGAGTGTTGCCAGACGGACTTGGGCATTGGTTTCCGAGACAACCAGTCGTTTCCAGTCTGCGGCGGTCCATCCGTCGGCAGGGAGTGTCATGACCGCGGCTCGACGCACGGCCGGTGAGGCGTGGCTAAGGACAGACAGCGGGGCGGCGTCCGATGCACCCAGCCCGTGCAAGGTCCAGAGCGCATGGAGAACCCGCGGGTTCAGGTTCAGCTCATCCACCGTGGTGTTTGAGGTCATTCGCACCAATTCCGGCACGAGGGAGCGGTCGTGCGTTTCGACCAACCGGCGTTGGGCCTGGAGGCGGACCTCCATGACGGGTGATCCCAGGGCCTGCAGCCAACGGGCACTGTCCTGGCCCGACAAATCGATCTTCGGCGCGGGTTGGCCGTTGCGGTGGGTGACCCGATAAATTCGCCCGTGGGTCTTGTCACGCAACGGAGTCTCATAGGCGTTGCCCTTGCCATTCTTGAACCCGTTGGGCACGGGGTTGTGCTGGATGATAAAGTTGTACCAATCGAGCACCCACAGAGCACCGTCTGGGCCTACCTCGGCCATGATGGGCGAGAACCATTCGTCGTCGCTGGCCAGGAAGTTCTTCTCGTTGATCGCCTTGAAGTCGGCCCCGGATCCCTGAAAACGGAATTGCCCGATGAGGTGGCCCGTCGGCTCGGTGACAAAGGAGACCTGATTCCAGTAATCCTTGGGAAAGCTCCGGGCGGTATACAGGGCCGAACCGGCGCCGGCGGTGTATTTGCCATGCCAGTCTACTTGGCGCACGTTCTGGGCGATGGGGTGGTAAAGCTGATTGTCGGCGATGGATTCCATGCGGGCCGCCGACCAACCGTTGACCGCCTCGTAG
>CAINWP010000011.1 GCA_903854475.1 uncultured Verrucomicrobiota bacterium
AACCCATAAAAAAAGCCGCTCGCCAGCAACCGATCCTAGGTAGGGACCGATCTCCGAGCGGTCCGCGTGTGCCGACGAGGCTCCTAGGTAGGGACCGATCTCCGAGCGGTCCGTCCCCACTGACGCGGCGCTTTCGGAGAAATCGCCCAACCTCGGAACCGCGTGGGTGAGGCCGAGTTTACAGCAGAAACCCGCGATGTAGCCCGATGAGCCTCCGAGTCCGATCCTAGGTAGGGACCGATCTCCGAGCGGTCCGAGTGTGCCGATCCGGCTCCCAGGTAGGGACCGATCACCGAGCGGTCCGTCCCCACTGACGCGGCGCTTTCGGAGAAATCGCCTCAGGACTGTTGATTTCTTAAAACTGGAAAATTAGTGCATCCAATCTCCAGCTGGCGGCGGATAACTCGACAACAACAGAGCCTCAACAGCGTGCAACCCCGCCCAGAATTCCGGTCTCCGATCCCTTCCCCGGGCGGATTTGTGGTCCGATCTGGGCTGGCGGATGGTCTGGATACCGGCGAAGACGTTCGCCTGATTGCTCAGATCGCAGACGGCCAGACCGGTGCGTTGTCCGAACTTTATCGGCGGAGAGGTGGGCCACTTTTTCGGTTTCTTCAACGAATTCTGGGTGAGGATCCTGATGCTGAGGAGATTTTGCAGGATGCTTTTGTGACCATTTGGCGCCGGGCAGGCGGATACGATCCGGCCAAATCGGGCCCTCTGACCTGGATGATGATGATTGCCCGTGGCCTTGCCCTGGATCGTCTAAGGCAGCGTTCCCGTCGGCTTTCAGGCTTTGAGCGCTTCAAAGCTGTCGATTCAGGAGATGGGGCGGGCGCCGATAGATGGTAGCCTCCGAGGAGCAAGCCAGTTTGTATGTTCTGAACCTCCTCGATACCGACGATCGGCGACTCTTCGAGGCCCAGCTTCGATGCGATACAAATCTCCGGGGCATTGTCCAAAGATTGCAGGCCGGTCTTGAGACCGAAGTCTTTGCCGAAACAGCCCCACCGGCATCGCCTCGCATTTGGGCGAAAATTCTGGAGCGAACCCGAATGGACGGAGCTCAGGTGTTGATGTTCCCCAGGTCGTTCAGCCGCTGGGCCCAACGGTTGTCTGCAGCGGCCGCGTGCCTGGTTCTGGGCGCCACCCTTCATTCGTGGTGGCTGACGACGCGCTATCCTGTGCTGGGTGTGGCTGGGCATCCAGGCCTTCGGTTCTCGACCCGATCGGTGTCCGTCGCGCCAGCAGTCGATGTTCATCAGGAGACTGTCTCTATGGCTGTTGCGACCATTCCTAAGGCGGATCGTCCTTCCACGAACGGCTCGGTTCTCGGGGGCAACGCTGGGGTCAAGAATTCCTATTCAGAACACCCGCTCGAGGCCGCCAATGCGGTTTTGCAAGGCAAGATCCGGGCTTTGAACTCCCAGTTGGCTGACCTGACCCAATCGTTGAACCAAGCAATGATCATTCCTTCTGGCGTGAGCCGTTTGTATGTCTTTTCGCTCGGTCAGCAAGAGCCGCCCACGGGCATCCCATCCAATTTAGTAGATGCCCCGGGGCGAACAAACAGCCTCGCGGAGTCTCTGGCCCGGATGGCTGGTGAACGAATGGCCTTGGCGTTGAACAGTTCTGCCGGTTCTGGTTTGGCGTCGGTTGGCGCGAGCCGCTCCGTATCGTCCATAGTTGCCGGTAATCCAGTCTCTTCCGAGGTGGAGCCCGTGGGCAAAGTTGCTCTGGTGCCCGCCCAACCCGTACCGGTCGAAACTGCGACCTTGGGGCTCCCTAACCTGACTGCATCGACCGTTGCCGATCCGATCTCAGCCAGCAGGTCTGCGGCCCGATCCAATTCGGCTGGGATCAGCCCCATCGTCTTTAGTGCTCCGGATTCCGGGTTGTATGCCGTGGCGGTTCCGACCGCACCTCCGACGGGTCAGTTCCAACTGTGGATTCGAGCGGTGGATGGAACCATATCGAGCCTTGGGGTGCTGACCCCGTCGTTGAGTCCGGTGTCGGTGGTCACCTTCGAGCACGGTTCAGCCGACGGAATGTTCATGTCTCTAGAACCGGTCGGTGGTTCGTTCCAACCTTCCGGACCCATGGTCGGCGCTCAAAATCCAGTGCTTCCCGGATTGAGTCGCCCCTGAAACAATCTCCTGTGCCCGTCATGGAGACACCCCTATTTTTCCGTTACGTTCAAATGATCAGATCCATGAAACCTATGAAAGCTCTCTCGTTATGGCTTTGCGCTGCGATGTTCGCCGTCGCAGCCATGGTGGCAACCCAGGCGCAGCAATCCAACGGGCCTAAGTCCGCGGCTCGGATTTCGGGCATCCGTTCAGCACAGACCAACCTCGTGGTGACGGTCGATGTACCCACGGGTGTCCGGCGGATCACCTTGGAGTCTCGTCCACGACTCGGTGGCGGTACATGGAAACCCCGTGCGGTTCTTAATCCGACCAATGATTTGCAGCAGGTTACGATGACAGTTTCTGCGGCGGAGGGCAGCGAGGTGCTGCGTGTGGTCACCGACGACACGCTCTCTTTGGGGGTTCCTTCTCAATTTTTTCAGGGCAGCGAGAAGATAGCCGCGCAAATCAGTCCGACTCAGCCCGCGCAGTCCGGGTCCCGCGACTTTGTGGTCAATGAGGCGGTCGTTCCAGGGCAGGCGGTGACGGACCGGAATTCCGCGTCGGCTACAACCATTCAGGAATCAGACATCTGGAAGTTCTCGGGCAAGACTCTCTATTTTTTCAATCAGCAGCGGGGCTTGCAGGTGATCGATGTCACTCGTCCGGCCAGTCCGGTAATCCGCGGTGTTTTACCGGTGGTGGCTCGCGGTGAGCAACTGTACGTGCTGCCTGCCAATGACCTCTCCGGCGAGTGGTTGGCCCTCCTGACCCAACCAGAATGTCGTTGGGATGCCACCGAGATCGTTTTGGTTCAATCCTCGGACCGTGGTCCGCGAGCGGGTGTAAACGTGATGCTGCCGGGGTATCCGGTGGAGAGTCGCTTGGTGGGTAACGTTTTGGTCGTCGCCAGCCAGGGATGGACGAATCGCCCGGTGTCCGCTTCGGATCCCCAAGGGGCCACAGTCTTTGAGTCGTTGACCTGGGTGAGCGCTGTGGATCTCGCCGATCCCGCCAAGCCCGTCCTCCGGTCGAGCGTGGAGTTCAAGGCCATGGCGCAGGCCATCCATGCCACGGACCGCTACCTGTTCCTCGCAACTACCGCCGATGCGGGTGGTGCATTGGATCCGGTCAATCCTAAGGAACCACTGCCGCCGAGCTATCGGGTGACAATTTTTGACATTGCCGACCAGACCGGGCTTATCCGCCAAGTGGGCGCTTTTAACACCGTTGGTCGAGTGGGCGATAAGTTTAAGTTTGGCCTGAATGGCGATGTTTTGAGCATTGTTTCTCAGATCGATTCGCGGTGGCGTTCCAATGGTACTTGGGATCCGTCGGTGGTGAGCTTGGAGACCTTTTCACTGCAGAACGTGTCCAAGCCTGAACGATTGGCCCGTTTGAACCTGGTGACCAATGAGTCGGTTTTTGCGACTCGCTATGACGGTGCCCGCGCCTATGTGGTGACATTCCGACGCGTGGATCCGCTCTGGATTATCGATCTATCTGATCCCAAAGCCCCTAAAATCCGCGGTGAATTGGAGGTGCCCGGATGGTCTACCTACATCGAGCCCATGGGTGATCGCTTGCTTGCCATGGGTGTGGAGTTGGGACGGGCGGCGGTTTCTCTCTTCGATGTGTCGAATGCCGATTCCCCGAAGTTGGCAGCCAAGGTTTTCCTCGGAGATGGATGGTCTTGGAGCGAGGCCAATGCAGACGAGAAGGCTTTCCGCGTTTTCCCCGATCAGGGCCTTGTCTTGTTGCCGTGGCACGGCCGGCAGGGAACCAACGGTTGGTTCCAGGGCGTCCAGTTGCTCGATTTCGCCAAGGATTCGCTCAAGCTGCGAGGTACCATCAACCACAATTCGGCGGCACGTCGTGCGGTCCTTTTGGACAACCATGTTCTGAGTCTCTCCGGGGGGGAATTGGTCTCGGCTGCCATTACCGATCGAGATCATCCGGAAGTGCGTTCCGTGCTAGCGCTTTCGGAGTCGGTGGACCAGCTCTTTGTCCAGGGCGATCGCTTGATCCAAATCTCTAATGGCTCTTGGGATGCGTCGCTTCAGGCACAAACTGCGCCCCGTTTGCGACTGAGTCTGGCTTCGGATCCTGACACTGCCATTAGTTCGTTGACCCTCACTAACTTGCCGCTGGTGGGAGCCGATCTGAAAGACGGACGCCTCTACTTGCTGCACCGTGGGTCGGATACCTACCGTGTCGACAACGCCGGCTCCACCAATGAAGTTTGGACTGCGATACCGGGGGAGACGTTGCTTCAGGTGGTAGCGATCCAGAATGATCGGCTGGATATCGTGGGCCGATCGGCCCCGTCCAAGGTCTCGGCGGCAAGCTGGGGGCGGTACACGGCTTATTGGCCGACACCTCGTTCGCTGGTTTGGGTTCAGGAGGGTGGCTACATGTCTGCGATGTGGATGCGGGGTGGAATGCTCGTTGGGGGTGACATGATGATCGCTCCAGGCCGTGGCTGGTGGTTTGGCGGTGGGAATAACCGCTGGCTGGCGGTAGATGTGACGCGCCTCGAATCCCCCATCTTCGCCGGTGACTACTTGCTGGGCGAGGGTGGCTCGGTCAGCTCTATTACGGTCCGTGGGGGTAAGGTGTTTGCCTCCTTGGCCCACTATGAGTGGGTGCCCGCTATTAAGCCTTCCGGGGCTACAATCAGCTCGTGGTGGGAACAGCAGGGAGGTTGGGTGACCGAACACACCTTGCGCGTTCTTGATGCTGCGGATGCATCGGAACCGGTGCTCCGAGATTCGGTCCCGCTGCCCGGAGAACTCAAGGGGGTCTCGCACGGAGGCTCAGTGCTCTATTGTCGAGTCGAATCGAACACTATCAAGGGCCTCTCCTCAGTGGCTCTTCAAGCCTTGGGCTATGATGGAATCAAGGCCCGACGCATCGTAGAGCGTGAGCTTCCCGACTTGGGTGCTTACCCGGTCGCCGTGTTGGCTGATGGCCGCATTGCGGTAGGCCTGGAACAGGGGACGGCTCTGGAGACCTGGTCCTTGGATAACGGTGGAATGCTGTCGACGGTGACCCCCGGTGTGAAATTGGGTTTCACCGTGAACCGTTTCATGGAGTTCGAGGGCGCGTTGCTCGGGGAGGGGGATGGCTCGCTGATCCTCGTGGACACGCTGGCCAACCCGTTGCGCGTCCAGGCTCGAGGTGAAAGACCCTGCAGTCTGTGGCTCGATCGAGCCAGCCTCGGTGTTCCGACTCCCGGTGGGCTTTGGGTGGCCCGCGGCGTTTCGGGAGCCTGGTGGTTGCCATTCAGGAGTCCCTGATTTGGGCGCAGGACATGGACGGTCTCACTGCCCGTCTGCCTCCTTATTTTTCTCCTCTGAGATGAGGTCTTTGATCCTCATCGGAGGAGAGATTTTGGAAATTCGGCAGGAAAGCCTTGACTCGATTGGGCAGTGAGTTCGAATTTGTTTAACCCCAGTTTGATTCGATTGCCAAAGTGCGTCGGAAGATTGAAAAACAATTCAACCCATCGTGAATCCCCCCATTTACAGCACCGCTGATCGTCGCGCCGCGTTCACCCTCATCGAGTTGTTGGTGGTGATCGCAATTATCGCAATCTTGGCTGGCATGTTGTTGCCGGCTTTGGCCAAGGCGAAGGAAAAGGCCATCACTATCCAGTGCCAGAACAACGTGAGGCAGATCACTCTAGGTAGTCACATGTACGTGGGTGATTCGGCCGACTATCTGCCCGAGCCCAACTGGAATTCTCCGTGGCTCAAGAAGGGTTGGCTCTATGATGCCACCTTGGGGGCACCGCCGGACATCACCACCGCACGATGGAGTACCAATATTACCAAGGCCTACGAAACCGGACTCTTGTACGCCAACATTGGAAGCCCGGCTGTGTTCCGTTGCCCCGCCGATCGGACTAACAAGCCTGCTTGGAAAAGTCGGTCTCAGAAGATGTCTAGTTACCTGATGAACGGTGCGGTGTGCGGTTTTGGAGGTGTCTCTCCGGGTTCCTACAAGTCCTCGCAGTTCGATCCCAATGCCATCATCCTGTGGCAGGCCCTCGAAACAAATCCTGGCGATTTTAATGATGGGTCCAGCAGCCCGGCGGAGGGAATCACACGCACCCATTCCATCGGAACTACCGTGGGTGTCGTTGATGGGCACACCGAATACCTGAAGACCAAACTTTTCTATGCGGAGGGGAATTTGGCTGCCAAGAATCGCCTCTGGTGCAATCCGGCAACTCCCAACGGGCGCTGAACCTGTTCTCGATTCCTAAAATGACTCTCCGTTGTTTCACCCAGCTCGGACTGGCCCTACTCGCCCTCGTCGCCTCCGCCTGCAAGAAGGAAGACCCCATGGCGGAATTGGAGAAGTCGGCCACGGCCATGGAAAAGGCTCCTGCGGCTCCGGCCGAAGGGGCGGCAGACGCCGATCCCGGCACCGCACCGGCCGAGCAGGTTAAAAAAGCCATTGCAGATTTTAAAGCCGGCAAGATGGAGGACGCTGTCACGCGCCTTCAATTGTTGCGCGGTCAACCAGTCATGTCGCCCGAGCAACGCATGGCTCTTCAAGACAACATCGCGTCGGTTATGCAGGAGGTCTACGCGATGGCCCAGAAAGGCGATGTGCGAGCCAAGGCAGCCGTGGCGCAATATGAGCGAATGCAGACGGCGCGTTGACTCCAAAAAAGTCACCGACCCGGTTCTGCTGAACCGGGTCACTTCTGCGGCTCGAACCATGGCGTGTCTGGGTGCCCGTTGCTCAAGGCTCTAGGCAATAGACTTCAAGTGAGTCTCATCACCGGCCGGTCGCGAGGGCCTGACTGAGCACTGCTCAGCCGGAACGATTCAGTTGAAATGGAGAGGCAGGTTTCATCGGTTTTCACACCGTTACTGACTGTTAGTTTTTGCCCCTCCCGGATGTCGCCGGAGGACCTCCGAGGTAGGGACCGATCTCCGAGCGGTCCGGCTCTGCGGCGTTTCGATCTCTGCGGCGGTCCATGTCTGCGGACGCGGCGCTTTCGGAGAAATCGCCCTACCTCGGAAACGTTTGGGTGAGGTGGAGTTTGCCGCGGGAATCCGGGATGCAGCCCGATGAGCCTCCGAGTCCGATCCTGCTCCGAGGTAGGGACCGATCTCCGAGCGGTCCGGCTCTGCGGCGTTTCGATCTCTGCGGCGGTCCATGTCTGCGGACGCGGCGCTTTCGGAGAAATCGC
>CAINWP010000012.1 GCA_903854475.1 uncultured Verrucomicrobiota bacterium
ACGCCCAAAGTGGTTACCCTCACCGGCGTCGACAACTCCGTCAATCAACCGACTCTCCAATTCAACCTGACCAATATCGTCAAGTCGCTGGATCCGATTTACACCAACTTCAATGGGACGATCCTGCTGCCATCGGTGCTGCTCGACAACGAGACCAGTGTCCTCGTCTCCGCGGATGAAGCCTTCTATTCCCTCGGAACTCCCCCGATCGGAATCGACGGCCGTGCCAGCCTTGCGGATCCCGATGCCACCACCTTCCCGAATGCAGTGTTGACCCTCACGATCTTGCCTCCGAACTCGCCCCTCGATCGTTTGGGTCTCCGAGTCTCTGATCTGGCCCAGTCGGGAGTCCGAGTCGACGGGAAGGTCGTGTCCTTCGAAGGCAAACCGGTGGCCACAGTCTCGGGCGGTGAATCCGAGGCCGCGATGAAGATCCAGTTGAACGCAGACGCCACCGTGTCTGCGATTCAGGAGATACTCCGATCGGTGACCTTTGCGACTTCGGATGCGTCCATCGACTCCAGAAAGATATCGGTGCGATTCGATGATGGATTGGGCGCCAACACGGAGGTCTTCAAGACGGTTCGCGTCGGGCGTGTCCGGCTTCACCAGTTCCAGGAGGGGGCCGATCATGGTCACGGAATCTACAAGGGTGCTGCCGACATTGCTTTGTCGCAGGTGGGCAGTGATCTGCCCTGGCCCGAAGGCCGGACTCGAGCACCGTTCGAGGGTCTTTTGATGGATTGGCCGGATGGCGGTGTCCCCAATGAATCCCAGATCCTGCTTCGATTCGATGGTCTGGTGGGAACCAATACGTCTCAGATCCCTTCGGGAGCGAAGGTGCTCTTGGCCGAGTTGTTTGTGACGGTGAACAATCCCGGCGATGGAGCTAAATTGTATCGCATGCTCGTTCCGTGGGATTCGGAGCAGGCAACGTGGGATTCCATGGCGTCGGGGGTGTCCGCCGATGACAACGAAGCCCGATCGGTTTACGAATCCCAGCTGGGTCTCGAAGACGGCAGCGGTGGGACCGGCCTTGGAACAGTCCGGATCGGTGTGACGGCTGATATCCAGGCGTGGGTTTCTGGGCAGACGAACCACGGTTGGGTGTTCTTGGGTTGGCCGCTTCAAACCGACGGCACCGGCATCACTCCCTCGGAATATCCGGAGGTTTCGGAGCGTCCTCGCCTCCGGGTCCTTTGGACGGATCCTTCCATCCGGGAGGCTGTTTTCCAGCAGGGAATCGAAGGGTATTCTGGAACCCGTGACACCTTGCTGCAACAGACCCAGCCCGATGTTGTCCTGGGCGCCTCCGATGTGCTTTGGGCGGACTGGCCCGATGGTGCGGGAACTAACGCGATGCAGAGCCTTCTGCGCTTCGAGGACCTCTTCGGCACCGAGGGCGGACGCATCCCGCCGAAGGCCCAGATTCGATTGGCCTTCCTCGATCTACCCTCCGTTGCGAGGGACAACATGGGCGATGGAGCCGCTGTGCATCCCATGCGACAGCCCTGGGACGATACTATTTCAACTTGGAACAGCTGGACCAATGGCATTCAGGCCAACGGGATCGAGGCCGATCAACTCCCTTCCGTTCTAGTGGGTAATCGCAGTCTGGAGCCAGATGTTCAAGCCACCCTCAACTCAGTTGAGGTGACCTCCGATCTCCTCGCTTGGCAGGCCGGTCGCCCCAACTATGGCTGGGCATTCCTGCCGTTGGTGGGTGGGGCCAACGGTTGGGGGTTCCGCTCCTCGGAATTTATCAGTTTTGTCGACCCGCTCAAACCCGAGGGTGAGAGACCCCGACTGCGGGTTTATTACACGGTTCCCGGTTCCCGTGAGCCGGCTTCCCTGCTGACCCCTGTGTTTGAACAAGGGGGTCTGCGCATCCGATTCCGTGGCACCCCGGGAAGCACCTACCGCCTGGAGCGCTCATCAAGCTTGGGCGCCGGATTTAACTCCGTCGGTGAATTGACAGTCGATTCATCGGGCGAGGCCAGTCTGATAGACTCTACCCCGGTTTCATCGGAGGCCTATTTCCGGGTTGTTGCCCCATGAACATAGTCCCTGACGGCAGGTTGGATTCGAGGTCTATCGAGAATCGCGTGTCGGGCGCGGTTCGCATGGGTCCGATCGTTTGTTGCGGGCGATGCATTGCGGGCGCCTTCACCCTCATCGAATTGCTCGTAGTGATCGCCATCATCGCGATTCTGGCCTCCATGATGCTGCCGGCGTTGTCCAAGGCCCAGGAACGGGCCCGCAGGGTCAGTTGCCTCAATAATCTCAAACAACTGGGTCTTGGGTCTGTTCTCTACTCCCAGGATTTCCGGGGGCATTTGACGGCACCGACCTGGGCCCAGACAAGTTTTGAGGCCACCGAATACTCCGACCGCAGCGGTTCGGATGACGATGCCTCCTGGCTGTGGCCCGGATTCGTTGGACCCTTTAAGAGTTACACGTGTCCCTCCACCCGGCACTCCATTCGTACCAACGCTTATCGGAAACCGTTCTCGAATTCGACCTACATACTGGACCTCACCGACAACGCAGTGAACAAGAAGGCATTTGGCACGAGTTACGAGATCTTCGGCACGATGAGCGAGCGGTTGCCCGATGGCTCATCCGTCTCCGTCAAGAAGACCGAGTCCACCATCAATTCTAAGATCATCACCCGATATTCTGAGGCACTCAAAACGGCTCCGGGTCCCTCCAACATCCTCCTGATGCTCGATTCGGACGATACGGCGGAGAACAATCTCGGGAGCACCCATAACAACTGGCCCGACAAGGAGGATAACCACGGGGCCACGGGTACTTGCATGAATTTCACCGATGGCCATGCCCAGTGGGTCCGCAAGCAGGAGTACTTGAGGGTCCTCAACCTCAGTCAGGATTCGAATAATCGCCCCCCGGATGGTTTCTGAGTAGGGGAGATCACGACCGCAGGCGGTAGGGTTTGCCTGCAGGCCCTCCGCTGGAACCTTCCGAGGTCGCGGTGGGATGCAAGTCCGTCGCGCCGGAGTCCCTTTAGCTTTCGATGCAGACATTCGGGCCGCTGGGAGCGCACAGGTTCTAACTGTGTTCCAACGGAACTGTTGCCAAGGCGGGCTAGGTCGCCTAACAAGCGCAGTCCCGTTGCTGTGCTCAAGCCTATGTCCCTGTTCGGCAAACCGAAGAATCCTGAAGAACACCGGTACTATCTCTTGCCCGGTCAAGGGCGGGGTGCCCGGAAGAAGCATTTTCAGCAACTCTTCGCGGCGATCGTCGTTGGCTGTATCTTCTCGGCGATCCTCGGGTTGCTGCTCTGGCAATTAAACCGACGCTGAGAGCCGGCAGCCACCACGCCGATCGCTAGCCTCAACGAAGAATCCGAGACGGGTCGAATTTCTCATCGAGCCCGTCACTCCCGGCAGCAGCAACTCCTCCGCGCTTCAGCGTTTCATTTGTTCCCAACGCTGCATGAGGTCTTCCATCCCGTTGAGGGACGCAGCCGGCAGTGTTGGACTGAGCCGCTGGCGAATGTACTCCGCGGCCGCTTCATGGTCGTTCACCGAGCGCGGCAGCGTCGTGCCTGAAGCATTGGGGTGTCCGCCGCCATCGAGCCGGGTTGCCACCTTTAGCGCCTCGCCGTTGCGACTGCGGAAGCTGACGATGAAGGCGCCGTTGCCTTTCTTGAAGAGCGTGGCCAGCACGGGATGCGGGGTGACACTGCGCTCCAACAGTTGGTGAACGATGACATTGGTATTGCCCACCACCGGACGGACCAATCCAACCTCCGGGCACAGCGCCTCGACGTGATCCTTGGCCCATGCGAAGCCGATGGGGTCTTCCACTTTGCGTTTGATCCGCATGACTTCGAGCAACGGGTGGTCGAGCAGCGCCTCGATGCGGCCGCCCATTAGGGAATGCAAGTTCCAGAACCCGTACGATTTGACCAGATTAGCGTAGTCGCAGGCCTCGACGAAGTCGGCGTGAGATTCCTGGAAGAGGTCGCCGATGTCGGTGAGTTCGACGATCCGGTCGAGTTCCGCAGAGCCCATGCCCTGTTTTTGGCAGAGCTCATAGCACAGGCGGCTGGCGGACTTGCTGGGGTCATGGATGAATTGAGCCATGGATGCCTTCGCTTCCGAAGCGTGGTGATCGACCACCAGCCAACTGTTGCGGTCGAGGCGTGCCTCGAAGGTGAAGTCGCTCACCCAAGCGGTGCGCTCGGAGAGTTGGCGGGCTTTCCAACCCTGGTAGTGGTAGGCCTCTAGGGGCACATCGGATGCGAACATCTCCCGCGCCAAGCGCTGCAGCAACAGTCCGGAGACCAGCCCGTCGAGATCACTCTCATGCGTCAAAACCACCTGTGGCTCCACTAGCGTACCCATGTGGAGCACGCTAGGATTCCGCCTTCGAACAGGAAAGGATCCTGTTCGAAAAAGCGGCACCGCAGAGGCGGCTTACGTCCCCCAAGCGCCCCGGCTACCGATCACTTTGGACCGCGGGAGAGTTGCTCCAGGTAGTCGAGCACCGAAGCCAGTTCGCGCACCGTCAGGCCGGCGGCGAGCCCCTCGGGCATGAGCGAGCGCTGCTGCTTCTCGCGCAGGGCGATGTGTGAAATCGGGATCGTCTGCTCGATGGCGGCGATGGTTCGGATGGTGACGGCATCCGCGGCCTCGCGCACCACGAACCCGTCGATCTCAGTCCCGTCTTTGAGCTCGAAGTGATTGGCCACGAATCCCTGAGCCAGGGTCTTGTTGGGCAGGAGGATCGCCTCGGCCAGTTCGCGCCGTTTGTAGACGGTGGCGATGGTGCCGAGGTAGGGGCCTTTCACCGGTTCGTCGGCCTTCACCGTGTGGCAGCCATTGCAGCCGATCTGGCTAAAGAGCTGCCCGCCGCGGGTGGCGTCGCCGGTGATCTTTTGAACCTGCGCTAGGACGTCGTCGATGGGCAGGTCGCCCACCTTAGCAGCCTTGGCCTCGGCCCGGAACTTGTCCGGGTCGATCTTCAGGCGGCTGATGGTTTCACGGGCGGTATTGGCGATGGTCGGGTCGGCATCATCGAGGGCGGCCACGAACGCTGCGGCGCGTGATGCGTCACCGATTTGGGCGGCGGCTTTCAGGATTTGCAGGCGGCGTTTCGGCTGCGACCAACCGGCATCGAGGGACGCATTGGCCGCGGCTCGGGCTTCGGGAGCACCCACTTTGCGCGAGGCCAGACGCAGCACCGCGGTCTCGGCCAGTGCCGAAGAGGGTCCCTCGGCCTCGGCGGCCACGGCTTCAAACACGCCGTGGACTTGATCGAGTTTCGGTGCATTTCGGAACGCGTTGGCGGCCTTCTCAGCGAGGTTGTTCTCGGACTTCGTTGCCTGAACTTTAGGCAAAGCAGTTAGCACGGCGCGCCAGGCGTCGGG
>CAINWP010000013.1 GCA_903854475.1 uncultured Verrucomicrobiota bacterium
ATCGCCCACGCTCTTGAGATAACCGCTGCCCGATCCGTCCACGATCAGCGACTTGTAGCGCCCAGAGAACAAGTGGCCGAAGAGCTTGTGACGCCGGTTGAAACGACTCGTGTAAGTGCCCAGCAACCATTTCATCCCGGCGACCAGATTTGGCAGCGGCGTCTCGACCACGACATGAAAATGATTCGGCATGAGGACATAGGCGTGAACCTGCCATCCCGTCTTGGCGCACGCCTCGCCCAGCGTGTCGACGAAGCGCTGTCGATCCGCATCATCCACGAAGATCCGTTCGCGCCGGTCACCGCGATTCATGACGTGATAAATCGCGCCAGCATACTCGACTCTCAACTTGCGGGCCATGACGGGAGAGTGGCTTGGGCCGCTTTATGTATCAATATCAAGAACTGACCCATTTTCCCCATCAACTTAATGCGAGCCGGATCCGCTCAACGCCGGACTGGATGCCATCGGGTAAAAACACGGGGCGAACCGCCAGTGCTTCGTCAACCGCCACCGACAGATAGGCCGGGCCCGGCAGGTGGTTTTGAGTCGGTTCGACGAGCGCGAAATCAGGTCTCTGTTGATTCACCGCCAAGCGTTCACCGCCCACGTCCAAATGCATCCGGACCCGAGTGGAAACCTAACCCGGCCAGGATTTCATGAATGAAGTAGCCGACATCGGGCAAAGAGTTGCCGCATACTGCCGGCGACGGCAACCCGAGCGTCTTGGCCCTCGGCAAGTCATTTACGGCACGTGTTCCGAGCAGGACCCCGGCCTTGTGGCGCTGCATCGAGCGAAAGCGTGAATTCGCTCGACGATTACGATAATTCTACCGCAGATGTCATCGCCAAGTTTTCCGACCTGCAAGATTTCCGAGACAATCATCGACTTTGCCCAACCGTTGTTGATGCACGTGGATTCAACTACGTCCCAGGAGACCATCCAGCAGGGATTCGGGATCGCGGTGACAATCTGGAACATCTTCGTCATGGACCGGGTCAACGGAAACTCCGACTACCAGACCCTGATGCGAAAACAGTTGGGTGATCAGTGGGAGGCAAACCCGGTGATCAAGGCCCTGGTGGATCGACGTTTGAATAACTTCGACGACGACATGCGGTTCATCGCCGAACATCACGTCTTGTTCGACGCCAATGGGTACAGGCTCAGGGCTGCTGCCAGCGATCCCTATGCGTCGAAAAAGCGATGACAACCCGGCGTGTTGGCGTCTTCCATCCGCCGAACAGCTGTTCCAACCGATAGTGAGACGCCGGTGATGACCCCTCTCGGTCGTATCGGCATCCACCGCACAAGCAGGTAGCCGACGAGAGCAGTTGCCGAATTGTCCAATGATGAAGGCAAGCGGTACCCGGTAGCATGGCGATTGGCCCATGGCCTAATGTCGACCGAAGGAGACGATGAGATGCAATGCGTCGAGGTTCTCCCCATTACCGACCTGATCATCACCACCCGCGAAACCGGAGACGCACTCAGACTCGGCCATGAGTCGTCCACACCAAAAGCGCAACTGAGTCAGATTCGAAAATCGGGGTCAGAAGGGGTCAGTTCTTGATATTGTCTACTCCCCGCCCAGCTTCCTCCGGCGATACAAGAGATGGTTCAGATAGCCGCGCGTGCCCATCTCCAGACGCTCGGCGATCCATCACACCGTCATCGTCGTTTCCGCCCGCAAGCGCGCCGCCAAAGCCACCTTCACTGAATCCCCCTTTGGACCGAGTTTTGAGATCCGCTTCCTGCCACCGCCCCAGCTTCAACTCCTCCAACCCGCGCCGTTCCTCCAACGCCCGCTCAAAGCCGTTGCCGCCCCGCCGGACTGTCCTCGGGCATGCCCCACTCGCCCAGCAACCGATCCACCCGCAACCACGCCGGACGTTTCGAGCGCGCGAGCAAGTACGCCGGCCAACTGCTCCAGGCAAAACTCTTCAAGGGCGCAT
>CAINWP010000014.1 GCA_903854475.1 uncultured Verrucomicrobiota bacterium
GAAGTGCTGAAGTACACCTGATTCCGTCTGGATACTCCGACGAAACTGATTTCACGAGGATACTGATATGGCCAAATTCAACTACGTTGCCATGGACAGCACTGGCAAGGAGACCAAAGGAGTCCTCGAGGTGGGCAGCCAGACCGAGGCGCTGAATCGGCTGAAGGAAATGGGTTTCCTGCCAACCAAGGTCACCGAGGCGGCGGCGCCAAAGTCTGAGGGCAAGGGAGGCAAAGGTTCGTCTTCTGCTGCCGGCGGCAAGGGTCAGAAAAAGGGCTCGGGCCAAATCAACATCAAGATCCCTGGGTTCGGCGGCAAGGTGAAGCCCAAGGTGCTTTGTACCTTCACTCGTCAGTTGGCCACACTGGTGGAGGCCGGTCTGCCGCTATTGCGCGGTCTGCGTGTTCTCGAGAAACAGGAACGGAACCCGATCCTCAAGAAAATCTTGGGCGACCTCTCCGTGTCCATCGAAGGAGGCTCCACGTTCTCTGAAGGTCTGGCGCAGCACCCCAAGGTCTTCAATCGTCTCTTCGTCAACATGGTCAAGGCAGGCGAACTGGGCGGTGTTCTCGAGGTGGTCCTCAAGCGTCTGGCCGAGTTCATGGAGAAGGCCGAGAAGATCAAGGGCAAGGTCGTCGCGGCCATGTTCTATCCTATATCGGTCATGGTTGTGGCGGTGGGTATTGTGGCGCTGCTCATGATCGTGGTGGTGCCGAAGTTCAAGCTGATCTTCGCCGACTTGCTTGGCGGTGACGCCGGCATGCCCGAATTCACGCTGTTAGTCCTGAAGATTTCCGAGACCCTCAGGGACAACACCGTTATCTTCCCCGACTGGTTCTTTGGAGGCATGCCTTTCCCAGGTCAGGTGGTCTGGGGCATTGTGATCTCCGTCACCACCTTCAAGTTCCTCATCAAGACCAAGAAGGGCATGTGGTACTTCGATAAGTTCAAGCTCAACATGCCTGCACTGGGCCCGGTGATCAGCAAGGTGTCCATCGCCCGCTTCACCCGGACCTTGGGCACCTTGGTCCAGTCGGGTGTGCCCATCCTTCAGGCTCTCAACATTGTCCGCGAGACGGCGGGCAACGTGGTGGTAGCCAAGGCCGTGCTCGACATTCATGAGTCGGTCAAAGAGGGCGAAACCATCACCGTGCCCTTGGAAAAATCGGGAGTGTTCCCGCCGATGGTCGTGTCGATGGTGGATGTCGGTGAGCAAACCGGCGCTCTGCCGGAAATGCTCCTGAAGATCTCCGACAACTACGACGAAGAGGTCGATAACGCTGTCACGGCCATGACCTCCCTCCTCGAGCCGATTATGATCGTCTTTTTGGCGGTGGTCGTCGGTTCCATCGTTATCGCGATGTTCCTGCCGCTCATCAAACTGATGGAAACCCTCGGCGGCGACGCTGGCGGTGGCGAATAAGGATCACTCCCCAGAGGGCGATCCGAGAGTTCAATGTGTTTTTTTTGACCGGATACTCGGAGCTTCCTTGACCGGCCTCGTGTGCGGGTGTAAATACAAAGTAGTTACATTGAATGCGCATTGGCCATACTTGGATGGACTGGATGGACTGGATGGACTGAATGGAGTTCGACTGGAACAATCTGCCCTTCGAACCCGACGGCTCGATTTCAATGATCGGAATCGAGGAATCGTTCGAGGATCCGTTTGCCATCCGCCTGTTACCCGACTCGTCGCGTTTCGGTGTTCAGGCTCGTTTCTTCAATTTGGGCAAATCGGCCGCCGGGCAGGGGCTCTTCAGCGTGTATCGAACCAATGGCAAGGTAATCCGGGTCATTCTTTCCCGGCCATTCAGCGAGTCCGAGTCTTACTTTTATCAACGGCGGATGACTCAATCGCTCTCAGCCTAGGTCTCTGCCATGAACCTTCAAACCATCCAGTCTTGGGACGATGTCCCGCTCTTCGACAGCGAGCAGGCCGAGGCCGATTTCTGGGCGGAGAACCAGGTCGATGCCCGGTTGATGGAGATTTCAGCCACCGCCAGTTCCGAGCAGTCCGAATCGGTCACCATCACCCTGCGGATGGATCCCCGGATGCTCAGTCGGATCAAGCGTTTGGCCCGATTCCGGTTCCTCAATTACCAGAGCATGATCAAACAATGGTTGAGCGAGCGCATGGAAAAGGAATTGAAGGACCGCTAATCCTTCGAGAAAGTCCGTCCTCCCGTGTGAACCCATGAGATCTCGCAGTCCATCCTCTTCCTGCCCTCCGGCCCTTCACCGGAAGGTGGCTGCGTTCACCTTGCTCGAACTGCTGGTGGTGATGTCCATCATCGGCATCTTGGCGGGCATGGTCGTGGGTTTAGCGCCAGCGGCGGCGGCCAAGATGAAGGAAGCTCGGGTGCGCGCCGAACTCCAACAGTTGATCACATTGATCGAGGCCTACAAATCCCGCTTCGGGGTTTATCCGCCCGATGGCGTTCGGAGTGTTTCGATCGCGGGCCAGGGTTTTCAGACCTTGTCCAATCCCGCCTTGAGTCCCCTCTTCTACGAATTGTCCGGCGTGTACCTGACCAACGCGAACAGTGTTGATGGTTACTTCATCCCGCGCGCCGATGCCGATGACGGCGACGGCATTCGTTCGGCCGAGTTGCAAACGTGGTTTGGTCGTGAGGGCATTCTCAACGCCAAGCCCTATGAGTTGCGCAACCGTTTGTTCATCTCCGATTTCAAGGAAGGTCAATACGCTGAGGTCTTCCACAACCGCTCCGACGCCGGGTACGCCGACATTGAGGTGCTCACCGTAGGTTTCTCCTCCGATGCCTCCGGAAAGCGGCAAAACGGTCTGGCTTGGCCCAACAACCGGACCGATCATCCCGTGCCCTCCAACAAGGGGCTCAACCCGTGGCGGTACGTCTCGACCAACCCGACCAATAACCCGGGTGGCTTCGACCTGTGGGCCGAGATCCCTGTCGGCCGTGAACGAGTGAAGATTATCGGCAACTGGAAGGAATCCAACTAGTGGACTCCTTCTCCTCGTACCCTGAACATCGCATTCCCGATCACCCCTTTTGTAGCAGCGCCAGAGAACCCATGAAGACTCGAACGACCGTCCAACGCCGGAGCGCCTTCACGCTCATCGAACTCCTCGTCGTCATTGCCATCATCGGCATCCTTGCGGCCATGTTGCTGCCAGCCATTGCCTCGGCGACCACCAAGGCCAAGACGGCCAAGGCCAAGGTTGAGGTCACGGGCATTGTCGGGGCGATCAACTCCTATCAGGCCGACTATTCCCGCCTGCCCGCCACCAAGCGGACCCGGGATGCTCACGGGCTGCCCGCCCGTCCGGCGACCGCGCCCGACTGGATCTTCGGCAATGCCAACACGCCCGACGCCAAGGGCATCTTGCCCACCCAGACGGTGGCGACTAAAACCGGCTATCAACAGGTACGAGACCAAGGCAACAGTGGTCGCGACGCCAACAATTCTGAGGTCATCTCCATCCTCACCGCTCAAATCGTCCCCGATGTGCAGGGCGGCATGGCCGATGCAGTCAACCTCAACAACAATCAGAATCCCAAGCGCACGGTGTATCTGGCCACCAAGGCCGTCGGTCGCAACCAACCCAGCGGCGTCGACGACCTGGGCGTTTACCGCGACCCGTGGGGACATCCCTACATTTTCATCCTGGACCTCGACTATGACAGCCGCGTGCTGAGCCCGTTCCCGCTGGTGGCCACGGGCCGTCCGGCCCAGGCTCGCTACATTCCGGGCAATGCGCTGGTGATGTCCCTGGGACCGGACGGCAAGGCCGACTTCAACGCCGACCAGGATCACCCGAACAATCGCGACAACATTTATAGCTGGAAGTAAGCGGGCTCCCTGACCCTCGCCCACGGCGACCCCACCTCACATGAAGCTCCAAGGACCCACCGGTTGCAGGGTACCACTGGCCCCACGCCAGCGGTTTGTCGCCTTTACCCTCCTCGAGCTGCTGGTGGTGGTGGCGATCATCGGCCTTCTGGCGGGCATTACCGCCCCGGCCATTCGTGGCATGGTGCAGGGCAAAACCCTGTCGAGTGGGCACCGACAGCTCACCGACGACCTGAACCGTGCCCGACAAGAGGCGCTGCGTTTGCGGACCACCGTCTATGTGGTTTTTGCCCCGACCAATGTGTGGCAAACGCGGTTGGCGCTCGATGCCCAGATTGAGTCGATGGTCGTGGAGCGTCAGTTGGCCCCACAGCGGTTCCGCGAGCAGGCCTTGCGCAGCTTCACCAATATTGCTCTTGGCGTGTTTCACTCCTATGCACTGTTGGTCGAGCGCGAGATCGGTGCCCAACCCGGTCGCAGCCACACCCGCTACCTCGGGCCTGGCTGGCAGACCTTGCCCGATGGTGTCATTCTCTCGCCCAAGCTCTTCCTCCCGGTCCCCTTGGCTCCTACCGACCGGCGAGATCTGGTCCTCCATGAATTGCCGCAGCGGCCGTTTCGATTCCCGCTGGCCGAGTTCCCTGGCGACACCCTACCAGCCATCCCCATGCGCTTCGTTGCCTTCGGTCCCGACGGCCGTTTGGCGCTGCCTGAGATGAATCGCCATTGGGTCCTCAATGGTCGGCCCGAGCTGCAACTCCCGCCCTTGTCCGAGCTCGCCCTCGGTGTGGGGCAGGGCAGCGTCTTCATCTCGCGGGACGCCGCCGGTCGGGTCGACCCCAGTGTCATGCCGGATGCCATCGAGACCCCACGCGACAACGCCACCAACAACCGGGTGATCGTCTCGAGCCTCACTGGCCGCTCCCGGATCCTCAAACCCGTCCTCCGCTGATGAGAATCCCCGGCCAACCTGTCGCGTCTGTCTCGTTAAATCCGTTGCGGCAGCGGTTGCGCGGTGAGCCCTCCCGGTCACTGCGCGCCACAGCGGCCTTCACCATGATCGAGATCGCCCTGTGCATCGCCGTGGTGGCGATCGCCATGGTGGCCATCATCGGCGTGCTTCCGGCGGGGCTCAATGTCCAGAAGCAGAACCGCGAAGAGTCGCTGCTCACCCAAGATGCCGAACTCCTGCTCAACGCATTGCGCGGCGGGCAAACTCGGCTCCAAGACCTGCTGAACTATGCCGATCGCGTCACCCTCGTCCGTCAGTATCGCGACCGCGCCCCCTCCCGGACCAACCATTTTCATGGGCCGCTCGTCCAGGGCACTCCGGCTGGTTCTGATCCGCTGGTCGATGCCTTTCAAGTATTGGGCCTTATTAGTCGACCCAAGTACACCCAAGAGGCTTCCTCGGTCAGTAAGGGCACTGTGGCGGTCACCAACATCGTCCGCCTAGAGATGCGCTCCATGAGCGGTTCGATGGCCGACCATCCCATCATCCGAAAGAGCGAGCGCCGGACGATGCCCAATGACGCCCGCATCGACTTCGCCTTCCGCTACCTAGTCACCCTCGAGACGGTGACTCGTCAGTCCGTGCTGGTGCCAGGAGCCACTCAACTGCCTTCCGACACCATGGCTGGCAGTGTTTCCGAGGTTCGCATGATTTTGGAGTGGCCTCTGCAGCGCACCGGCACCGATCCCAATCAGTACCGGCTGGGACTCAACCGCCGGGAATTCCGCACCGAGGTGTTGGGCCAACCGACGCGCTTGCGTGGCAATGTCCCTCAAGATCTCAGCTACTTCGGAGACATCGTCTATCCCTTCAATCCGGTTCCGGAGACTCCGGGGCCTAACGTGATTCACTTCTACCGGTTTCTGCCGGGTGCCCTGTGATCCTATGAACCTTTCCTTTGTTCAAACGGGCACTGTGATGCGCTCCGACTTCCGGCAACCTCGGCGTCGCACGGGAGCCTTCTCCCTGCTGGAGTTGATGATCGCCGTGGGCTTGCTCACGCTCATTATTGCCGCGCTCTATGCGATGTTCGATCAGACCCAGAAGGCCTTCCGGCAGAGCTTGAACCAGGCCGACTTGTCCGAGGGCGGTCGCTCGGCCCTCGACCTCATGGTGCGCACTATTGAGCGGGCCGCCTCTCCGCAAGTGGATGACGCGCTGCACCTGGTGGTACGCCCCGCCAACGCCACCGGCTACGAACTGGTGTTTGCCGGGGATGCCACTCAAGCCAATCGCACGCAACCGCTGCGCTTCGACGAACTGTTTTTCACTTATCCGGCCAGTGGCGGACGTTGGCATGTGGGCGGTCTCTTCATTGGCACTCTCGATGCAGGTCCCGTCGTCTCCACGCCGGTGACGGGCCTGGGTTCGCTCTACCTCTACGACGAGGCGCTGCCCAACTCCAACCTTGTCCAAGTGCTCGACGGCCAAGGTCGCCTCGGGGCCCGTGTGCGAGATCTGGCCTCACCGGCCACCGTTCCGCCCTATCGACTCACCGGCACTGCCGCCCTGCGCACCAATCTCATCACGGGTCGTCTGTGGGTTCCGACCTATCCGGCCGGAGAGACCCGCGAAGCCCGTCGCGATGCGGTCAAACTGCTGGAAGGGGTTCTTCAGTGCCGCATCACGGCCTTTGATGCCGATGGCCGGCCGTTTGATGCCAATCATCCGGTGCTTTACGATGTGAATTTCCCCCGGGTCGGTGTGAACACCAATGTGCCGCGCCACTACCCGGTCACCCCGGTCGCTTGGCGAAATCAAGTGGGTAATGTCTCACGCCCACTGCCCATCGAGGTGATTAACGTCAACTCGGACACCGCTCAGGTGAGCACCTTCTTCCGCGGACCCAATCTTCCGGCCTCCATCGAGATTGAAATCACCTTGCTCGATGGCAAGCAGTTGGATCAGTTCCGCTCCCTGCCGGACAATGTTCAAGCCCGCAACCGGTGGCTGGCGAACAATGCCGGCGCCCTCCAGACCCTCCGCCAGAGGGTCGTCCTCCGCACCGCGCCCCAATGAAACGCCTTTCCCCACAATCCAGCCGGCGCGGTGTGGCGCTGGTCATCACCCTGATCATGCTGTCGGTGGTGACCATCACTGCCGTCGCCTTCCTCATGGTGGCCCGTCGCGAGCGATCTGCCGTGGCCGCAGCCGGTGAGCAGGCCGATGTTCGCATCGCTGCCGACGCCGCGCTGAACCGCGCCCGCGCTCGGATCTTGGCTCAGATCGCTTCGTCGGGAATGCGGGAGTCGCCCACGCTGTTTGTCTCCACCAATTTCATTGCGCCGTTTTATACTCGGGGCCTCACCGCCGCCGGCCAGGGGCTGCCGTTGGGCGCTGCACTGTCCAACCAATGGTACTCGGCACTGGCCAATGTTTCTTACCTGTACCAAGGCCGCCCGTTCGACCTGAACAACACGGCCGAGATCCTCGAGTATCGACGGATGTTGGCCAATTTGTACTACGACCCGCGAGTCCCGGTGGTCGCTCGCATTGGTCGCATGGACACTCGGGCCGATTCGTTCGAAGACCGCTTTTACCTCGACCTCAATCGCAACGGGCGCTTCGAAACCAATGGGTACATCCTTCAGCGTGAAGCTGATGGAAGGCCGTCGCGAGATAAGACCGGCAAAACGCTTCCACCGGTGTGGCACGTGGGTGATCCCGAGTGGATCGGTGTGTTGGCCGATCCCGATCGCCCGCATTCGGGCAACAATCGCTTCTTGTACCGCATCGCCTACCTGGTGGTTCCGGCCGATCAGACGGTTGACCTCAACTACTCCCATAATCAGGCCCGCAATCCGGATGCCACCACCAGTCAGTTCTTCCGCAACCAAGGCGTGGCGTCGTGGGAACTCAACATAGCCGGCCTGTTCCGGGACCTGAACACCAACCTGTGGCAGACGTACGCGTACTCCACCAACGCGGCGAACACCGGCCTGACCTTCGAGCATGCCCTCAACCTTTGGACTCATCGCCAAGTGGCGACCGTGTCCGGCCGCGCGACCGCGCAGGACATCCTTGCCGAAGACTCCCGCTCGCAGTTGTCTCGCTCGCAGTTGGGGGGCACCGGAGACACCGCTGCGGCCTCGCGGGTGTTGCCGTTCAACGGCGTCGATGACTTTTCCGATGGCCCACTCATCCAGAGCTTGGCCCAGGTGCGAAATCCTAGTGTGCTCAATGACGGCGATAACGGCACCACTCTCACCACTCGGCGTTGGTCTGGCGGTGATGTCGCCAATCCCTACCTGACCCCCTTCTCGCTGCTGAGTGATACGACGTTGCTCCCGCTGGGGGCCAACCGAGTCATTTGGACCAATCTCGATACCCGTCGCACTGCGTTTGCCGGCCAATTGGTCTCGACTGTCCAAGCCTCCAACTCCACCTACAACGCCTACACCTTCTACCGCCTGCTCGGGTCGGTGGGCACCGACAGTTCCGATGGTCGCATTGAGATCGGTGTCGATCTGGCCAATCGCTACTACCGTCGGTCCAAGCTGAACCTGAATTATCAGGTGCTCGATCCGGCCGGGTCACAGACCTACAGCGCCAACCTAGTCGCCACCAATGGAGCATCCAGCTCGGACGCCCGAGCCACGGCATTGGTGCCCTGGACCGCTGGTACTTGGATCTCGTTGGCGGGCGATCGTCTGCTGCGCAAGGAGTTCTCCAACGGCCTGCCCGAGTTGGGCAATTTTAACTTCTACGATCCGGCCAAACCCAGCACCAAGTTCCCCGTGCCCAAGGCGAAGGAGGAGGCCGCTCACGGTATTGCCATCGCCGGAAGCTACTGGGTGACCAACGCCGTGGGTTCCCGCGGGCAAAACATTGCGGTCTCCAAGACCAACCACACCTGGTCGGCCAAGCTCCACCGTCTGCTCCAGTTGGCCGCCAACATTCATGAGGTGCGAACCAACATCCCGGGCGGGCTCGGCTCCGAACCCATCCCGCCGCACGTCTTCCGTCCCACCTTCTATCGCGAAGACCAAGACGACCCGCGCAACCCGGGCGAGAAGCTCTCCGTCGTCCGCTTGGCCGGGCTGGAAGAAGTAACCAATGCATTCACCCAGGTGCTGAACACCGC
>CAINWP010000015.1 GCA_903854475.1 uncultured Verrucomicrobiota bacterium
AGGACTGGCTGTGTACGGAAACAAAGGGTCAACCGACCAGCACGCCTATGTGCAGCAATTGCGGGATGGCGTGGCCAACTTCTTCGCCGTGTTCATCGAAGTTCTGAAGGACCGAGACGGGGCCAGCCTCGAGGTGGAGTCAGGAGCCACCAGCGGCGACTTCCTGAGTGGGTTCTTCCTGGGCACGCGCTCTGCCCTGTATGAGTCGGGCCGTGCAAGTCTGACCCTCACCGTCCCGGACGCTTCGGCGTTCACCGTGGGAATGCTCATCGCCCTGTTCGAGCGGGCCGTGGGACTCTACGCATCGCTGATCCACATCAACGCCTACCACCAGCCCGGCGTCGAGGCGGGCAAGAAGGCCGCAGCGAGCGTGCTGGGACTTCAGCGTCAAGCCGTGGCTCACCTGGCCGCCAACCCGGAGAAGGCCTATTCGGCCGATGCACTGGCCACCGCGGTAGGACAGCCCGACGCCGCCGAGATGGTCTTCAAAATCTGCACCCACTTGGCCGCCAACCATCGGGGGGTCCAGAACGCCTCCGCCACGGGCTTGAAGGCAACCTTCCAGGCGCTGTAAACACCGAACCCGATTCAGTCTCCGGGCTCAGAGACACAACCGCGATCTGCGCTTGTCCAGAGCCCAACCAGATTCCAGCCTACCCAACCACCTTTCTAATGAAACCTCTGATGCTCATTGGGGCGCTGCTCTTCGCCCTCACCTTCCCTGCTATGTCTGACACCACCGCATCTTCCAAAAACCACGGTCATCTCCGCCACGTTGTTGCCTTCAAGTTCAAGGACACCGCCAGCCCCGCGGAGGTGAAGAAGGTCGAGACAGCCTTCCGCGCTCTGAAGTCGAAGATCCCCCAAATCGCCACCCTCGAAGCGGGTACCAACAACAGCCCTGAGAATCTCAACAAGGGCTGCACTCACGGTTGGATCCTGACCTTCACAACCGAGAAGGACCGCGATGCCTACCTCGTTCATCCGGACCATCAGGAATTCGGCAAACTGGTGCGACCACTGGTGGCCGATGTGTTCGTGATAGATTTTTGGGCGAAGTGAGTTCGCTCCGGGGTGGATCCGAAAATCAGTCCCTCTGCCACCATGCGTTGTTTTGTCACCGGTGCCTCCGGTTTTGTCGGGGCCAACTTAGTCCATGCACTGAATGCCCGCGGACATTCGGTCCGAGCGCTGCTGCGCCCGGGGGCCGATGTCCGAGGGCTCGTTGGCAGCACCTACGAAACGGTTCCCGGGGACCTGACCAACGATAGTGCCACGCTCGCCCGGGCGATGTCCGGGTGTGATTGGTGCTTCCACGTGGCCGCGAGTTATTCGCTGTGGCTGCCCGATTATGCGCCCATGTTTCGGGCCAATGTGGATGGCACCCGGAACATCCTGAACGCGGCCCATCAGGCCGGATGCTCGCGCATCGTTTACACCAGCACCGTCGGCTGCATCGGGCTGCCAAAGCCCAACCCCGACGGTTCCATCATCCCGACCGATGAATCCGCGCCGGTCAGCGAGTCTCAGATGTCCAATCCCTACAAGCTCTCCAAATGGCGAGCGGAAGTGGTGGCCCGAGAACTCGCTGCCGCCGGCCTGCCGGTGGTCATCGTCAACCCCAGCGCCCCGATCGGCCCGCGCGATGTCAAACCCACTCCCACCGGACAAGTCATCGTGGATTTTCTCCGCCAGGCGATGCCCGCTTACCTGGACACCGGACTCAACTGGGTACATGTGCAGGATGTCGTCGCGGGTCACATTTTGGCTGCCGAGAAAGGGCGGGTGGGAGAGCGCTACATTCTGGGACATGCCCAAGGCAATTGGACCATGAAACAGGCCCTCGACACCCTTTCAAGTCTGACAGGCGTCCCAGCCCCGCGATTCCAGGTGCCCCACGCCGTGGCTTTAGGTGCGGCGCATGTAGACGAGTGGATTGCTCGTTGGACCAGAAAAGCTCCGAAGGCACCACTGGCTGGGGTTCGCATGGCTGCCTACAAAATGTGGTTCAACCCCGCCAAAGCCATCCAAGAACTCGGGTTGCCACAAACTCCGCCCGAGCAGGCCCTGACCGATGCCGTGGAATGGTTTCGAGCCCACGGTCACGCACCGGGATCTGGGTGCGTCTAGGGTTTCACCGGAATCGTGGTCGGCGATGTGGAGCGGGTCGGGGGCGACGGGGACATGGGACTGAGGTGCTGGGCATCCAGGCGATCGCACGCCCAGAGCACACCACGCGTCACCAGATCTAGATAGCGTTCGTCGCTCACGGTCTCGTTGAAATGCCCCAAAGACGTGCTGAACACCCGGGTAGATCCATAGCGATTGACCCAAGTGATGGCGCAGTCGTCGTCACCCTGAACCCCGCGTTGAAGCACGGTGGCTGAGGGAAACACGTTCACGTTGTTGTAGAGTTCCTCGTTGCCGGTCAGCCAATCCTGCCAACCCAGTCCTCGAATGATGGGGTGCTGTTTCTCCACCGTGCGAATCAAGATGGGTGTGGCCTTACCATGCTTCAGGGAGCGAAGGCCTAAGTATTCCTGCCAAAGATCGCCGGGCGCGGCGCGGTAGCTGTGGACGGCACAATGCAAGTTCACTCCCGGCAAACCCGCCCGGTGTGGGGCGAGAATTTGCGAAATCCAGTTAGTGTCGGTGACCGCACCGAAACACTCGTCATGGATCACCACATCGTAGCCCTTAGCCCAGTCGCGGTTTGCGTACACAAGAATCTGACTCTCTTTCGAGACACCCCCTTGCTGGACCGTGTCGACAATCACCCGGGCCCGAGCCTCGATGCCTCGTTTGAGAACATCCTTCTGGACCGGGTAGTCGTGACAACATCCCCCACAGACCAGCAGCGCACGGAGCGGACGCGGCTCAGCGGCGGACAACTCAACCGTCAGTCCCAGCATCCAGAAACAGTGGAGCAGCCACCTCAGTCGGTCTTGGTTTTTCATAAGCATGCAACCCGCCTCGGCGCTTCTGGATCAAAACGGAAACCTTAAGATTGGATCAGTCCAGCTTGCGGACCCAGATGTTGCGATAGCGCACTGGATTGCCGTGGTCTTGAAGGAGCAGCGGCCCCGTGGGAGTCGCCCCAGAAAACTTGGCCGAAACCGAGGCATCACCTTGGATCGGAATATGGTCCTGAACCAGCACCCCATTGTGCAGCACCGTGAACGAGCCAGGTTGAACCTTGCCCTCGGCTCCCGGCGTGGGCGGATGAAACACAATGTCGTACGTTTGCCACTCACCGGGCTTGCGGGAGGTATTCACCAAGGGTGCATTGTGGCCATAAAACGAGGCTGCCTGACCGTTGAAATAGGTTTTGTTCTGATAAGAATCGAGCACCTGAATCTCGTAGCGTCCTTGAAAGTAGACGCCGCTGTTGCCCCTGCCTTGCCCATCACCCTTCACCTCGGCTGGAGAGGCCCATTCCAGATGCAGCTGGATTGCGCCGAATTCCTGGCGGGTCATCAAGCCCTTGCCGTGCACCTCCATGTGGCCATTCTCCAACTTCCACTTCGGCTCGCTACCATCGTCACTCTTCCAGGCAGACAGATCCTTGCCATCGAACAGCACCACCGCATCCGACGGAGGCGAACCGGCGGTGCCCGGTGTGACAACGGCCGGTTCTCGGTCGCCGGCGGGAGCAGCGGCAAAGGATACGAGTGCCATGGTGGCAACGGCGATTCGAAGCAGACGGATTGCACGAGCTTTCATACGGGTGGGTCAATGGGTGGCGTTGTTGTGAATCGTTGCGGGAAGCGCTTCTCGGTCAAGGATTCCTCAAAGGTTTCAACAACTCCTGAAGTTTGGCCTTTGAATCCGACTCAGAGACTTTGATAACACTTTGCAATCGTGAGTGTCTTTGCGCCCAGCCTGTTACTGCTCATCCCCGCCTACAACGAGGAGAACCGTATCGGGCCCGTCTTGGAAGACTACGCTGACTACTTCGGCCAGCATTACGCCGGCAAGTTTCGTCTGGTCGTCGTGCTCAATGGGTGTCGAGACAACACCTTGGGAGTGGTTCAACAGGCTGAGCAACGTCATCCCTGCATTACACACAGCGAGTTCCCCGGGGCCATCGGCAAAGGAGGGGCCCTCATTGAAGGACTCAAGCTAGCGCCCTTGGCGGACCTCATCGGCTACGTAGATGCCGACGGCGCAACGCCGCCCAAAGCCTTCCTCGACCTGGTGCGTTCATTGGAGACACCGTCTGTTGACTGCGCCATCGCCTCCCGCTGGATTCCTGGAGCCATCGTCCATCATTTCCAACCGGAGAACCGTCGATTTGCCAGCCGCCTTTTTCATCTCTTTGTCGAACTCTTCTTCAGGATGCGCATATTGGACACCCAATGTGGGGCCAAGGTCATTCGCCGCCATGCCGTCGAGACCATCCATGAACGTCTCACATTAGCGGACCTTGCTTTCGACGTGAACCTGCTCTACTCCCTCAAGCAGGGGGGATTTGCGATCCGGGAAGTCGCGACAGAGTGGTCCGACAAGAGCGGCTCCAAGGTGGTTTTTAATCTACGGACAAGCCTCAACATGCTGCTGTCCTTAATCCGCCTGAGACTGATCTACTCACCGTTTTACCGATGGCTCGGGCCACTCCGACCCGTTGAGGCTTGGCTCTATACTCAACTCCGCGCCCCACAACCAATTTGGAACGACGATCACACCGGTGCAGTGGCCCGGGCGGGAATGGAACCAAAACAAGATTCCACAACCTCACACTCAAAGTGAGCGGGTTGGATCTGTAGCCGAACCCTGAAGTTTGTCGGACTCCCGGCTGAGGAATCGCTCGACCGCCTCAAACTTGGCCACATTCTCGGGCCTCAAAGCCATCAGAGCACGATGGGCATCCAGACAGCACTTCAGGACCTCCGCTTTTGAAGCAGCTTCAACGACAACTACATCCGTTTTCGGCAACGATTCGCGCAAGACATCGGCGGTCAGCACAGAAACTTGATTGAGGACCCCATGATCCTCCAGACCATCGAGAATGCGTTGCGGAGCCTCATACAAGGTGAAAGATGCTCCAACTGAACCTACCAAGCGGGACAGCGTGCCTGAGAAGCCGCTATCCATCATCAATGCTCGTGACAAATCCAGCACCACACGGTGGACCCCTTGATCCTTAAGCCGAAGAACGAGTTTTTCGAATGCGGGAGCTGATTCAGCAGCAGCCCGACCCTCGAGGCGAACAAACGCCTGAGGGCCATCCAGACCCACCGAGATGGAGCAACCTGGCAGCGGCACGGGTTCACTATCTGCGTCGAGAATTTGAGGGTCAAGACATGGTCGAGCCAACGATCTCAGTCGGTATTTGTCAGCACCGTTTCGAAAACCACGGGAAATCACCTGTCAGCGACGGCGTTAAACCCGGAGGAACCGGTCAGTTTGAAAACTACCGTGGCCAAAAGCTTAACGCCTCATCGACCCGCCCTCTGCGTGTTTGTTGCTCAAGCAGATCCTGATCCGGTCTGTTGGGCTTTGAAAGCATTTGGCCACCATTGGCGAAAGGAAGGAACGCGACCGCTCATCGAAGAAGCAACCTCAAAAAAACATCGAAACCATGGATTGCAAATCGACAAGATTCCGTAAATTCCGGAACGGCGCTGACAATTTCAGGTTTGAAAACGCCGCACTCTTAGCCTTGTGAGGAATTTTATTCGCCAACGAACATCGGCTCTTCTTCCTTGCGAGGAGGCTACGAACACATTTGAGGTCAGCCCGCGCGACAGTGATTATTTTTCCTGAGTAGAAGAATGATTTTCGTTGAAGCACCTGCCCACCGATAGCGCGCGCAGTACAATTCACTAATTACAAGTACCAAACTCACCCAACCGGAGTCATGCATGGGTCCGCGGTTTTCAAGTTGGCAGTTTTCGTCAATTTCCTGACTGGCGTTGACAGATGTATACGCCAAACCACAGAAAAACCGCCCCTTTTCACCCGACGACATCGACGCGGAGGTCGCGCAGAGACATGAGACCTGGCAGAGGCACTGCACGGATCGGACGAGCCCCGCTACGGCGGCGGGGACCAAATCGTTCCCGATACCGCTCGAACACCTCATCCA
>CAINWP010000016.1 GCA_903854475.1 uncultured Verrucomicrobiota bacterium
AATTTATTAAACTCATCTGGATTATACTGATTCGCTCAGATCGCAATTAAATAACACAAAAGTCAGCAATATCACCACCGCTCAGGGTTGATGACCTAGCTATATTAGTGCCGGTGTTAAAACCGTCTTGGCCTGGGGGAGCAAGACGCCGTCGGAATGTTGCTCCGACGGCGGTGCGGGACTGGATTGGTTCAGCGGTCAGGGTGGTTTGATATGGTCCTGGGTGCGTTAGTTGCGGCCCTCGATCATGATGGTCTCGACATGATGGTCTCGACATGGTGGAGGAGGCTGTCCAGCAGAGCCGCGGTCAGGTCTTCACCGACTTGTCCGATGGCCAAGAACGCCTCCAAAAGCGGATCCCGTCTGTTTGCATCGGATTGCTGACCGGAAAAGATAAAGAAAACAAGGAGATGGCCGCCGAGGCAGAGTTGGCCGCAGAAATCCTGGGATTTAGCCCGATGAGTCTCCTAGTCCGATCCTGCTCCTAGGTAGGGACCGATCTCCGAGTGGTCCGTGTCTGCCGATGCGGCGCTTACGGAGAAATCGCCCGACCTCGGAGGTGCGTGGGTGAGGTGGAGTTTGCGGTGGGAACCCGCGATGCAGCCCGATGAGCCTACTAGCCGGACTTTCGCTACTGGGCACTTTGAAAGTGACAAACCCCAGCAAAAGAGGGGTTCTCAGATCAAAGGTCTGCACTACATTGGGTCTTGCGACAGGTTGGCCTGCTGGGTTGTGGTCTTGGGGCGGGGTTGCTCCGGCAACACCAACCGTAACCGGTCCATCGTAACCGTCCGGCAGTCACGCCGCGCGGATTTAATCTGAGCTGGTACAGTATGGGCGCGTGAACAACGACTTGATGCGGCCGGATGGGTCGAAGTGGCACCGGACGGTGAGCGAGATCCGAGCAATACTCAGTGATCACCAACTCATTGGGCTCTCGCTGGTGGCTTTTGCGCGACACCAACAGTTTTGCTACGCATCCCTTTTACGATGTCGTTCCCGGTATTCCAGTGAGGGCGGCTGTCAACGAAGGTTTGAAAACCAACGAAAACTGCCGGTTTGTAAACCGCGTTTTTCAGAAACCTGTCGGCGCATTCATCCCGCCCGGTCCTGATAGGTGTCAAAGCGAATCCCGATTAGACATGCTCGGCGTTGAACGGTCGTGGCATCCATTCGAAGAAGGAAGAAGCGCTGGCGCTCAATCCGGGAGAAAACGCCCCCAAGAACACGGCAAAACCATGGTTTTCAAACCGGCAACTTTCTACGGGTTTCGGAACGATGCTGAGAGGCGGCCAGACAGGATCACACAGCGAGCGTGCCGATGAGCCCGTTTTGAAGTCTAGATTTGTCCCAATGCGGATGGATTCGGACCTGGCCAATGGGATGCAGGATGGCTTTGTCATCGCTTGGTCCGCGGGCAATTCGTTGCGGGTGCCAGACAGGTTTAACCCGCAGCAGTTGCGCCTGTTGCTCGATGCCCTGGGGTGGCAGCCATGATGTTTTCGCTCTTACCCACCTCGGCCATCTTTGTGGCCACCGATCCGGTGGACCTCCGCAAGGCCTTCGATGGTCTCGCGACGTTGATGCGACAGTCTCTGGGGCAGGATCCCCTGAGCGGCAGCGTCTATATTTTCTCTAATTGGCAACGAAACCGCCTCAATGTCACCGGGCGGTTGAAAACCAGCCACAGATGGGCGGTTCAAACCCAGCCAGTCTGAGGTGTTTGTTTGATAGGGTTTTTGAGGTTGAAGGGCAAGAGAGTGTTGGCGGATGGATTGCCTGATAAATGAGCCGGCGACGATGCGGTGCGAGCCTTAGCTCGCGTCGCCGGCGGCGGAAGGTGTTGCGACTTCGTTGGTTTGGGGCCGCAAGATCGGAGAGTCTTTGACCCGGTAGCTGCGGCCTTTGATGGCGATGACCTGGACGTGATGGAGAAAGCGGTCAAGGATGGCCCCGGCAGCCAGCACATCGCCCAAGAGCTTTCCCCATTCTTCTAGGGGTCGGTTGCTCGTCATGATCGTTGAGCGGTTTTCGTACCGGCGCATGATCACTTCCAGGAGGTACTCGCCGGAGTGCTTAGGCAAGGCCTTGAGCCCCATGTCATCAATGAGCAGCAGGTCGGGCTTCAAATACCGCCGCAAGGTTCGGTCCTGATGGTTGACGGATTCATCCTTCAGGAAGTCCCGCACCAGATCGAAAATCGAGGTGTACAACACGGTGAAGCCGAGTCGGATAGCGGACTGCCCGATGGCCTGAACCAAGTGGGTCTTGCCGACGCCCGGGGGGCCCAGAAAGAGGACGTCGGTGTGTTCTCGAAGGAAGCCTCCGGCGGCCAAATCGAAGATCATTTTGCGGGGAACTCCGGGGTTAAAGCTCCAGTCGAAGTCCTCCAGACTTTTCGGATGCCGGAAGGCAGCCGCTTGGGTGCGTCGCCCGAGTTGTCGCTGGTGACGGATGTTGAGTTCGTTTTGGAGAATGAGTTCGAGAAACTCGGCGTGGGTGAGTTGGTTGGCGGCAGCTTCCTGCAACCGGGCAGGCAGACTCTGGCCGAGGCCGGAGAGGCGGAGTTCTTTGAGGGTGAAGTCCAATGGGGCGGTATTCATAAGGGCGAGAAGCAGTCGGGGGTGAGTTGGGCGTACTGATCGAGATCGCGGATGAGGGGATGGCTTTCGATAAAGCCCAGCGTTAACTGGGGTGACGGTTCGGCGAGCAGGGTCTTGAGCTCCCGCAATCGCCAGGATCCTTGATCCAGGGCTCGAGCGGCAGCCCGTTCGATGAGGCCAATGGGGTGGTCATCTACCAACCCCAGGAACCCCTGGAGAACCCGGATCCCTTCGACACCGCGGACCTCGTACATCCTTCGGGTCCAGTTCCCGCTGGCCTTGCCCATGAGGGCAGCCCGATCGAGCATGTAATCGACGCCCGGTTCGATGAAGGCGCGCTTGTGGCTATGGATGTGAGCCTGATCGGTGCTGAAGCGTCCAGGATCCACCCGGGCATGCAGGGCGATAAGCTTCATTCGCTCGTCAAACAGGCGCACGATCCTCGACTCTCAGCGGACCCAGACCTGTTGACCCATGAACTCCGGAGGCACGGAGTAGAAGGCCTTCTGGAGTTCAATGTGACCGTCCCGATGTACAGATCTCCGAGCTTCGGAAAACATCGGGAAGAGACTGGCTGGCAAAGGCTGTAATTTAGGTCGTTCAACATCTCGGAACTGCTGAGCCACCTGGCGACGGGTGGTGCCGTGGAGGCGCATGTCTGCAACCGTTCGTTCCCTCTCGATAAGATGGGCGTTTTGAGCGGCCAAGCTCTTGAACTCGTGGCCTTTGAGGGCGTTGTGCTGAGGGCGTTGTGCTGGCCGTATTTGACACCTGCCTCGACCTTGCACTTGTGCCGGGGCATGGCAGGCCGGGTGGGCAGCATTACCGCGCCATAGTGAGCACAGAACTCGCGCACCTTGGGGTTGAGTTCCGGTTCAAACCAATCACAACGGCTGACGGCGGCGCGCAGGTTGTCGACAACCAGTTTGGCCGGCACACCCCCGAAAGAGCGGAAAGCGTTCTCGAGTCCCCGGATAAACTACTCGGTCGTCTGTCGCCAGAGCACTTCGCTATAACCCTTGCGGGAATGACTCAAAATGACACGGAGGAGATGAGGTCGACGGTGTTTGCCTTGCTCGCCGATCACCCAAGCACCCTGACCGAAATCGATCTGGGTTTCCTCGCCGGGTTCACTCTCCCAACGGCGGAAAGGAAGCCTCTGGCTGGAGCGCCGTTGGTGGACGAAGCGTTTGACCGACGTATAGCTCCCGGCGAAGGCATGGCTTAGGACCAGATCCTGATAGATCCGTTCAGCCGAGAGGCCCTGCTCGATAGCCAAGGTGATCTCGGCTAAGTGAACCTCGCAGCCACTGCGGCGACCAGAGCGGGAGCCGGCGGTCGGAATGGTTGGTTTTGGTGCTGAGCCCGTGCCGGTGTCCTCGGACCCGAGGGGCGGAATGGTAGGGTTTGAGGGCCTCAAGTATCGGGCCACCGTCTCCCGGTTTACGGCCAGTTCCTGGGCGATCCGTCGTCCCGACCAACCCTTGAGGGCCAATACTTTAATCGCTTCGCAGGTGCTCACGCAGAGGTGGTTCGTCCGCCCTCACGAACCCAACAATCGGGCCCGCTCGGCAATGAACTTGTTCACCTCAGACACTGGCTGGTTTTGACCGCCCGCTGACATCCACCAGAAGGGGCTCGCGAAGACAAGGAACTGGCGAACGCGGGAGGATCCTTTCGCAAGAGTGTGGGCGGACATTTTGATGTCGTTGCAAAGCGAGCCGGACTGGTTCCTCGCTATTTTCAGTGGGAAGTACGCGCTCCCAAGATGAGGACGCCTCGGACGCCTTTCTAGCCCCAACCGGGGTCGATCCTCGCCGTCGACAGCAATTGCTCCGGTGGTCCTGAGTATCGTGAGACGCGTCTGGCTCATCGGCTTATATGAAGGTATTTCGTAAGGTTGAGAAGCTGCATCAAACCCCTAATTTCCGTGGGTCATGTATCGAAAGTTTGCCGCCTTCACATGGCAGGCAAAGTCAAGGTTCCCACCTTCTGAACTTCTGGCCTTTTAGGCTTTCAACGCATTGAGAACTCACGGTTGCTGGAATCCACTGGCCGTCAGTGGCAACCCAACGATGGGCCATGGGATTGAGGCGCACGAAGCAGCCGATGCCGAAATCGGAATAGAAGCTCAGCCCCCGGAAGTCGACCACAGTCAGCAGAAACAAATAGAGAGCCAGAGTATCGCAGCCGTAGCGGGCCGTAAGCCCGTGTCGGAAGAGGCGTTGGTCCTACCGATTGATGCGTGGAAGAAATTGGCGGAGCCAATCAGGCCTTAGCAGCATTTTGCATGGATCGGCCATGGTTCGGAGAAGGCTAGCCCCCGACACCATGGCGGACGATGGAAAGCCCGTTCTGCGCCAGACGATCGAGTTGGAGGCGTATGTCTTCTTGTAGCGCAGATCGGCCCTGGCCCGCGATTAGGCCAACCTAAACGGGTGAATCTTGAAATACAGAAACAAGGAATCTTGTCGAGGTAGGGTTTAGGGGTCTTGTGGCGTACCAAATGAGCAGGACTTCTGAAGGGTTAAACCGGCGAAGGATTGCTGAATCGGCCTACCAGGCTATGAAGCCATGGTTGGTTCCGCAGAAAGTGGAGGAGATCAAGATCAACGTCACGCAGGGGGATTCCAACGGTTCAGGACCGCCCGCACGCGCATTCGCCTCACCGATAAAACGCAATCCATCAAGT
>CAINWP010000017.1 GCA_903854475.1 uncultured Verrucomicrobiota bacterium
ACTTGATGGATTGCGTTTTATCGGTGAGGCGAATGCGCGTGCGGGCGGTCCTGAACCGTTGGAATCCCCCTGCGTGACGTTGATCTTGATCTCCTCCACTTTCTGCGGAACCAACCATGGCTTCATAGCCTGGTAGGCCGAGTTGAGAGCAACGGTGTGAAAGCCGACGGAATCTTTCAGTTTGAAATCCACATTCTACATCAGTTCATTGCTTCATGAATCCTGATGAATCCTGAATCCGCCCTCTTCTGGTTGGTGGCCCAAGCGGATCCTGATTCGGTTGATTGGGCCGTGCAGGCATTCGAGTGCCATTCCAAGAACGAAGAAAGGTTGGCGCTCAATCCGGCAGAAAGCCGCTCCAAGAACAGGGCAAAACCGTGGTTTTCAAACCAACTCCGTTCCTTAGGTCCCGGAGCGGCGCTGACATGCGAGATAGGAGATGAGCGTGAGGGCTAGACCTCGATGGGGTAAATTTAGAGCAATACTAGAAATGTCAGGTGCAAATGAAGGGCTGACGGTTTCTGTAGGAGACGAAACGGGGAAGATTACCGGGGAACAATAGTGGGACGAAAAGGTGACAGTTGGGCATTCCAACGGATTGAGCGTTCTCACGAGAGTTTTGAGCACTTCTTTTCATTCCAAGAGGCCTCGGCCGCGATCCGAAGCACATCCGGTTTCCGAGATGAGATTCTGAATGGCCGTCTTCGGAAGAGTCCGACGGCGAAGTCGGAGGCGATTGACGCGACGGTTCAGTGAGTGGTTTTTCACTGGTTGGATGTGTTATTGGGATATTTTGAAATACCGGTGTGCGGCGTTCTGACTGGGCGATTTTTGAGTCGTTCCAACCTATTCCTCAAAAAAACCTATTTTTAGAGGCCCCTCAGAGATGCGAGGTTGAGGA
The DNA here is from genome assembly GCA_903854475.1 of uncultured Verrucomicrobiota bacterium. Taxonomy (GTDB): domain Bacteria; phylum Verrucomicrobiota; class Verrucomicrobiia; order Limisphaerales; family UBA9464; genus SXXZ01. The sequence goes on from CAINWP010000017.1 coordinate 902, forward strand.
TTGTTTTGAGCGATGGTTGCTCCGACCGGGTACCCATGAATAGGTTCCCGGATCAAAAGGTCAGTCTACGCTGTGATGCATGGACTCCGATCTTCTGCACTTCGGCTCGTGGTTTTCTCCCTCGGGATAGTGTCGGCGGCTGCCATCGGCATTGTTCCGAGCCTTCCGATCATTGAACTGAGCACCTCTCAGGATATTTCCTCTGAGGCGAAGATTCCCTGCACAGTGCGATGGGTTTCCTCCCCTACCGGCGTTGACCGAACGGCAAAACCGGAGCTTCTCAACGGAAAAGTCCGCATTCACGGGGCTTCGTCTCAATCTTACGAGAAGAAATCCTTGGCGCTGAGCTTGGACTCTCCGACCCGCTGGCTGGGACAGAAGTCGAGGCGCCAATGGGTGCTCAACGCTGCCTATGTCGACTGTTCCCTGATGCGGCACAAACTTTCCTACGACCTCTTCCAATCACTCTCATCCGATGGCGTCAGACGACACGCTTCCGCAAGTCGATTTGTAGAGATGAGGCTCAATGGACAGTATCATGGCACCTATCTGCTAATGGAGCGGGTGGAGGGTTCGCTCTTGGGGTTCACGCCCAAAGGGCAGCCTTCGAAGGTTCCGGCCGTGCTCTACAAGGCCATTGACCACGATGCAAATTTCAGTAATCCGGGGCACTCTGGCTATGAGCAGCGCGAACCAAGCCCGGAAGATCAGGAATATTGGGGCCCTCTCGAAGATTTGAATCAATTCGTGGCAACGGCGACCGATGCGGAGTTTACCAACGCCCAGTCCGGCATCGGCTCGCGATTGGACGTCGACAATGCCATCGATTTCCATCTGCTGGTGCTGTTCACCAGTAACATGGACGGATTCGACAAGAACTTCATTCTTGCTCGGGACGCCGCTTCCGTGGCGCATCCAGTTCCCCTGTTCTTCTTTGTGCCGTGGGATTACGACGCCACCTTTGGACGAAACTGGGAGGGCTCGCCCGTCGAGCCAACTTTCTGGCTGTCCAACAACTTGTTTGACCGTCTTCTCAGCCACGATGTGTTTCGTCAGAAATACTTGTATCGCTGGCAAGCCCTTCGAGGGCGCCAGTTTTCAGTCGAAACGGTACATCGAATGATCGATGACAATGCTCGAGCTGTCGCCACCACAGCACAGCGCAACGAGAATCGGTGGACGCCGATCCGGGGCGCTGAATCAGGCTCTCTAGCCTTCACCGAGGATGTGACTCAAATGAAAGAGTGGGTCGTCGCCAGAACCCGCTGGCTGGACGAGAAAATCGAACGTCAGACCAGACGCTGAAGGCGGGGCCAGCCCCCCCCCGAAAAACATCTCATCGGTTCCGCAGATGAGGCAGGATTGTGGATACCCCATCGCAAAACCGCTTAATAAACTGCGTATTTGAAAGTTCCCTCCCGGATGAACCCAGGGTGTCCTCCCCTCGGATAAATCTAGATCTGTTACTGAACACAGTCCGAGCGGTGTCCCGAAATCCGGTTGCTTTCGGCATTGCTCCGTCAACGCTGAATTTATGTCGCGCTCTTCCCTGAGATTCCTACGGCTATGCATCGCGTTCTCTCTCATGGCCGGCAGAATCCTCTGCGCGGCGGATACTCAGCAAATCCTCCGGGTATTCATCATGGCCGGACAATCGAACATGGAAGGAGCCGATGCGCAGGCCAACCGCATCGACGAGCACCCGATTTTCAAAGGTGCGGGCGCCTCTCAATCAGATGTTCTTTTTACTTCGCTCTCCTTTCAAGAAACGAGCGGATCCACCCTCTGGAGACCTTTGGCCCCCGGTGAATCATTCGGCCCGGAGATCACCTTCGCCCGAAAGCTGAAGAGGTCCGGTATGGATTCGATCGCCATCATCAAGTCCGCTGTTGGCGGTACCACGGTTGCGTTCGATTGGAACCCGACAGCGCCAACCAATGGACAGAATCTCTACCCTCGGACTCTCAAGTTGATCCGGGAATCACTGCAGGATCTAGATCGTCGGGGTCGAAAATACCAACTAGAGGGGGTTCTGTGGCATCAGGGTGAAAACGACATGCTGGATCCCCGTTTGAACAGGCAATACGCACAGGGGCTCACCGAACTCATCGCCCGGCTGCGTCAAGACCTTCAGGCTCCGCGACTCCAATGGTTCATCGGCGAGATCAGCGAGAAAGGGATCTGGGGAATGGATAACCGGCGCAATCTGGCCATCCTCCGGGAGCAGCAGGAGGTGGTCCTAAAGGCCGATCCGCTGCTGCGGTGGGTGCCCACCTCTCACCTAGCCTTTGAAGTCATGGACAGCGGGCAACCGCACTATCACTTCGGGACCCAAGGCCAGCTGCAACTGGGTGAAGCCTTCGCCAACGCCTACCTCGACACCGTCGGAAAGCCGGTCGCAGTCCGAAAAGACAACTTCGACTCCAACACCAAAACACAGAGCAAAAAACGGCGCATTCGCGTCTTCGTCCTAGCTGGCCAGCGCACCATGGAGGGAGAAGACGCCTTCGTCGCACAAATCCCGCAGATTCCCGGATTCGCGCAATTCTCCCAGCCCCGGAACGATATCCTGTTTCGCTATTCACTTGGTGGCGGAATCCAGTCTTCAAGAGCCTGGGAACCTCTGGGGCCTGTCGATAAACTGGGCAATTTTGGCCCGGAACTCAGCCTCGGCGCCCATCTCCGAACAAAACTGAGCTCAAAAGATTCCATCGCCGTCGTAAAGTTCACGCACAGTGGTGCACAAGCGCCGGACTGGTCTCCGGATGGCTCCCCGGAAACCCGCCGGAATCTTTACCCAAAGTTCTCCAAGTTTATCGGCGAAGCCATGAGCGACCTCGCCCGACAAGGCTACGAGTGCGCTTTGGAGGGAGTCTTTTGGCACACCGGAGAAAACGACACTTACTTCACCCCTTACCAACGAAACTACGCCGATGGGATGCGGCGCTTGATTGCCCAGGTTCGCCTAGATCTTAAAACCCAGAACCTCCAGTGGTTCATCTCCGAGCAACATCCGACTGCGATCTGGAAGAACGTGGCCGATATCAACGGCGCCCTCCGTACTCTGGCGCGGAACGAGGCCGGGGTTTTCATGGTACCGACATCCCATCTCCCTTACGAACGCACGCATTTTGGCACTAAGGGCACCCTCTTGCTCGGCGAGGAGTACGCAAAAGCATATTCGCAGCAGCGTCGCGACGAGCGGCCTTGATCCCGAGTCTCGGGCTTGGGTTTGTCTGATACCGCCGGTTTGCTTCAGAAGAAGGAGCTTTTAGCGGTCAAAGAATCTCCGGCATCGATTTCCGGTTGAAAACCCACGGCAAGAAAAGGTTTGAAGGCGAGGAAGCTCCTCTTCGAGCAGCGATGCTTTGGTCCGTTGTGCGCCACCCGATGGTTGGCGCCCAAGAACAATAGCGGATCCCCGTTTGCGGTAGCCGGGCTGTCATTCGTTAGCCCACAGCAGAAAAACTCCGTCGGAGAAAAAACGCCCTGAGAAGACTTCAGCCCTGAGTAACGTCAGGGGTTAAAAATGGAGCCGACTGTCGGGATTGAACCGACGACCCACGGTTTACAAAACCGTTGCTCTGCCGCTGAGCTAAGCCGGCTAAACTCAATGTTTACAGGGTGTTTGTGCGTTTTGGCTCGTTTTTGAGCCATTGACGCCCAACAAAAAACCAACAACTTTCTCTGCACTTACGCCCTCAACTCTCCAAACCCTGCCAGTGATGCCCAAATCTGCCAAGGTGAAGTTCAAGTCCAAGAAACCCAAGACATCCACCCTCCGGGCTTGCTCCAGCGCACGGTAAAATCAAGCCAGCCCTCGTGTGGCCGTTGGAGTCTGACTCGATCCGTTTGCCAGTGGCTTCGTTGGTTTCAACGCTGATTGGAAGTCCCGCTCCTTAACCGGTGGATATGCCGAAGATGGTTTGAAATCTGCACAATTGGAGACGAGTGAAACGCCTTCTTCCGCTAACGGACATGGGCGTTTCGTCGTTTTCGACGTTGGCTTCTCAGTGACCACGAGACCTTGGAGGTCTGGCCCCGGTCATGAACCCGTCAAGCCCAGCGCTCGACGACGTCGTCGCCGTGCGAGGCCTACGAGAGCATAAACGATCGGATTTTAAGCGATTGCCACCAGATTCCCTCCCGTCCAAGGACAGACAGAGCTGTGATTTAGGGCTCATGGGTATGGGTTACGAGTCGCCTCTTGGCCATTTCCAGATCGTCATGTCGATCGTGACGTGAACTTTCCGTAACAAGTGTTACACTCCAGAATTATCCTACTTTCACAGGACCTCCGGCCAGTTCGTCAGAGATGAAACCCTCTTTCAGTTCGAGCACCCCAGCGGTGATGCGGCAGGTGTGGAATCATCTCTTTTTCCTGCATTGGATCGAGCAGGCAGAGCGGCTCCAATCTCTCCTTCCTCGAGGATTAACGCTGGATTCCCATGATGGGCACGCCTACGTAGGCATCGTAGGATTCCAGATGAATTCGCTCCGGCCGATCGGTCTGCCGGCGGTGCCGTGGCTGTCTAATTTTGGGGAACTCAACGTTCGGCTCTATGTCCGCGATCATTCCGGACGTCCTGGGGTCTATTTTCTGTCGCTGGATTGCGACCGAACCATCGCTGTCTGGATTGCCCGGGTGTTCTTCAGCCTGCCGTATCGACAAGCATCGATCCGTTTCGACGCGACAGCTGAGAATTACACGCTGAATTGCCGCCGTTGGGGCTTCAACAAGGGAAACGCTGATTACGCGTGGCGTCCGGTCTCAACTCCCAAGGTGGCGGCACCGGGCACGCTGGAGTTCCACCTGCTCGAACGCTACCGGTTTTTCACTGAACGGCAGGGCATCTTGCAAGAAGGGCGTGTCAGCCATACCCCCTACGAGGCCTCCAAAGCGCTCTTCTCTAAGTGGAGCGCGTTGCCATTGGCATGGAACGTCCTACCGATCCCCAACAGACCGCCGGATCTAGCACACTATTGCCGCGGGGTTTCCGTCGAAGCGCACGCCATAACTCCCGTCAGGGCTTGAAGATGGTCTAAAATTTCAGGCATGGGTCTTTTTGAGACTCAGCGTTGTCCCAGCCATCGGGCCGCATTGGCCACAATCCGCAGGGCGTTCGGGTTGAAAAAGACCGGGTAGGTTTCGTGGCCAGGGCGAAAATAGAAGACTCGACCTCGACCCAGGTGCCACACCGATCCGCTGCGGAACCACTCCCCCGAGGCCCAATGCTCCTCAAGGACCACTTCGTCCGGGAAAGGTACGTGAAAGGGTTCGTCATACATCTCGGTCTGCTCGATGGCGAAAGACTCGGGCACTCCTTGAGCGATCGGATGGCGCGGAAGGCGGATCCGAACTTCACTGGGCTTACCGTCTCCCCGGTAGGCGGGAAAGCAGCAGTTGGCCCTGAGCAGCCGGACCTCGACGGGGCCCTTCGGAGGACGGCGGTATTGGACCTCGGGCGACAAACGCTCCTTGTAACTCGGGGCCATCCAGGGGCGGGGCAACAAATCACTCTCGACGACCACAGCTCGACTCCGTTCGTTCTCAGGCAATGCTGCCAGTGCCCGAGCCAGCGCCACGGCATTCATGGCTCCCACGAAGGGGCGGGACCAATGAGCCGAATGGAGCGCCAGAAGCGATAGCTTGCCGGAGCGTATCCGCTCGACGATTCGAGCAGCGGTCGCGGGCTCAATTTCAGCATGGCGGACATGTCCCCACCAAACCAGCACGTCTACCGAATCCAGGTCCTTAAGCCCCTGATCTGGGTCATCCATGCAAACCGATTCAACGGAGAAGCCAGAAACGGTCTTAAGGTGGTCTGCAATCTGATTGCCCAGCCAATTCGGATAGGCCTTTTTCTGGGCTGGCTGTCGCTCATCCCAAACGCGAACACGGATTCCGGAAGGTTGCGGTGTCTTGCAGCCCGCGGACGCCAAAACGGCAGTACCGCTCACTAACCATTCGCGACGGGAGATCATGAGCCACAGGGTCCTCTGAAACATCCACGCAGGCAATACCCCCAAATCACCCCGCATCGTGGAGCCGACTTCGTCAAAGCGCTGTGAGCCGAGGAGCGCGGCAAGGTTGTAGAAATAGTATAGAGTGGCACATTTAGTGTAAATAGGTGGGACCGACCCCGAGCCGATTTGGCGGAGGGGAGGGAGGACTCCCGGATTGCTTCAAGGGACGTGGTTTCGCCATGATGGGGGTCAAATATGTCGAGGCGGCAATACCCGTTCCATCTGATTGAACCCCGGTGGCAGCGGCACTGGGCGGCAGAGCAGACCTTCCGGGCGTGGAACCCGGGAGAACGCATTCCGGATTCTCATCCCTTTGGGCTGCGCCATGATCTGGCCGGGCGGGCGGCGGGGGCTTCCGAATTGCCACCGAAATTCTATATTCTCGACATGTTCCCCTACCCTTCGGGGGCCGGCTTGCATGTCGGGCATCCCGAGGGCTACACGGCGACAGATATTCTCGCGCGGTATCGCAGGGCCCAGGGCTTCAATGTGCTGCATCCGATGGGCTGGGACTCGTTCGGGCTGCCGGCCGAGCAGTACGCGGTGAAAACCGGGCAACACCCGCGGATCACCACCGAGACCAACATCGCTAACTTCACGCGCCAAATCCAATCGCTGGGCTTTAGCTACGATTGGTCGCGCGAGTTGGCCACCACCGATCCAGAATACTTTCGCTGGACCCAGTGGATCTTCCTGAAGATCTACAATTCGTGGTTTAACCCGGCCACAAACAAGGCCGAGCCCATCGAGACGCTGACCTATCCGGCCGACTGCCGGACCGAGGCCCAACATCGGGCCCATCGCGATTCCAAGCGCTTGGCCTATGTTTGCGAGGCACCGGTGAATTGGTGCCCGGAGCTGGGAACGGTGCTGGCCAACGAAGAGGTGATTGACGGCAAAAGCGAGGTCGGCGGGTTCCCAGTCGTCCGCAAACCCATGCGCCAGTGGATGCTGCGCATAACGGCCTATGCCGAGAAGCTCCTCGCCGACCTGAATACCATTGAGTGGTCTGACTCGCTCAAGGAGATGCAGCGCAACTGGATCGGCCGCAGCGAGGGCGCTGAGGTCGATTTTCAGTTGGACGGCCAGCCTGAGAAAATCCGGGTTTTCACTACGCGGCCCGACACCTTGTTCGGGGCAACCTACATGGTGTTGTCGCCGGAGCATCGGCTCGTTGCGGGCATTACCACGCCAGCGCAAGCCGCCGCGGTGACGCAGTATCAGCAATTCGCCACCACGAAGTCCGACCTCGAGCGCACCGAACTCGCCAAAGACAAAACCGGCGTCTGGACCGGCGCCTTCGCCATCAACCCGGTGACCGGCGGCCAGATCCCCATTTGGATCGCCGACTACGTTCTCGCGAGCTACGGCACCGGAGCCATCATGGCCGTGCCTGCCCACGATGAGCGGGATTTCGAGTTTGCCCAAAAGTTCGGGCTGCCGGTGGTGCAGGTGGTGCAGCCGCCCGATGCCAAGACCGAATGGCAGGGCTTTTGCGACGAGGGAACGGCCGTGAATTCGAGTAGTGCAGAGCTCTCGCTCGACGGACTGCCCACCGCGGAGGCCAAGCGGAAAATCACCGCCTGGTTAGAGTCCAAGGGGCTCGGTCAGAAGACCGTCAACTTCAAGCTGCGAGACTGGCTTTTTAGCCGCCAGCGCTACTGGGGAGAACCCTTTCCCATCCTTTGGCGCACAGACGCTGAGGGCCATCGGTACCACGAGGCTCTGCCCGAGACGGCTCTGCCGCTGATGCCGCCGACCCTGGAAGACTACAAGCCCACGACCGATGGCCAACCCCCGCTGGCCCGCGCCCACGATTGGTTGCACCTGCCCGACGGATCCACCCGCGAGACCAACACCATGCCGCAGTGGGCGGGTTCCTGCTGGTATTACCTGCGCTACCTCGACGCGAAGAATAAACAGAGCTTCGTCAGCCCGGAGGTCGAGTCTTACTGGATGAAGTCCGGGGGCAAAACCCCGGGGGTGGACCTCTACGTCGGTGGCACTGAACACGCCGTTCTGCACCTGCTGTATGCCCGCTTCTGGCACAAGGTTTTGTTCGACCTGGGACAAGTCTCGACCGCCGAGCCCTTCTTCAAGTTGGTCAACCAAGGGCTCATCTTGGGTGAGGATGGGCAAAAGATGTCCAAATCCCGCGGCAACGTGGTGAACCCGGACGACGTGCTGGTGGAGTACGGGGCCGATGCGTTCCGTCTCTATGAAATGTTCATGGGACCCCTGCAGGACACCAAACCCTGGAACACTCAGGGCGTGGAAGGCGTGTACCGGTTTCTGGGACGTGTCTGGCGTCTCTTCGTGGACGAAAAAGCCGAGACGGATTACGAACAGGCCTCCACGGTCGCCGCCGGCGGTGACGCTTCTTCGGACGAGGCGAAGCGGCTGCTCGACTTGATCCGCCTTTCGCCGCTGATCTGCGATGCGGCCCCGACCCCGGCTCAGCTCAAGCTGCTGCACGAGTGCATTCGCAAAGTGACCCACGATCTGGAGCACCTGCAGTTCAACACGGCCATTTCGGCCATGATGGTGTTCATTAATGGGGCCATGACCTGGGAAAACCGCCCGTCGGTTCTCCTCCGATCCTTCCTGCAATTGCTGGCACCGTTTTCTCCACACTTGGCTGAAGAACTCTGGCAGCGCTTGCACCAGCACCAGAGTCTTGCGGTGCCGTCGCTGACCTATGCTCCTTGGCCTGCTTTCGATCCGGCTCTTCTGGTCGAGACCGACATGGAGTTGCCCGTGCAGGTCAATGGCAAGCTGCGCGATGTGATCCGCATGCCGGTCAACGCCAGTGCCGCAGAAATCGAGGCGGCCGCGCTCAAGGCCGAGAAAGCACTGCCCTTCCTCGCGGGCAAGACCGTTAAGAAGGTGATCGTCGTTCCGCGCAAAATGGTCAATTTGGTGGTGGTCTGAGTCGACACACGCCTTGGAAGCATGAAATCGCTGACAAAACATCTCACCCCAGACGAACTTCGCATCGTCTGGATTCTGACGGCGGTGTTGCTCCTGGGCATCGGTGGCAGGATCTGGATCGTCAGTCACCCCGTGTCCGCCTCCCGGGGCCCTTCAACCTCCAGTCCAGCATCCGTCCAGACCCCCTGAATGGAACTTCCAAGCCCCAACGACCCGATCGCCGATCTAGTGGCCACCGATGGTCGGTATCACCGGGACGCCTACCTCTTTTTGAGGGATGCCCTGGAGTACTCCCAGCGCATCCTCAAACGGGAAGTCGGTAATAAGACCCGTCACATCACCGGCCAAGAATTGCTGGAAGGCATCCGCGAGTTCGCGCTGAAGGAGTACGGACCGATGACGCTGACCGTGCTTTCGGAATGGGGCATCCACCGTGCCGAAGATTTTGGGGAAATCGTCTTCAACATGGTGGAGCACGGCATCCTCTCCAAGACCGAGACCGACTCTCGGAAGGACTTTCAGGGTGGCTACGATTTCGAGAAGGCCTTCCGCGCGCCCTTCCAGCCGTCGGGCCGCGTGGCTTGATCGGGACACTACCTCAACACTCGTTTACCACTCGGCACGACTCTGGCTTCCAGGGTTCCATGGATCCGGCCAACGCCGGAGCCGGAACCCGAATCTCCTTGAAACCCACTGTTCCACGCCCCGCCCCTTCGGACGTCCTGTTCATGCTCACGGTGGGTGCCATGTGGGGGCTTCATGGTCCGCTGCTCAAGCTCGCCTACCGGGCCGGGCTGAACTTCGCCCTGGTCTCGGTCGGAGAATACGCCCTCGCGACCTTGGCTTTCGCACTGGCCTGCTGGGTGGGACGGGTCCCATGGCCTCGAGAAGACCGCAGCTTCTGGCTGCGGATGCTCCTGGGCGGACTGGTGGGCAGTGGCGTGGTGCTCTTTCTGTTCTGGTCGTACCAGCTCGGCCCCGTTCCGGTCGGAGCCACCCTGCTCTTCTTGTACGTGCCGTTCACTTCGATCCTAGCAGCCTTGGTGCATCGCCGTTGGCCGCCGGTTCGGGAGATTGTTTCCGTGTGTCTGGTGACCGCGGGCGCCGTGCTGGCAACCGACTTCATGGGCTCCACCGGTCCTGATAGCTTGAAGGGAGCCCCTCAGGCCGTGCTGGCAGCGCTGTGCTTCGCTGGGTTTTTCATGATCTCAGCGGGCCTCGGGAATCGATCGACTCCGTTGTTCCGCTCTTTTTTCTTCTCGGCCCTATCGGGGCTGATCTTGCTGGTCGTGACTCTGGCGGCCGGTTGGTCCTTGAGCGCTCCGGCAACGGGTGTCTGGGGAACCGTACTCTGGCTGAGCCTCCTCAGTGGCGTCGGGCAACTGGTACCGGTATTCCTCATGATGAAATCGGCCCACCGCCTCGGTGGCGGGTTGGGCAGCATCCTCACTTCACTGGAACTTCCGGTGGCCGTGGGCCTGTCTGCCCTGATGCTGGGTGATCCGCTGCGACTCTCCCAACTGGGCGGCATCGCACTCATCATCGCCGGAATCGCTCTGCCACACCTACGACTGGGTCCGGTTCCTGCTTCCGCGGCTTCGGAATGAGCGAATTGATTCCCGTCATTGATTTCTCCCCGTTTTTCACCGGACCTACAGGCCGACACCGCGTCGGATCGGAAGTGTTCAAGGCGGCTCACGAAACGGGCTTCATGTACCTGAAGGGGCACGGCATCACGCCGAAGCGGGTCTCCGAAGCCTTTGGTCTGGCTCAAGGTTTCTTCAGACTTCCTCAAGACTCCAAGGAATGCCACCTGCGGACGGCCGGTAATTTCGGTTATCAAGCCTTGGCTCAAGAAGCCTTGGATCCAACACAGCCTCCCGACTTGAAGGAGGATTTCACCATGCGCAATGCCACGGGGATCTCCGCCTCGGATCCGCGCTGGCCGTCCGATGCATTCCGGACCGAAGCCACGGGTTTCTATGGGGAATGCCGACAACTCGCGGCCCAGGTGATGCAAGCCTTCGCCTTGGCATTGCAAGTGCCGGAAGGTTTCTTTGACGACAAACACACGGGCAAGACCCAGACCCTGCGATTCTTGCACTACCCGCCCAACCGCAGTGTCCGACCCGGGCAACTGGGAGCCGGGGCCCACACCGATTACGGGACCCTGACCTTGCTCTTTCAGGACACTGCCGGCGGGTTGGAAGTGCAAAACACCGCCGGCCAATGGGTGCCTGCGCCACCCATACCCGATACGGTGGTGGTCAACACCGGAGACCTGCTGGCCCGTTGGAGCAATGACGTGCTCCGTTCCACCCCGCACCGGGTGCAAGTGCGGCCGGAGTCGGCGGCGTCCGGACGCCTTTCCATCGCCTTTTTCAGCGATCCCGATCCCGAGGTGCTGGTACAAACGATCCCCTCCTGCATCACCGCCGATCGCCCCGCCCGCCACGGCGCAATCCTGGCCGGAGCGCACATCGAGGAGCGCATCCGCGTCTCCATGCAACAGGCATCCCTGGCTCCCAAAGCCTGAGGCCTCGCACAGCGTCTGCCCCACCCGGACTCCACCCGCATTTCCGCACCCTCATGCCAGCCAGCGCCACCTTCGATTCGATGCCCGATTACTCCAGCCTCGGCCTGCCCACCGAGCGCGACGGCCTGGAGCAGTTCGACCACCTCCAAGCCTACCGACGCCTGGGGCCCATTTATCAACTGAGCTTCCGGGGAGAGCGTCATGTGGTCATCGCCGGGATGGAGGCCAATGAGGCGGCCTGGCGCAACCCGGACCAGTGGTCGTACCACGAGGCCCTGGTCCCCTTCCGAGAAATGATGGGGCCGACCCATGTGACCCAACTCGACGGCGATCCGCACCGACGCAAACGGCGCAACTTGCGCAATGGGTTCGCCATGAGTGCGGTCGTCCGACACCTGCCGGTCATCGACACGGTCCTCCGGAAGGAGTTCGCGCGGGCCTGCGCTCGCCCGGTCCGGTTGCACGATTTCTTCATGACGGCCCTCACCCGGGCCAACAGTAAGACCGTGCTGCACTGCGATCTGGATGCCGAGGCGTTGGCGCACTTCATCGTCTTCGAGGAGGAATTCATCTCGGGCACCATTCTGGGAGAAGCCCGACACGCTCACTACGCGCGGCCCGACTTCGTGGCCCATCGGGAGTTTGTTTTCGGATTTTTGCGCGAAGTGGTTTCCCGACGCCTCGCCGGCGAAACGCGTCCCGACAGTTTTCAGGACATGATCACCGATCGCCGTGAACGCGGTGAACCCCTGGATCTCGAGGAACTCATTCCGGAAGCCTATTTGCTGCTCATGGCGGGCACCGGAAACACCGCCAAAATGCTCAATTGCGGTCTGCAACACCTTCTGGCCAACCCGGAATGGCTTCGCCTACTGGAGGAGGAATTGTCGGGCTACCGAGTGGATCAATTCATGGCCGGCATGGGCGCGTTCCCCCGCCTCAAGGGCACATTGATGGAGATGGAACGCATGTTCCCCGCCGCGCCGGTGCTCTCGCGGGTCGTTGAAGAAACCTTCAGCTTCTCCGGTTTTGAGCTGCCGCGCGGCACCCGGGTGCTGCACTTGCAAACCCTGCCGCACTTTCTGGAGGAGGTGTACACAGCCCCCTATCGCTTCGACCCATCGCGCTGGATCGACCGCGAATACCCCAAGAAAGCCCACGGTACCTACGGCGGCAGCACCCACATCTGCCTGGGCATGAACCTGGTCCGGATCCACGCTCCGGTCGCCATCGCCAACTTGCTCCGGGATTACCGGGTGCGCTTGGGAGGAGAACCGGAAATCTCAGTAAACCTGAATTATGGGGTCCCGCAGGCCGCCCACCTGACGGCCGAATGGACCTCTCGTATTTTGACCAACCCTTTGGTTGCTCCTGCCCCAGTTGCCCAAAGTTAGCCATGGGGTATTCCTCCATCCGTCCTATCGCCATGCGAATTCCTCACTACACCGCCTCCGTCGAGTTCACCCGATTCGTTCGGGCAATGCCCAAGACCGAGACCCACCTGCACCTCGAAGGTTCGACCCCCATCGAACTGCTGCGGGAACTTGAACCGGAACGCTTCAGCGCTCCTCCGCCCTTCTGGTCTCCGGAATTCCGGTACACGAGCTTCGATCAGTTCATGGGGCTGTACGACGAGTACTGCATGAACTTCTACACATCGGCCCAGCGCTACCACGATGCGGCCAAGATCGTCTTGGCCACCTGTGCCGAACAGGGCACCCGCTATGTCGAGACCAGCATCCACCTGCCCGGACTGGCTGCGGTGAACGAATCCGGCCCGGAAATTTTAGCTGCCATCCGTCAGGCGGCCCCTCCGGGAATGGAGGTCCGGATCTTCGCCGGCATGTGCCACAACGACTATGCCATGCATGGTGAGCTCATCGAGGCGGCGCTGGGCTGGGACGACCTCGCCGGCATCGACCTGCACGGACCGGAGTACTGGCGGATGGAGACCTGGAGCATCGATGTTTGGCAGCGCGCGCAAGCGGCCGGCAAGTCAACCAAGGCCCACGCCGGCGAGTTCATGCCGGCCCCCTTCGTGCGCTGGATCCTCGACAACCTGGGGGTCCGCCGGATCGAGCACGGGGTTCGCTCGGTGGAGGATCCGGATCTGGTGCGTCATCTGGCTCGTCAACGCATCACCCTGGATGTCTGCCCGATTAGCAACGTGAAGCTGGCTGTGCAGGGAGTCCCCTCCATGGCTGCCCATCCCATCCGAGCCCTCTTCGACGCCGGCGTACCGGTCACCATCAACTCCGACGACACCTTCTTCTTCGGAAACCGATTGGAGGAGGAGTACTTCGCACTCCATCAGGAGCTGGGTTTTTCAAAAGCCGAGCTGGCACGGATCGCCCTGAACGGCATCGAAATCGCTCTGCTCAGTCCGGAGAAAAAACAGGCGCTGGTGGCCGAGTGGCGGGCCTTTGTGGCGGCCGAGTCCCTGGACTTGGCGATCGCCGAGGGGTCAAACCGCTTCGTGGGATGATTTTTCCATGAACACGGGCACCGCGAGCATCACGCCCGACATGGCCAGGTAGCCGATCACCCATTTCCAGCCCGGCTTGAGCACCCCAACGATGTCGGCGGTGATAAATCCGAAGCTGTGAATGAAGCCAACGGCCGCCAGCAGCGCGCCCGCGGCGAACCACACGGCCGCCTGGCGGAACTTCTGGTCGATGATGCACACGGTGGCCGCAGACAGGATGAGGCAACTCAGGAAATACCCCTGCTCGAGGGCGAACATGCCCTCCGCATGAAAGTTACGTGCCTTGAGGATGCTATCGAGCAGTTCCTGTCGGAAGGGATTGGCCGTCGTCCCGACGCCGACACCGGCCATGACATTCTTGGCCACCAGAGCACAATACCCGGCGATGGCCGGAAAAAGCCCGACGATGACGGCAGGAATGTGTCGGCGCGGAATGGCATCCATCGCCTGAGTTCCCATGGAAATGCCGATCCAGATCAGGATGGCCATGCCCGCCTCGATCGGAATGGACCAAGCCAAAAGGCTCAAGGATCCGGTTAAGCAGACAAGGGTGACGAAAATGGCATTGAGGGTCGAATACCCCGCGCGGGAACCAATGGCCTTCCAACCGGGATGGCCGATGTAGAGGGTCGTGGGATACGGCGACCCAAACACCGCCGAGAGCAGGGTACCTACTCCGTTGATGATCAAGGAGGGGCGTGTTTCATAGCGATCGCCCGCCGCCTCCGCCGAACCCAACACCTGCATGGATCCCACCACGTTCACCACGCCCATCGGCAAGATGATGCTGAAGAAGGGCAAGAGGTACGGCAGGCTGTCCCGAAGCGCTTTCAAAGCCGGCACGGGAAGGTGCAGCCCGAGATGACTCAAGTTCAGCGGATAGGCCGGGGCTGGCGAGGGCAATCCCGCCCAGTTCAGCCCCCAGGCTCCGAGGGTTCCCAGCGAAACAATCACCAGTCCGCCCGGGATACCTCCTTTGAAACGGTAGCCACCATAATAGACCACCAAGGCAATGGCCAAGGTTCCCATGCCGATGAGCGGATAGACCCAGGCCCGGAACAGGAAATCCATGGCGATGAAGAACACGCCGATGCCGGCCAGTGCGGCCAATAGAGCGGCCAACGGCGTGACGCGTCGCAGATGGTGCAAGAAGAACGAACCCGCGAACTCGATCAGGCCCGATCCCACGCAGGCGGCGATTCCGGCCAACCAGGCGATCTCGTCGGCCTTGGGCTTCGGTAGGCCCTGAGCGAGGGCCATTTGCTGCGCGGGATACATGACCAACAGCGAGTAGATAATCACCGTGACCAAATTGAAGCCGTAGGGCAGCGCACAAACATCATCCCGGCCTTCCCGAGCCGCCAATCGCAAGGCTTGGCGGGCATACATGAGGTTCCCGAAGACCAGACCGACCGCAGAAGCCGGAAGGATGCGGCCAAAGTACAATTCCGGGGAGAACCCCAGCAGTCCCAGGCAGAACCCGGTCATCAGCAGCAAGTTCACTAGGCTGTCGAGGCCCAGGGCGAAAAAGCCGTCCAGGTCTCCTTTGACGAAAGGTTTCATTGGGATGTTTGAGAATCGGAACCAGCAGCACCAGCAGGGTCAAAACCGACGTTCAATCTGGGAAGCAATTGACATGCCGCTGGGGCCTTGGAGACCGCCAACACCTCTACCCGCGATCCGCACTCGATCGCCCCCGGAGTTTTTTTGGAACGTCAGGAGTTTTAGCTCATGAGGTGTCCGACGGCGCCTTGTGAATCGACGGGTCGACGTCTAATCTTCCATGCATGCTTCTCCGTGGATGGATCGCGGGCTTTGTCGTCGCGTTGAGCTTTCTCATCCCCGCCACCGCGCAAGACGCCCGGTTCATCCGACTGCGCAATTCCACGGTCACCACCCCGCCTGCACCCGATTCCAAAACTCGGGCCGCCGCCGTGACGGCCGAAAAACCTCCCGTCTCTGGCCTGTTCCTTATCCAGTTAGAGGCCCCCCTCTCAGCCGAACACCGTGAAACCTTGCAGTCCAAACGGCTGCGCCTGCTGAACCCGGTTCCTGACGACTCCTTTGTTTGCCACCTCGACGCCGCCTCGACGGCGGAGATCCGAGCCATTCCATTTGTCCGGTGGCTAGGCGAGTACCAACCCGAGTGGCGAATGGACCGACGCCTGACCGCCGCGATGGCCGCCGAGCCCCGAGTCCCCCGAAACATCCGCCTGCTGCTCAGACCTCAGACTCCACCGGGTGCATTGATTTCAGCGCTGCGCCAGTTCATCGGGCCCGTCCACCGTACCGAGACCGCCTTCGGTATCTTTCTGGGTGGCACGACCAGTCCCGGGCGCATCCTGGAGCTAGCGCGATCGGAGACGGTGCTGTGGATTGAACCCGCGGGCCGAATGAAGCTCGTGGACGAGATCGCCACCGAACTCCTGATGGGCGATGACGGCACTCCCGGAAAACCCGCCCAAGTCCATAATTTGGGCTTTGATGGACGCGGGGTCACCGTGTCTGTCGCCGACTCCGGCCTCGACACGGGTGAAACCGAGACCATGCACCTGGATCTCAACGGACGGGTGGATGCCTTCTTTGCCTACGGCGGCCTGGAGGATGCCTCCGACGAACACAGCCACGGCACGCACTGCGCCGGAATCGTGGCCGGCAGCGGTGCCATTGGCACCCAAGATGGCAACGGTTACCTCTGGGGCTTAGGCGTGGCTCCCGGAGCACACCTCGTGGCCCAGCGTATTTTCGACGGAGCCGGTGAGTACTACGCGCCCCCCAGTTATGAAGCCTTAACCCGAGACGCCGTCCGCAGCGGAGCTTACGTGGGTTCCAACTCCTGGGGTGACGACACGCAAGGGCGCTACGACCTCAGCGCCGCTGAATTTGATGCGCTCGTGCGGGACGCCGATGCACGGACTCCTGGAGAACAACCCTACATTCTCGAATTCAGCGCCGGCAATTCAGGGCCAGGCGAGCAGACCATCGGTTCACCGGCCGTAGCCAAGAACGTGATCGCCACCGGCGCTTGCCAGAACGACCGCTTCGATTTGGCGCTCTATGCCGAAGGGTCTGAGACCATGGCTGATTTCTCCAGCCGCGGTCCGGCTGAAGACGGCCGCATCAAACCCGACATCACCGCACCGGGTACCTGGATCGCCTCACTTAAAAGCCAATTGGCCAGCGACGCCAATGCCTGGCTCGGGATTGACGAGAACTACCTTTTTCAAGGGGGCACCTCCCAGGCGGGTCCACATGTCAGCGGAGCTTGTGCGGTGTTTGTACAATGGTACCGAGAGACTCAAGGTGGACTCACCCCATCGCCCGCTCTGGTGAAGGCCTCGCTCATCAATTCAGCGGTCGACATGACTTCGGGCGAAGTGCCCGTCGACACCGACGATGAAGAAGCCGGCACCATGCTGGTGGTCGGCGGCACA
>CAINWP010000018.1 GCA_903854475.1 uncultured Verrucomicrobiota bacterium
AATCCGGCCCCGGGATTGGGCTTCTGGTCCACATCCAGGAACCATTGATCGTAGGCGGCCGGCAGGTGGCCCCACCCCGAGGGGATTTGCCGAAACCCAGCGAAATAGCGCTGACGCAAAGTCGGAGTCCACCCTTGGGTCATCCCATGCAAGACCACCGTGTAGTGCATCCGTTCCTGCCATGTCCTAGAAGCATCCCGCAGCTCAAGGATCTTAGGCACACCCTCTCCATCGCCCAGTGCTACCAGCAACTGCGACAACTCGCGGTTACGAGGCCAGCTTGAGGCTGGAAACGCACGACCTAGTTTTTCAATGACCATCGGTCGGAGGGCTTCCGGGATTCCATGTCGGGCAAACGCCACCTCGATCACTCGGAGCTGGGTCAAAAACCCGTTCTCGTCCAACGCGTCGAGGGGCCACCGGCCCAGGGCCTTGAGCAGCGCCACTTGCTGCGCTCCATCCCCGCAGCGCGCCAGGGCCAACAGAGCGGTCAGACCGATCTTAGAATTCTCCTCGGCCAAGGCCTTCTCGGCCCAGGTGGCCACCGGTTGCGATTCCAGCGCAATCCGAGCGGCCTGGCGCAGCAGCGGATCGGTTGATCCCAACTGCGACCAACCCGAGGCCAACCAACCCGCATCGGCTTGTCCATGGATGGCTTCTAATTGCCGTCGCTGCGCCCGGGCTTCTTTTGCACCCGCCACCCCTGCGACCAGAGGCTCAGAGGCCGGGTTGCCAACAAAGCTCAGTCGGTACAGTCCCGACTGGCCTCCACGGCCGCCAGTAATGCAGTAAAGGGCTCCATCCGGTCCCACCTCCAAATCGGTGAGGTTCATCGCGTCCCCCCGGAAAAGCGTCTCCACCCGACCGGTGTACCCGGCACCCTGCTCTTGGAGATGCACAACAATGAGTCGCCCAAAAACCCAGTCTAAGCCGAAGAGTGCTTTCTGGTAGCGGGCAGGAAAGGCCGTGCCCGTCCCAAATCGGATGCTCGTCGGCGATCCGATGCCCACATCCACCACCGGGGGCAGCGAGTCGGCATAATAGTCGGGCCACTTCCCGGAACCTTCGCGGTAACCGTGGTCGGAACCACTGACGAGGTGTTGAATTCGCGAGGGGCGGTACCAAGGAGTTCCCCAGTCACGTTCCATGTCCGAATCGAAGCTAAAGAGTTCACCATCGGCGTTGAAGGCGATGCCATAGGCGTTGCGCTGGCCGGCCGAGAACAATCGCGCATCCTGACCGTCCCGATCGAGACTCAACACAAAGCCGCCAGGAGCCTTGCGCCCGGCTCCGAATCCGTTGACGTCCTCCAATCGAGGCATTGCCAGATCCTCGGCATAATGGGCCACCGGAGAGTGGGTCGACAAATCGCTCGGCACGTCCGTGAAGTTACCAGCCACGGCATAGATCCGATCGTCGGGCCCCTTTACCAGCGCGTGAGGTCCGTGCTCACCGCCACTGCCCGTCCAGCGCCGGAGCAACTGAGTGGACTCATAGCGGCCATCACCATCGGCATCGCGGATCCGATACAGGTGATACCCGTCCGGGCCTCGACCATTCATGTACAGGGCCCCGAAGGCATGCAGCAAGCCCATGGCCCCACCTACCTGGGTCTCCAGTCGTTCCATCTTGGCCAGCCTGCCCTGCTCGATCGTCAGGCGGAGCAAAAGCTCAGGCCCCTGGGGACTGATAATCAGGCGCCCCTGATCGTCCCGCGTCATGGAAATCCATGATCCTTCGCCCGGCCGAGCACTGTGAACCAACTCCAGCCGAAAGCCTTCCTTCACTGAAATGCCGTCCACCGGCGTGGCCACCGGGTCCAACGCTATGGGGCCCCAGGGTGGCGTCCCCACCACTCCCAGCAACTGGACCGGAGTCCAACCAGACACTCCGTCGGAAGAGGTCTCCCAAGAGCCATCGGTCACGATGTCGGAGCGAGGCGAGTCCCTCATCAAGAACTCGATCCGGGCCAAGACGCCAGCCCCTCCGGAGAGGTTTCGCGCCCGAATTTCGAGAATGTTCTCTCCCCGGGTCACCGATCGGATCTTGAGCCGCGTCGGCTTCTTCCAGGACTTATTGGATCCCAGTCGCTGGCGATTGACGGACACTTCGGCTTCATCGTCGGCAGCGAAAACGACATCACCACCCATGGCACCGGGCGGCACGGTGAAGGTCTTGCGGAAAAAGCGCACTTCGTTCTCCGCCCCGGCCGGCCCCCAGATCCACTGCGGCGCGGACTCGGCATGGACGGACGAGACCCAGAACGTCATCAGAAGTAGAAACCGCATGGTCATGCCCCAATCAAAGCGGTTCATCCCGGACAACGAAAGCCCGGAAAGAAACAGGAATGTTACCCGGACTGGCCAATTGTTTCTGAGCCACGAGAGGGAGGGGTATGAAAAATCCTCTGGCCGACGGCTTAACCCATGGCATGCTTGACGTGTTGGTTCTCCAGAGGACCTTTCGGACGCCGCAACAGCGCGAGGGAGGCCCTCATTCTGGAACGCTCAAAAAGCGGACTGGTAGAGGAGGATTAGTTTGGTTGTTTGGGTTAGGCGGGCGTCGCAAGGCGCCCGCTTTTTCTTTTGGGCGAATTCTTCCTGCAAACCCTCACTGGATTCCCCAACCCTGCCGAATCGATAATTGGCCGCGACAGGGCCCGACTCGGAGGAATACCGTCCTTGGACCATGAGCATCCTCGACCGTGGCATTCTCTGGCTGGCCGAAGGGTTTGGGTCGGGTCGCCTGCGCCCAGGACCCGGAACCTGGGGCAGCCTCGTGGGCTGCATTCTCACCGTCCCAGTGCTAACGCTGCCTCTCTGGATGGCGGTCGCCGTAACCCTCGCGGCCATCTTCCTCGCAGTTCCGGTCTGCTCACGAGCCGAGGCCTTGCTGGGCAAAATCGACCCAGGGTCCGTCGTCCTCGACGAAATTGTCGCTATTCCACTCACCCTGTTGCCCTTGAAGGCGGGCTGCCTGCTGGGGGTCGTTTCTAGCGGAGATCTAACGGTGCTGCCAGCTCACGGCCTCTGGTGGGCAGCAGCTTTCGCGCTATTCCGGGTCCTCGACATAGGCAAGCCGGGGCCGATCGGCGCCCTCCAGCACCTCCCGCGCGGTTGGGGCATCGTCATGGACGACGTGGCCGCCGGATTGATCACCGGCCTCCTTCTGCTCGCTGCTGCTGCCCTGATGCATTGAACATCCTGACCCCACTTCCATGTCCGCCCCAACTCCGTTCCGATTCCCAAAACTAGCGACCCTCAAGAGCGCCGAGGAGCTGCGCCAGCGGTTCGCAGGACTTGGACACCCCCTGCCCGTCGACGACACAGCCCAACTCGCGGTGCTGGGACGCGTGATCCCGGCAGGCATTGGTGTGCCCAAACCCATCGGCAACCGTTGGGCCATCCTGCCCATGGAAGGCTGGGACGGCACCCCGGACGGAAAACCGACCGACTTGGTTCGACGGCGCTGGCGGCGTTTTGGAGAAAGCGGGGCCAAACTCATCTGGGGCGGTGAGGCCGTGGCCGTGCGCCCAGACGGAAAAGCCAACCCACATCAACTGCTTCTTTCTGAGGCCAACGTCCCTGATCTGGCGGCGCTGCGAGCCGAACTCGTAGCGGCCCATCGAGAACGGCATGGCCAAGACGGCGACCTGCTGGTGGGCCTTCAACTCACGCACTCAGGCCGCTTCGCCCGACCCAACGACAAGGTCCGCCTCGAGCCGCGGATCGCCTACCGCCACCCCCTGCTCGATGCCCGATTCGGCATCACCGACGACCGAGCCGTCTTGAGCGACAACGAGGTAGACGACCTTGTCGCCGACATGGTTGCCGCGGCCGTCCGAGCTCAGCGGGCGGGCTTCGACTTCGTGGACATCAAGCACTGCCACGGTTACCTGGGCCATGAGTTCCTTTCAGCCGTCACACGAACCGGCCGCTACGGGGGCTCCTTCGCCAACCGAACCCGCTTCCTCACCGACATCGTGAACGGCATTCGCCGCGACGCCCCCGGCCTGGCCATTGGGGTCCGCCTGAGCCTCTTCGATAGCTTCCCCTTCCAGAAGGGACTCGACGGCATTGGTACTCCCACACCGTGGTCCGGCCCCTATCCTTATGCGTTCGGGGCCAGTACGGACAATGCCCTCGAGATGGATCTCTCAGAACCCTTCGCCTTCCTTCGGCTGCTGGAATCGCTGGGAATCCGGCTGGTTTGCCTCACTGCCGCCAGCCCCTACTACAACCCGCATCTCCAGCGGCCGGCCATGACTCCTCCCAGCGACGGCTACTTGCCTCCGGAAGATCCGCTGGTGGGCGTGGCGCGCCAAATTGAAGCCGTCGCCCAAGCCAAGGCCGCGTTCCCAAATCTGGTGCTGGTCGGTTCGGCCTACACGTACCTTCAGGAATGGCTCCCGGCCGTCGCCTCAGCACAAATCGCCGCCGGTCATGTGGATGTCGTCGGATTAGGCCGAATGGTCCTGAGTTATCCGGACCTGCCCGCCGACATCCAGGCCGGACGCCCCCTGCAACGCCGCCAAGTTTGTCGTACCTTCAGCGAATGCACCACCGCCCCCCGCAACGGCTTGGTCAGCGGATGCTTCCCCCTCGACGACTTCTACAAAACCCATCCGGATGCGATCCGATTGAAGGCCACATTGAAGGCTTGATCGCCTATAGCCCCCCAGGATTCCCATGCGACGCCTCGATCATTCCATCCATGCCGCCCGGGGATTTCTCGCCTTCCTGCTGCTGGTGGGAGGATCGCTCGCGATGGGCTACCTTCTGGATCCAAACCTGGGCACGGAGATCGGGTTCTCCGTCGGCCTGCTCCTCTTCGCCGGCTGGCTGGCCTGGCTGAAAGTAGCCCGGAATCGGGGCGATGCCTGGGTCCAGGCGGGCCGGGAACTTGGCCTCCGATCCATGTATTCAGGCCATGCACCCACGATCCCAATCCCGGGCCATGAGCATCCCATGGAATTGCTCTCGGGCACGATCGGTACGGCCACCGTGCTCATCGGAGACCGCGGCGAATGCTATTTTCAGTACCACACCGAAGCCCCTGTGGGCACTTGGGAAACCGGCTCACCCGAGGTTTCCGACCCCATCCCGGTGGAGACGTTCATCGCGCTGTGGATCCCGGGACTCGACGAAGCTCCATTCCGCATCGGCAAGAGGCGCAGCCTGTGGGAGGGCGGCGAAACCCAGCCGAGCGGTCCGTTCGCCGAGGCCCTCGAGTCATGGGTCCGGGCGCATCCCGGATGGCGCATCGAAGGCCGGGCCGACTGCCTCATCCTCAGCCGACCGAACCGCTTGGCCCGTATCAGCCAACTGCCCACCTGGATTGCTACGGCTCGGTCCATGGTCGAAACCCTCGAAGCGCCGGGGGGCTGACTGGAGCGCACCACCCAGATGGTGGCGAAGGATCAGCCGGCAAATGCGCTGTTCTAACCGGGCCGACCCGGGTACGACCTCTGGATCATGCGATGGATCCACTCCCTCACTGCGATGCTCGGGCTGGCCTGCGGATTGTCCGGGGCTGACACCGCCGCTCGGACCGAAACCCCGCTGGCCGTCCGCCTGGGCTACCCGGCCGACACCAAGCTCCTCATTATTAACGGCGACGACTGCGGAATGTGCCATACGGCCAACTTGGCCACCATCGAGTGCCTCGAGAAGGGCTTGATGACCAGCGCCACGCTGATGGTCCCTTGCCCGTGGTTCCCCGAGATGGTGAGTTACGCCAAAACACACCCGGAAAAGGACTTCGGTTTGCACCTGACCCAGACCTCGGAATGGCGATTCTATCGCTGGGGTCCGGTCGCCCCGCGCTCCGAGGTTCCGGGCCTCATCGACCCCGACGGCTACTTGTGGCAGGCCGTGCAACAAGTCTATGCCAAGGGCACGCCTCAGGAGGCCTACCTCGAGGCCCGGGCCCAAGTCCGCCAGGCCCTGGCTGGGGGAGTCGACGTCACCCACCTCGACTCCCACATGGGGACGCTGCAACTCAATGCCGCCTACGCCGAGCAATACCTCAAGCTGGCCGTGGAATTTGACCTGCCCGTCCGCATGGCCTCGCAGGAAACGCTCGCCAAAATGGGTGGTTCCACCCAGCGCGCAACCTTTGCCGCCCAGGGCATCGTGTTCCCCGACGACTTCGTGTACGAGGACCTCCAAGACGAACCCAAGGACGTCAAAGGCTATTGGATGCGGAAACTGGCCGACCTTAAACCCGGTGTGACCGAACTCTTCATTCATGCCGGCATGGCCACCGACGAGTTAAAGGCCATCACCGGCAGTTGGAAGACCCGCACCGAGGAATTTGAAGCCTTCACCCGTGATCCCGATCTCAAGGCCCTCGTGGAGCGAGAGAAGATTATCCGAATCGGTTGGCGCCCACTGCGCGAACTGCAGCGCCGGGACCGCAAGGGACGCTAACGCGTTCAACGCTCTCAATCGCTCCCGCGACCTCCGCCCATGTCCTACACCCCGCGCAAACCCGGTTACAATCCGGCCATTGACGGCCTGCGAGGCATCGCCGTGCTCGGGGTGTGGCTCTTTCACCTGCACCCGCCGTTGCTGCCCGGCGGATTCCTGGGGGTCGACACCTTCTTCGTCCTCTCGGGCTTCCTCATCCACGGAATCGTCTCAGCCGACCTCGAGTCGGGCCGATTTTCCTTCCGTGAATTCTACCTGCGTCGGGCCTTGCGGCTCCTGCCCAACGCCACCGTGACCCTTGGCGTCACGTTGGTGCTCTGGAACCTCTGCCTGCCTCCCAATTCGGCCATCCAACCGGGACTGCATGGCCTCTTCACGCTGGCCAACCTCTCCAATCTCTTCGTATGGAAATACCTCGGGAGCTACTGGGGCGATGCCGCTGAAAGCGCTCCGCTCACCCACTTCTGGAGCCTGGGCATCGAGGAGCAATTCTACCTCTTCTTTCCTGCCCTGCTCTTTCTGCTGCACCGCAAACGCTGGCTGAACCTCGGCAGTCTCGCGGTGCCTGCCGTCCT
>CAINWP010000019.1 GCA_903854475.1 uncultured Verrucomicrobiota bacterium
CGGGCGACATCCGAAGGGGGCAAAAACCAGCTGTCAGTGACGGTGTGAAAACCAATGAAACCTGCCGGTTTAAAAACCAATGAAAATAGCGAGGAACCAGTTCGGCTGCCTGTTTTTGACCAGCCAACCCGGTTTTGACCAAGTTTTCGGCTACAAACCCCGATAATTCCCTTTGGCAAGAGGTTTGCTAGTCGAGAATTGCCCAAACAACCAGCCGTGCGGTTAGGAAACAAACCTCACGGCGATGATGGAAACGATCATCAACCACGGTCGCCCCAGCAATGGGGCGGCCGTGAGTCAGTTTAAAAGATCAACGCCTTACAACCGGATTGTCGGGTCCATTCCCCACCCTATGAGTTTGCACTGCGTTCCCAACTCCCGGACCCACGATCGCTGGGATGCCAACTTGCCTCCCGTCGCTGAGGTGGCGTCGGGTGACACCGTGATCCTCGACTGCTTGGATTCCAGCGGAGCCCAACTGTCGCCCACTTCCGCAGTGGCCGACTTCGTCGCCATGGACCGCAACAAGATCCACACCATCACCGGTCCGGTCTTCGTCCGAGATGCACAACCCGGCGATGTGCTGCAAATCGAAATACGTCGCATCGAGCATCGCGGCTGGGGCTGGACGAGCATTATTCCTGGCTTGGGAAGTCTTCCAGAACGCTTCACCGAGCCGCACCTGTTTCTCTGGAAACTGGAGAAGGACTTCTCCTATTCGCTGGCTCCCGCACGGTTGCCGCTCGCTCCCTTCCTCGGGATTGTTGGCGTGGCTCCGGAGGCTCCCGGACCCCACCGAACACGTCCTCCCGGTCCCTTTGGTGGCAACTTGGACGTAAAGGATCTCCAACCCGGAACAACCCTCTACTTGCCGGTCTTCCATACCGGAGCCCTGTTCAGCGCCGGCGACGGTCACGCCGCACAGGGCGACGGTGAGGTGTGCATCAACGGTATCGAAGGCCCGATGGAGGCGGAGTTCCGGCTCACCGTCCGCAAAGACATGCGCCTGGATGAACCCTTCGCCGAATTGCCACCCCGAGTTTCCAAGGTGGCAGATCTGGGATCCTGGGCCTTCATCGCCAGTGCCCCCGATGCATTGAGTGCGGCCAAGAACGTCGTCCATCACGCCATCGACTTCCTGATGGACCGGTTCTCGCTGTCTCCGCAATTGGCCTACACCTTGTGCAGTGTGGCCTTGGACCTGCGATTGAGTCAGATCGTCAACCAACCCCAGATCACCGTGACGGGAACCTTGGCCAAGAGCCTCTTCCCTAAGGCGTCCTGAATTAAAAAACTCATGCTCCGCGCCCGCACCCAGGAAGGATGGTTCCTCATCACCCATCCCGAACATGCTCGGCTCGCCGGGGAGTTCGCCTCCGCGTGGGGCAACTCGCGATTTCGCCCCCCGTTTCCGCTGACGAACACTTTGGAGGGAATCCGCCGTCATGACGACGGCTGGGCCACCCGCGATCGGACCCCCAAGATCACCCGCGAGGGCCGCCCTAGCGCCTTCGGCATTGATTTGGTGGGCAAGTACAGCGCCTTCGAGGAGATCGACCTGGCCGACTACCTCCAGGTGCGAGGACAAGCCATGGAAGCCGTCGCCGCCCAGGATGCCTACGCGGCGGTCCTGATCTCCATGCACACCTGCAATTTGCTCACTGATCGGGCCGATCATTCGACCATCCGCCCCGACGACCGACCCAAGCTCGCGGCCTTTTTGGAGATGCAAGAGCGCCGGCAAGAAGACCTGCGGCGGATGTGCGCCCAGTCTGGCCGATTCTCGGGAATCGATCTGCTGGCCACGACCTGGGTCGAGAACTTCCGCCTGCTGCAGGCCTGCGACAACCTCTCTCTGCTTTCCTGTGTGGACTACCCCAACCCGGCCAGCCTGCTGCACTCCCTCCCGTTAGCGGGCGGTGGCATGCAGGAGGTCGCCGTGCATCGACTCGCGGAGCGGACGTTTCGTCTGGATCCGTGGCCCCTGCGGGAAGCGGTCGTCGAAGTTCAAGTCTCAGGCCGCCGAATCGTGGGCGAACTGTTCGATTCGGAATCCGACTTGGCAACTGCTTACGCCAAAGCCACGCCGGAAACCCTGCGCATTCGCATCGAGCAAGGATCCTGAATCCTGCTTGGGTGTGCATTCCGGTGGATCCCATCCGTCTCCGGGATCATTCTTCAAGCACGCATGATCCGTTTTCTGAGAGTCTTTTGTTTGCTGTCGTTGGCACTCGGAGCAGAGCCAGCCCGGTTCATGCAAGACCGTTTCGCTATTGGCTTCTGGGTGCCACCACGCACCACCAACAACCTACCGGAACGATACCGTGAGATTCGCGATGCGCATTTCAACCTGGTCATCGGAACCTCCGGCTTCAGCGCCGAGGAACAAGTTCGAGTCTGTGAATCGCTGGGTCTGAGGGTTTTGGTGGGTGCGGACGATCCTGCCTCCCCACTGCCTGACGGCACCGCCTGCTGGGGCTACAGCCTCAGTGACGAACCCGGAACCGCGGCCTTCCCTGCCCTCGCCGCGCGCGTCGCCGCACTGCGGGAACAAAAACCTGGCCGCCTGGGCTACATCAATTTATTTCCCAACTATGCGGCCCCTGGCCAGATGGGAGCCAACACCTACGAGGAGTACCTCCGGAATTTCGTGGAGACGGTGAAACCGGACGTGCTGTCGATGGACCACTATCCGCTCATGCGGCCCGGTGACGATTCCCGCAGCGAATACCTCAAGAACCTCGAATCGATGCGCAAGCACTCGATCGCAGCGGGCATCCCCTTCTGGAATTTCTTCCATTCAATGCCTTTCGGAGACCGCATGGATCCTACCGAGGCCCAGATCCGGTGGATGATCCACGCCTCCATCGCCCATGGTTCCAAAGGTGTTCTGTACTTCTGCTACTGGACCCCAGGCAAGGGCAACGGCGGCACCGGCGAGTTTCCCAAGGGCGGAGCACTCCTCACGGCCGAAGGCTTCAAGACGCGTCACTACGATGAGGCGCGACGGATCAATACCGGACTCGAGCAATGGGGCCCCGTCCTCATGCGCCTGACCGGCCAGGGCGTCGTCCGATACACCACCGGAAATCCGGCGACACCGCTAGCTCACACCGGAGTTCGATCGCTGAACCGGGTGGGTTCCGATCCCGAATCCACCTTCCTAATCGGCTCCCTGAAACACACCGACGGTCGGCGCGCTGTCTTGCTCATCAACCACAACACGGCTTACACGGCCTGGCCCACTGTGGTGTTCGATTCCGCGGACGAGATCGTTGAACTGAGCCGAGACGATGGACGTGAACACCCCTTGCTGGACGACAGCCCGGAATTGCCCGGGATTCAACTCTCCCTCGGAGCCGGAGACGCCCGGTTGTTTCTCCTGCCGCCGCAGCCAGAGCCGAAGTGATCCTCACCACTCCGTTCAACGGCCAGGCCGCTCGCGATTCTCCAGCGGAGCCAGCAAGGCCCGTTCATTCGAGTGGGTCAGCAAATCAAGAGCTTCCTCAGCGCTCACCCATCGCAGGTCAGCGACTTCTCGCGTATCCTGCACAGGCCCCTGTCGCTGAAGCTCCATGTGCCAGTACAAGACCACCTTGGGCATGCCATTGACCGCATACACACTGCCTCCGGCAAACGATTCGACGGTGGCACGGCACCCGGTCTCTTCTTCGACCTCACGCACCGCGGCCTGAAGCCATCCTTCGCCCGGGTCGAGCTTGCCTTTCGGAAGAGCCCATTCCGGACCATAACGAGTCCGATGGATTAGAATTAGTTCCCTACCTCGAGGGGATGTTCGCCATACCAGACCACCGGCCGCCTGGATGACTTCGGTTGGAATCACGTTGCTCAAAGCTGGTCCATGGAAACCGACCGCACCGCAGAGGGCAATCCACACCTGCCACGAATGCGCTGAATCTAAATGGAAAGGGCTCAGAATAAGCAGGCTAGCTGCGCATCAAATCCACCCGCGCCACCAGTACCACACGCCACCCAATTCTTCATGGAGCCAGCGTTCAAAGCGGATCAACCCCTCACTGCGGGGCACGACCCACCAGTGCTCCGGTCGGTCCAACGCGTCCAAGGCCTGAAAATCGCAACCGACGGGCAGGACATCCACGCCTTCCTTGCGGCAGGCGGCGGCTCCCCGGGCCAGATGTGACGCTGAACTGACGAGAATCACCCGCTTCCAGCCCCGTTTTCGAACCATGTCGCCAATCGCGACGGCTTCTTCATGCGTGTCTTTACACGCGGGCAACCGCTGGAGATCTCCCGCCGGCAATCGCCAGGAGCGTATCCAGGAGGTCAGCAAATCGCTCTCCGAACGAGCACTCCCGAGCCAATTAAAAGGAGCACCGCTAACGACCAGGGTGCGGGCCTTTCCCTGACGCATCACTTCCAGGCCCGTCAAGGAACGTTCAAAAGACGAACCGGTCCCGAACCACAACAATTCGCGCGCGGAGAACTCGATATCTCCCGCCAAGACCACCACGGCATCGGCCACTGGTAAGGTCACCGGATGGATCCGATCATAAGGCCTCTCTAAACGAGCCAAGAGCAATGCCGAGAAGGGGGTTCCACCCACCAGCCAGAGTCCGCAGGCCAAGCATAGGGAAGTGACGCCGGCCAGCCAAGCCCTGCGCCGAAACGCCAGACCGCTGACCAGCAACGCTCCCGCCCACGCCGCTCCCAGCGGCTGAACCAGCGCCTCTACAGGTCCCATGCGGCGGGAGGCTAGCCGGTCTCCTCCTCCCAAGGCGAGCCCCGCCCTTAATCTCGAACAAGGCACTGGGGAGTAAATTCATGGGGAGGGTTCTCGAGTTCAGCGTTCGGCCATTCGCCATCAAAGCAGGAGATCCGCGTTTATCGCCCTCGTTGGTAGCCTTGTCGCGGGCCTCGGCCTTCGCCCGTATCTCGGCCGAGGCGTGCATCAATCGCCGCGGCCAGAAGAACTTCGGCGCCTTGACCGGATCATACTTCTCCAAGTGGACGGTTAGACGCGTAGCGGGCTTGCTGTACTTCAATTTGGTGTCACCGAAGACTTCGCGACACAGTCCGGCCAGCCCCGGGTCGTACTTGATCAACTGGGCACGCAAATGGACATGGTTGTGGTCATGGTCGTTGACGCGGTTGTTGTCGAACCACGATTGCACGCCTTCCGCAAAATACTCATGAGGGTTGACGCTCGCCTACTTGCCTTTCCACAAGCCGGCCTTCATCGCGGCGGCGCAGGTGGACTTCAATCGCGAGTCAAAGGTCCGATCCACATTTAGCAGGCCGCGCAAATGGATGTTGTGCGCGAACTCGTGGATGAGAATGCACTCCTTCTCATAAGGGTCGCCGGAAAATCCGAGCACGTTTTCCTCGGCCACTGTGCACAAGGGATCGGTTTCGCTGCCCCCGAGTCCGCGGGCGCGCGCATCCCAGAAATCTTTTGCCGGCAAACTTGGAAAATCGCGCAGCCTCCCTTCGGCCATGCGGACGAATTCCGGCAGGTCGGTGGTGAATTCATTATGGGCCATTATGCACATGCGCGCACGTCCGGTCGCTTCGCCAACATCATGTCCACAAGGAATGCGGCTTCTTGAAGCGCGTGAGGGTCCACTTTCGCAGAAGCGACAATGGCGAACCCCTTCGCACTGACGCGTTGGGTATAAAAGGCCGGAATGCCGTCCCCTACCTAGGAGGTCCCCGCGCGACATCCGGGGGGCTAAAAACACAACCTCACCCACGCACTTCCGAGGTAGGGCGATTTCTCCGAAAGCGCCGCGTCGGCGAACATGAAAAAGAGCGCCACTCTCCCTATCCAGTACCCAAGGGACGGACCGCTCGGAGATCGGTCCCTACCCAGGAGCACGATCGGCTCACACGGACCGCTCGGAGATCGGTCCCTACCTCGGAGC
>CAINWP010000020.1 GCA_903854475.1 uncultured Verrucomicrobiota bacterium
ATTCGAATCAGTAACCGAATTAAATGACCGAATGTATCAACATCGAATCTCTCATGAAACCCTCCCTAATACGTCCCATAACGATCGCCCTGGCCTCGATCTTGATTGGGGGCGTCTTGGGAGTTTGGCTGAACCGGTCGGTGTCGCGCCCGGATGAGGCGGGATCGCCGGCGGCGGGCCTTCGGCAATTGGACGGCCGGATTAACGCGTTTCGGTCGCGGTCGGGAGCCTCGGCACCTTCTACCGCTCCTGCCTCCATCCGCTGGGCCTCACTTAGCGATGACGACTACCTCAAATACCTCACCGAACTGAAGCGCATCGGCTGCCCGCTGCGGACCCTCAAGGACATCATCGAGGGCGACGTTGAGGACCTCTACCGACCCCAACTCGCTGCGGCCAGCGGGCCCTATTGGTCCCACTCGGTGCGGGCCCGGCGGGATGTGGTGCTCAAGAAGGTCGAGCTCATCGCCTTCCTCTTCGCCCATGTCGAGGGCCGGGATCTCGCGCGATTCCAACCGGCCGACAGCATCGAGGCCATCTTGGAGACTCACGCCATCCTCGCCCGGCATCTCGTGCGGGATAGCCGCCATGGTTCCCAGGCCCGGGATCTGACCGAGGACCTGGAAAAGGAAACCCTGGAGGCCCTCTCGAAGCACCTCGATGCCGAGGGAATTTTGGAACACCGCCTGAAGCATTCGACCATCGCGCGGCAACTCCGGGAGCAATTGCGCCGATTTACCCCCACGGATACTGAGTTCCGGTCGATCTTCGCCGCGGTGGATCAACCGAAATCCGCAGGCCTCGTTCCTCTGGTGCCGGGTCCTGATTCCCGACCGATTCCGCTGTCGGAGGCCTTGGGGCCCGTCCGTTATGAGGAATACCGCCTGACCCGGGAAACCGGTTATTCGGGCATCGTGTCGTTGGTCGAGGAGTTCTCGCTGCCCCCGGAATCCATCGCCGCCTACTTCAAGCTGCAACGCGAGGTGTCGCGGGATCCCGCGCGCGTTTACTCGATGTCGGGCGGCTACGACACCATTTATATCGCCGATATCAAGGCCCGGCTGAAGACCATCCTCGGGCCGAGCTACCCGGCCTACGTGGAGCGGTACAGTTGGCTGATGCCCAGCGGTGTGTTAGGCAGACGCTGAAAGGCCCCCCCAGACCTCTCCCAGAGAACCTTCTGAACCGTGAGAACTTCCTCCATTCCTTTTTCGACCGGCGGGGTCGTGTTGGCCCTGGTCTTCATTCTGATCGGCTTTCGCCTCGGCCCGCTGACCCGACAGGCCCTCGAGAGGTCCCGCCCGCTGACGGGGGTCGATCAACTGGTGGCCACCCGGCTCGCCTTTCCCCACGAGTCGGCCGGGTCGCCGCAAGGCCCGGCTGCTGTGGCCTTGGACTGGGCCCGCATCCACTCTACGAACTACCCGACTTACCTCCGGAACCTCCGCGAGGTCGGGTGCCCGCCGCGCACGCTCCGTAACATTCTCTTGGCCGACATCAATGCCAGCTTCGACGCCCGCAAGGCGCTCCGGCCGTCGGACCCGGGGTATCTGGCGCCCGAGGCTCTGGAACGCGAGCGCCAGCAAATCACCATCGCCTTGCTGGCGGAGATCGGTTGGAAAGAGGAATCGGTGTCCGCAGGCGGGCTGCTTTCGGCCTTGGACGAGCGACTGGAGTTGTTGCACCAGTCGATCCCGTTCGATTCGGCCCGGCCGCGGGAATGGGTGTTGGCGATCGAAGCCGCCGAGCGCGGGTTTCTCGAGGCCGCAGCCCAAGAGGTTTCGAAAGAAGACTTGGCGGAATTCGAGCTGCGCCATTCGATCCGCTCCCGGTCGCTGGCCCACGAGATGCGCTACTTTCAGCCGAACGAGAAGGAGTTTCGCGCGATCTTCACCGCCAAGGGCTCCGGCGGACCGGTGGCCCTACCGACCCTCACCGATGAGAGTCGTCAGGACGACTTCGCCCTCGTCTCCGGGATCCACTCCTTGGGCGTGGGGTTGAAGTCGGCCCTGGGGCCCGACCGCTTCAAGGCCTACTTGCGCACCGAGCAACCCGCCTACCGCGAGATGGCTCGGGTGGTGGAGCAGTTGAAGCTGCCACCCGAGGCGTTGGAGGCCTCGATAACTGTGATCATTGAGGCTGAGACTCGGTTGATGCGCCAAGGTGACCGGTTGCCTCCCGGAGACCCCTATGCCCGGGAAATCCGTGAGCGCCTAGAGAAGGTGCTGGGGCCGGGCGGTGTCGAGCAGGCCTTGGAGGTCTACCCGATTCCGTATTTGTTGAATCCCTGATTCGAGCGGAAGGCGTCGCGCGTTCTTGAAAAAGGTTCGATGCCACCGCGGTGAACGGAGAATCCGTGGAATGCGTCGGTTGGATTCCAGTGGAGAGAAATCTGGGCTGTGCCGATGGTGTCGAGGTTGCCTGTGAAACGCTCCTCCACCGTCCTGCTCGTCCTCTCCGGCACCTTGCTGTCCGGATGCGGTCGGGCTAGCCCGGCCGATGTCGGTCTCATCGATCCGGCCGACACCAACACCTATACGAACAACACCTACCAGCCGTCTCATACCAACTAACCTAATTGACCGGTATAATGTTTCCGAAGGAAGCGTTTGCTTGAAGCAGGAGCCAGTCTGGGATGAGGGAACGGACGCGGCGGGGATCTGCCCACCAGGACTGCAACCAGGACACGATGAGGTCCCGCTGGTTGGAGAGGCTCGGGAACACGCGGTTGCAGAGGCTGTCCTTGAGCTGGTCCCAGAGGCCCTCGACCGGGTTAAGTTCGGGACTGTAGGGCGGGAGCGTGATGATCCGGACGTTGTCTGGCAGGCCTTCGTGTCCGTCGGTGAGATGGAAGCCGGCTCCGTCCTGGATCAGGACATGGACCGCGGCCGGATCGCTGTCGCCGATCTGGCGGTAAAAATGACCGAGATGCGTCTGGTCCACGGTCTCGGCGAGGAGGAACTCACTGCGGGCCAGCCCGAGGCCGACCGCCCCGTACACATAGCCCCACTGGTACACATGCTGGGTGGCGGCCACCGGCCGGTGGCCGGGCAATCCCCAGACTCGGCGGGTGAATCCGTGGAGGCCGTGGCGCATCTCGTCGAGCACCCACAGCCGCACCGGCCTCCGGGCAGGGAGGTTCAAGGCTTCAAGCCGTGTGCATAGCTCCTGGCGGAAGAGGACGGCTTCGGCGGGGTTTTGGAGGTTATGGCGCGGTCGCGGGACCCGCAGCCGCGCCCCGGCTTTTCCCAGGCGGTTGTAGAGAGAACCAATCTTGAGGGTGATACCAAAGTCCCGGCTCAGATCCGCGTGCATCTGCGGCACCGTTCGCCAACGGCCTTCCTTGAGCCCTTCCTCCATCGCCTGCCGTGCCTCGGGGCCGACGCTGTCGGCCCGACCGGGGTTGTCGGCCCGGCCGTCCTTGAGCAGGGCTTCGACCCCGCCCAGACGGTAGGCATCGAACCACTTCTGGATGGTGGAACGGGCGTGGCCGACGGCGCTGGCGACATGGTTCAGATCGTTGACCGCATCGAAGCCGAGTTGCACGGCTAGAAGCCGTTCGCGCCGGGGACCGGCAGGTTCGGAGCGGAGCAGCCGGGCCACCAAAGGTGCCTCTCCGACCGCATCCAGGGGTTTTCTCTTTCGGGCCATGTCAGAGAGTCCCAAATCTCAAACCACCAAACAAGAAATTTTACCGATATATATGGTGATTTGGTATGAGTGGCGGATTCGTGGAAATCCGCGACCGCGTCAGCCGCGCGGCTATTTACGTGGTGGCTGCAAAAACCGGAGAACGCGCCCGCATCGAAACGCAGCGGCAGGCGCTCATCGCCCGAGAGAACGCCTTCGGTTTCGATCCGGCTGGCACGCCTGCAGACCTGGCCGTGTTGCAGGAGATGGCCCGAACGGCGGAGAAGTGAAAAAGGTCGCCGTCGTGGGGGTCTCCCTGCGCTGCTTTGTGGTTCTGGATACCAGCTAACTCCGGTTGAAGCGGGTGCGGCTGTATTGGGGGGTACGAAGACATCGGCTATGATTTCTGCCCTACGAGCTACTGGGATGACACCAGTGTCGAGCAGGCGGTCTTGCGAGGGGTGAAAGGCAAGCACCGTCGGCGGGTCCTCTCGAAGGCTTTGGCCGAGGGCAAATTCGAGAAGGTCTCTGGGGAAATCCAATCCGCTGAAATCTCCAATGAGCTGCGGGGTCGACTGAGTCAAATCCACCCATCGCCCATGGGTGGTGAGTACCTCCCCAGCTATCAACGGGAAGAGACTGAAATCGGCCGCATCGAACTCGAATCCACCACCTCCGAGTCATCAGCATTCGAGCCCGGTGGGAGGACGGGCAAATCCATCACCGGGCAAACAGATTGGGATGAACTGCGGCCGATTATTGGCTCGCACAGGACTCTCCCGGATGTATCTCCCTAAATTACAGGAGAGCGGAAGCCCGCTGTCCTAGGCGGCAGTATTCGGCAGTATGCCGTTGCCGCCTACAGTTAGCGCCACTAGGTTGCAGCTCGGAAAGGTTCACATGTCGGACCAAGATATTCAGCAGCTAGAAAACCAGTTCCCGGCCGTTTCTGGTTCGGCCTTTGCGGCAGCCCGGCAGCGTGTGCTTGCTTCCGGACAGAGTGTGCTGCAATCGCAAGGCGGCACCATCTACGAGGTGTTTCCCGATGGTCATCGGGTGGCTGTGAAGCAAGTCGAACCGCCAAGCTATTTCGTCTCCGGCAGCGTTTTCACTCTCCGGTGAGCCCTACTACTCCGCGATTGCGCATGTTTGCGGGGCCCAATGGGTCCGGCAAAAGCACCCTGAAAGCCTACCTGCCGACGGACCTGCTAGGCAGTTACTTGAACCCGGATGAAATCGAGCAGAGTGTGCGTGATAGAGGTTTTCTGGACGTTGCGCAGCATGGTGTTGTCGCCAACGGACCCGAGGTTCTTCAATTTTTTCGGGATTCCGCCTTGCTGGCGGAGGCCGGACTGACGGCAGCAGCTCATGCCTTGAGCTTTTCGAACGGACGGCTGGAATTTGGCCGACTGGAGGTCAATTCCTACTTGGCAGCGGTTGCGGTGGAATACCTCAGCCAGAGGCTGGTGGCCCAGGCTAACTCCTTCACGCGTGAGACCGTAATGTCGCATTCCAGTAAGGTGGCGTTGCTGGCTCAGGCGCAGGCAGCCGGGTATCGGACCTATCTGTATTTCGTCGCAACCGATGATCCAGCCATCAACATTTCCCGTGTTCGTAATCGAGTGAAGCTGGGTGGCCATGCGGTTCCGGAAGGTCTGATTGTTAAGCGTTACTACAAGTCGCTTGGCCTGTTGATGGAGGCCATCCGTTGCACCAATCGGGCTTATATCTTCGACAACTCAGGTGACAACGCCGACCGGAGTCATACTTGGCTGGCGGAGATCACCGATGGGCGGACTCTCGAGTTGAAGACCGATTTGATTCCGGCGTGGTTCAGAAGGGCTGTGCTCGACCAAACCGCCATCAGGGCATGAATCCAATGGGCCCAGCATGTCTGGGTGGTGACCTGTTGTCGGTCGGGACAAGCCGAGCAGGGAAGGGGAGGGGTGATACGGTCCGTGGAGGGCTTACTTGTGTTGGTGAAGTAAGCGGGGAAGGGGATCCATGGACGTCCCTGGAGCCGGTTTGGTTCGGCACACCGTAACGCTTCCGTGTTCGGTGAAGGTGGCGAGGCGGAGAATCTCGTCCCAGTGGGTGAGAATTTGTTTGGAGTTCACCGACCCACCAACGAGAGGGGCAAGGGTTGGATAGAAGCCGGGTTTCTCAACTGTGAAGAGGCGAGAGTCGCCGACGTTCCGAATTCCAGGCGCAAATCGAAATCCCAGGAGTTGGCAGAGCGCGAAAACGTGGTCAGTGAATCCGGCGGTATCGGTGTAGGGCTTTTCGGTCTGAAGCTCTGGATCGGTCTATCGGCCCGCTCTAAGAAGGGCAACTGTTGCCAGGGACAGGAGGATGAAGGATTCCTTTGTTGTTCTGGTCTGGTCGAGCAGTTCGGTGACAGCTGCCCTGGCCTGTTGGGTAGGGAGTCTGGTGATGCGGGCTAGTTCACCACCCCATTTGGCCAAGACGAGTTGCTCGGTGCTCTCGATATACTGGGCGAGTGGGTCCACCTCTTGAAGACACCGGGCGAGGTCGCTCAGAGCTTGGCTGGCCATTTCGAAAGCTTCGCACTTTGGGTCCTCATCTTCAGCCGAGTCATGGGCGTCACAGGCGGTCTCCAGAATGTTGGTCACGGCCGTCAACTCATCGAGGGCGTCTTCGAATTCGGAGAGGTCATCGAAAGAGCTGCCCTTGGGCATCAGCGAATCTGCAAAATCTGAAGCCCTGGCGGTCAACGCCTTCAGAGCGGGCATGGTCTTGTCGCAGATTGGGGAGTTCCCGAAACGGGCGATATCGGCAAGCAGGTATTCGGCGGCGGTGGACATCGTGGGAGTCAGGCTAACCCGGCTCGAGTTGCAGCGGTAGGGGGCAAAATGGTTCAGCCTCCGGGTTCTGCTGGGACGAACTCATGGTGTGTTCTTATGACACACTGTGGAATTGCCCCGGGCCATTGCTTGTGGTTTCTTCAACGCGTCTGAACGAGACGCATCCAGAGCGTCAGCGGGGAGAAATCCGCTGACCAGCGACCTGCCCAGAGTTTTGGGAAAGGTGCTTTGGAAGCCCGCAAGGGTTTCCGATGTGCAGGCGAAAGCCTGAATCAAAATAATAACTCCTGTGTGAAGGCCGTCGTCTCGTTTAAATCGAGCGACGGCCTTCG
>CAINWP010000021.1 GCA_903854475.1 uncultured Verrucomicrobiota bacterium
CCCTATCCAGTACCCCAGGGACGGACCGCTCGGAGATCGGTCCCTACCTCGGAGCCGGATCAGAATGGTCGGCGGATTCCTGCTACAAACCCCACCTCACCCACGCTCCTCCGAGGGTAGGGCGATTTCTCCGAAAGCGCCGCGTCGGCGAACATGAAAAAGAATCGCCACTCTCCCTATCCAGTACCCAAGGGACGGACCGCTCGGAGATCGGTCCCTACCTAGGAGCCGGATCGGCTCACACGGACCGCTCGGAGATCGGTCCCTACCTCGGAGGTCGATGGATTCATCGGCATCCCTTCTTTTAGCCGGTGTCACCCTTTTGGGGTCAACGACCTCATCCCCCTACCGCCAAGCCCATCCCACAGGGTATCAAAAGTTTTGAGGCGACCGGCGGAGAGTTTTATAGCCGTTCGAGTCGTGCCTTTCAGCCCGAAGCAGCTCACGGTTCTTGAGTGCGCCGATACCTCTGCGATCTTCCATTCCTGATCCTCGTCGCAGTCGTTCTCGTCCTCCGATCCGGAGCCGAACCGACCCCTCCTCCCCCGTCGACTTCGGTGTTCTCGGTCGCCGAGATCCTGCGACAAGACGGGGCAGGATTGCCGGCAATCTGGGGGCGCGAAGAGGGCTGGGAAGCACCTGCCTGGTATCGAATGTCGGTGCCGGCCGATGGGGCGGCCAAAACTGAACAACGACTGCAAGAGGCCCTCGAGGCCCTTCCCCATCTGTTCTTAAACCTGAAGAACGAAGACCTCTACGGCGAGGAACGAGGTCTCTACCGGCATACCCAAGAATCCGGGGACACCTGGGAACGGCCGGTCCAACTCACCTTTCGGACCTCCCCCCGCGGTCCGGGTTTTCAAGTTCAGGCCGGTCTGAGAATTCAGGGAGGATGGAATCGCCGTCCCAAAGAATCACCGAAGCATTCCTTCCGTGTCGTCTTCCGTTCCCGCTATGGGCTGCCATCCCTCAAGAATGCGTTGTTCCCCGGGCAAGAGGGGGACCTTGATCAGTTTGTACTCCGGGCCGGAAACAATCACTCTTGGCTGCACTGGGACGGAAAGGAACGCCGGAGCGCCGACTACCTGCGAGACCCTTGGATGCGGGCGACGTATTCCGTAATGGGTCATTCTGCCTCCCGCAGTCGCCCCGTGCACTTGCATCTCAATGGCCTCTATTGGGGAATCTACGATTTGTGCGAACGCCCGGACGCTGGCTTCGCAGCCCGGACCTGGGGCGGTCGAAGCGTCGATTACGATGCGCGCAACGCCGACAAGGTTCTCTCCGGCGACACCATCGCCTGGGATCGGTTGATGAGGTTGATCAACGCAGGCATTACCAACGAGGTGACTGAGAATGCCCTCCACGCCGAGTTGAATGTGCCCGACTTCATTGATTTCATGCTTCTGAACCTGTACGGCGCCAACGGCGATTGGGACCGCTCATCCAATTGGTACGCAGCCCGGCGTCGGAATCCTCCCGGTCTATGGCAGTTTCTAGTCTGGGACGGGGAGCGAACCCTCGAAGACCCACACGACAATCGCCTGAAGGATGACGACGACCAATCGCCGACCCGCATTTTTCAAAAGCTCCGCCAGTCTCCAAACTTCTGCCGTGAGTTCGCAACGCGAGCCAGAAAGCACATGGCCCCGGGGGCCGCTCTTTCGGCCGACGCATCGGCCGCCCGATACCGCTCGATGGCCGATCATTTGGAACCGGCCTTGTTTGCGGAGGCCTTGCGATGGGGCGACTACCGGAACAAAATTCACCGTTACAAGGAGGGATCCTTCGAAACGTACACGGTCGAGGGACATTGGAAGCCGGAGGTCGAACGCATTGTTCAACGGTATTTCCCGGCGCGTGTGGAGGCGTTCAAGGCGCAACTCCGAGAGGTCGGACTTTACGAACCCTGACAGGACCAGCCCGGGTCCTGTCTGAGCCTAAGTCGAGACCCGACTTCCCTGCCCCTCCCCGGTCTCTTGGACAAACAAGGAGCCCTTACCTACTGAAAACGACGAGGCCGTGCGATCCGTTCGAAACGGCCCGCACGGCCCCGATACTTTCCAAATAGACCAGCGATTAGTCCTCGCTGAAGAGGTACTCAAGGTCGTCCTTCGACAGGTTGCTGGCGAAACCTTCCTCGCCGAGCACGTCGGCGATGGTGGCCGACTTGCGCTGCTGAAGGTCCCAGATCTTTTCTTCCACAGTGCCCGGGGTGATCAACCGATAGGCCATCACGGTCTGGGTCTGGCCGATGCGATGCGAGCGGTCGATGGCCTGCGCCTCGACGGCCGGGTTCCACCACGGATCGTACAACACCACATAACTGGCGTTGGTAAGGTTCAGCCCCGTGCCCGCCGCGCGGAGCGACAAGAGGAACACGCAGGGTTCCGGGTCGGCCTGGAAGGCATTGACCACCTCCATACGCCCCTTGGTCTCGCCGGTCAGGATGTGAGTCTTGATGCCCCGTTCACGGCAGGCGGCCTCCAAGAGCTTCAGCATCTCAACGAACTGGGAGAAGAGCAGGATCTTGTTGCCGGAAGCCAAAATAGGCTCGAGTAGCTCAAAGAGCGTCTCAGTCTTGCCCGAAACGCAGTCGTTGCCGACAAGCTTCGGATGGCAGCAAATCTGACGCAGGCGAGTAAGAGCCGCCAAAACGTGCATCTTGGACTTGGCCACCCCCTTCTCTTGCATGGTCTTCATTACTTGCTCGCGGCTGCGGCGCAGCTCGGCCAGATACAGCTTGCGCTGATCGTCGTCCAATTCGCAGTCGCGGCGCTCCTCGATTCGGTCAGGCAGGTCCTTGGCCACCTGCTTCTTGAGGCGGCGCAGCATGATCGGGCGTAGCTTGGCACTCAGGCGACGGCGCTTGGCTGAGCCATCCCATTCGGGACCATCGCCCTTGGCCTCATAAACCTCATTGAAGTTCTGCTGGTTGCCCAAGTATCCCGGCTGCGAGAAGTCCACGATCGACCAGAGATCGAGCATGCGGTTTTCCAGCGGGGTACCCGTGAGGGCCAAACGGTGTTCAGCCTCAATCTCCTTCACAGCAACCGTCACCTGAGCCGTCGGGTTCTTGATGAATTGAGCCTCATCGAGCACCAGGGCGCGGAAGTGAAACTTGCCCAACTCTTCCAAGTCTCGCCGCAGGATGGCGTAGTTGGTGACCACGATATCGGCGTCGGGGATCTGCTTTCGCAAATTGTGTCGCTGCTGGCCTGACTGGAGCACCAGCACCTTAAGGTTCGGGGCGAACTTCTCGGCCTCACGACGCCAGTTATGCAGTACCGAGGCCGGACACAGGACCAACGACGGCTTTTTATCTTTCTTGGAAGCATTCTCATGCAGCCAGGTGAGCCAAGCCAAGGTCTGGAGAGTTTTACCCAAACCCATGTCGTCCGCCAAAATGCCACCCAAACGAAGCCGAGTGAGGTTTGCCAAGAAGTTGAACCCTTCCTGCTGATAGGGTCGTAGCTCGGCGCAAATGCTCGCCGGCAATTTCGTTTCGGGCACCCCCTTGAAATTGGCCAACTTGGCCCGCAATTCGGCGACCACCTTGTTGGCTCCAAGGGCATCCAAGGTTGTTTCATCCAACTGAGTCGCGTGGACCAGAGACGTCTTCTGGGCGTCCGCCGAGAGACCTTCGAGACCCAGAGTGGCAGCCATCTCGTGGGCCTTGCGGTTGGCGTCGATGTCCAACTCCACCCACCCGCCGTCGGGCAGCTTGACGAAGCGCGAGGTGGCCGCGGCCAGTCGTTCCAAGTCGGCCTTGGAAAGCTTCATGCCCTCGGCTTCCCACTCGGCGCTCACAGACAGCCAGTCGATACCAGAACCCTTGAGCACCAGCTTGGGCTTCACGAGCCGCCGGTTGAGGAAGAGGCGCTGGAAGCTGGGGTTACCCAGGTAATCAGCCTCCTTAGGGCGGTCGAACCAAGCCGTAGCCAACTGAGACAGGCAGTTTTCATTGGCATCGAGCACCCAAAGACCTGGCTCCGGAGTAAACCAATCGGCCTGCTGCAGCCAATGGATCGCCGGCAACAGCCGAATATCGTCGAGGAGTTCCGGACGGTTTTCAGTTCCCTGACGCTCCACCACCCGAGTCCATTCGTGGCCGTTCCATTGCCACTCGGAAGCGTCCTTTTCACTAATAGCCAAGAGACGGACCCGAACCACCTCGTCGGCCAGTTCGAAGGTGAACTGGGGGCGGGCCGTATGAGTCTCGCACAGCTCGCTCCAATTGGCGTTGGGCTGCTCCTTGGCCTGGGTGCGGCGCAATTCGGTGAGCAGGCGCTGAGACAACCGCTTCACCGGCACCACCGGCCGTTGGGCCCATGGGCCCAGCAGTGTGGCCGGAGGCGCGTGGCGCAGGACAAAGAATTCGTTGCCTACCAACACCAGCGGAGGTTCTCCGACGAAGAACTGACATTCCGGCAACGGCTGGTTCACCCCATTGGGCAGCGACAGCACGTGAGTAAAACTCATCTCACCTTCGATCGTCTCCAAACGCGGCTTCAATTCGGCCACTCGTCCCACAAAATCAATGTTGGTCGCCTTGCCCAGCAGCTCAAGCCGCTGTCCGTGGGCCCACTTGGCAAGCCAGGTCAGCAAGTCCGGGCCGTCGAGTAGCATGACTTCCCCCTCGGGCACTTTCTCCGACCAGTGACCATGCAACCAATCGATCACCTGCCAGTCTTCGGCCGGGAAAAGTTCCGCCTCGTGAGCCGCACGAGTGCGCAAGTCGCACAGGTCCGAAACAAAGCGCTCTTTCTCACCGGAGCGGGAACGGAACAGGAAGAAATGAACGGCCAGACGCCACTGATTGGAGTTCTCGTCTTCCCGCTTCGGCTCACAAACGACCCGCAAGGCCGCACGAGGTGAATCCAGATGCGTGTGGTTAGGGGGGAAGAGCCAGTTCTCCAGCTCTTGAACGAAGCCGGTCTCCTTCTCAGTCTGTTCGACGGCCGCAAACTTTTCGAAGTTGGCGTACTGGAGCAATTCGGTCGGTAACGACCGATTGTTTCGCAGGAACAGCATGGCCACTTCCTCCAGACGGGGCTTGCCCGTCGAGGATTGCATTCGCGGCCACCATTCCGACTGACCGAAGTCCTTGCGGCTCAGGGACAACTTCTCGAGATAGTCATCCAGCAGCAGGAATGCCCTCTGAGGATCCATGCAGGTGGCGAAGAGCTTCAACACGCTCTCCCGTTCAGAGACCTTCTCCTTGGAGTCGGCCAGCTCGCGGCGCAAGTCCGCGAAAGAGCCGTAGGTCGTGTTGAGCACCTTGTGGTGCGCGTCGTATTTGGAACTGGCCGCCGATTTGATCGCAGGGCCCGCCTTCCTCACTATTCTCGCCATGTGTTTTTCCGGAGTCGCGCCGGATCGGATCC
Source organism: uncultured Verrucomicrobiota bacterium (assembly GCA_903854475.1). Classification (GTDB taxonomy): domain Bacteria; phylum Verrucomicrobiota; class Verrucomicrobiia; order Limisphaerales; family UBA9464; genus SXXZ01. Next base: position 5,388 of record CAINWP010000021.1, read on the forward strand.
GTCACGTCCCTAAGGTTGTCCACAACACACGCCTTTGCGGTCAATAGGAATCCCATTCATTGAAAAAGCTCATGAATCGCCGCCTTGACTAAGAAGAGCCATTTCCTGGTTTTGCAGCGCAGATCCCACTCGGCCCGTCACGGATCGAGGCCAGATTGTCAACAGAACCTCCTGCAGGGTTCCCTCAGACTCAGGGACGGAGGCCAATCCGATGCCATCGGTCGAGAGTGCGGGGCAACTCTTGGCGAGCGCCACCGAGGCGCACCCATTCCGCCTTGAGGACCTCGGCGCCCTGCCCCAACCCGAAGTGGGCCTCGGTGTCCGACTGGGATCGGTAGCCATCTCCGTTGACCCACCAGTGACGCCGGATGCCCTCCCGGGTGGTTACTTCCAAGTGGGAACCCGGAGCCGGAGCGTTCAGCCGATACCCAATCCAGTGTCCGTCGTTGACGGAACGATTGCGGAAGATCAACAGCCTCTGGCGAGTCACTGGCCATTGTTCGTAGGTCGTCAAAGCCAGGTCCATCCGGCCGTCTTCATCAAAATCGCCGGCCACCACATTGCGGCAATCCTCGGTCACTGCCACCCCAAGGATCCAAGCATTCTCGACGAAGGAGTCCCTGACCGTCTGGGTGAACAGTCGATTGGCCTGCCACCCACCGTAGGACTGCCGGGCGGCCCGACGCCGCTCATTAGCCTGCATGAAGTAGAGCTGGGCTGCCGGATCGGGAGTTGATCCGCCGACGTAGATATCGTGCTGCCAGAACTGGCGCTCAAACTCGGACCGACTTTCGAAGGTCTCATGCCCATTGACCAAATGAATGTCGTCTCGTCCGTCGTTGTTCCAATCCAACACCGCAGCCCCCCACGCCCAACCGGCCCGACGCAAGTCTTCAGAGAGCGGACTCAATTCCATGCCACGGCTTCTGGAACCGACGAAGAGCCGATTGCCATAAGTCATGGCCCCTCGATGCACCGTGTGTCCGGGAAACTCCGACCGACCTAGTCCTAAGGCGTCTAATTGCGAAGCCACCGGTGAGTCCATCCCCACCATAAGAAGATCGGGCAACGCGTCGTGATTGGCGTCCCAGACCACATGAGCCATTCCGAAGGCATGCCGCGTCAGACCGAGTCCGGACGTCATGTCGGTGAAATGACCCCGCCCGTCGTTGCGATAGAAATCCAAACCCGCGAAGTCGCTCACGTTGACGAGGTCCAAGTCGCCATCGCCGTCGAAGTCGAGCCACGAGGCACTGTAAGTGCGCCGATAACGCTTTGGCGCGAGACCGGAGACTTCGGTGATATCCAGCCACTGGGTTCCGTCATTGCGCAACAGGTAGGAAGGGAATCCATCGTTGGCATCGTAGTACGGTGTGGGGAACTGGCCGTTGACGAACGGCAACCGGTATTGGGTGACCCACAAATCGAGGTCACCGTCGCCATCGATGTCACCAGCGGTGATGGACTGCGGATGCCTGAGCTTGGCCGGAGCCACCCAGGCCTGACGCCACCCATCGCGTCCCCGAACCTGAACTCCGGAGGCATCCGCGACCACCACCTCAGTGATTCCGTCTCCGTCCAGATCGGCACGAACGATGGCTTTTACCCGGTCGGGCGGCCCCATATCGCCTGTCTCCCAGCGCCACCCTTCCGCGACACGAACGGCCGTGACCCCCGCCCCTGCCAAATGCAATTGAACTCCCCGCTCCGTGGTCTCCTTCAGTAGGGGGTCGGTGAAAAGTCCAACGCCATTGGTGGGAATCAGGAGGTCGGCCCAGGGCTCGAAAACCGGAACACCGCTCTGGACCGTTGGAGGCTGGCTGAGGCGATAGTTGCGAAGACGAGGTGTCTCACCGTCAGACCAATCCGACTCCGCGAGGAAGCGCGCGGTCCAAATCGCTCGCGAGGACTTCGCGTCAGTGGGTCCTTCAAGGACAACCTCCGACTCCAAGTCGGCCAGAAATCCCGCCGTGAGTCCCTCGGTCTGCGGATTGGGGCGTACCCGCATTAATCGGACCTGCATCCAACGCAGAGAGTAACCCGCCGGTGCGGAAATCTGCTGAGCCAGATTGGGCAGCACGCCGGCGTCGAGACTGCGGGCTCCCATCGCTCGCTCCACCCCCAAGACCAACTCTCGCTCGATGCGGACCGCCAGCTGGGTCGGATGCCAGACCTCGCGATCGGCCAATTCTTCTGCCTCACGGAGGGCCATGAAGCGGCGTGCCGCTGCGTCAGCCTGAGCCTCGAGCTTACGCCCATCGGGAGTCAGCGCAGGCCCTCGTCGCCAGAGGGCGATCGAACCCACCACCAGCAAGACTACCAACAGAATTGCCGTCCTCCGGTTCATGGATCACAAAAAAAGGGCGCCCGGGTTCTCCGGACGCCCGACTTCTGAGAAGACCAAAAGCAAGACCTCAACGGCCGTTGATAATCCGGGACAAATTGGCCCAAGCTTCTCGGGCGGAGGGGTCGGAGTTCGAAGCCGCCATCAACTCATCCTGCAATTGCAGCATGCGGGTCCGCTTGTCGTCGGGTAATGGGCGCATGGCGCGGATACGGGCCACTTCAGCCACTACAGCATCCCAGTTGCGCTTAGCCTCGGGAGCCGGAGCCGCCTCGGCGGGCGCTGAGGCAGCAGCCGGAGTCGTCTCAGCAGCCACCGGTGCCTCGGCAGCCGGTGCGGAAGCTGAGTCATCCTTGTCCTTCTTTGAGCAGGCGCTCACCAAACCCAACGACAACATCAATAGCAGGCAATATTCGCGTTTCATGGCGTTCGAATGGTAACGAAGGCTATTAGACGATCAATTCTTGTAAGCTGGCCCGATCCAGACGTAGTTGTTGTCGTCTTTCTGGGGCATGGCCTTGAGACCTGCGGGCATGCCTTGAGGAGTGCCACCTCCCATGATGGTGAAGTCGTTGAACCGGATAAAGTTGGCGCTGCCATCCATGCGACCAATGGACGACTGACCACCCCAGTTCTGATTGAGCACCCCGCGTTTGTAGGCCGAAGCGCGGTGGCGCTGCGAGATACCCTCGGTCGGTTGGTTGCCTGCGTCATTGAAGAGGAAGGGTTCCGCTTCGGCCGTCTCCCAGAACAAAATGTCAAGAGGGCGGAAGGCAGAAAGCTTTCGGGCCTTGCCTGATTCATAACCTTGATATGTTCCCAGGTCGATGATGCAGCCGTTGAAGGTGTAGCTGGTGATCTTGACGCTGCGACCAGTCCATTCGTTCTTCTTAGAACCAGCGACTTCAGTGAGATCTTTGGGGCAGAAGAGCACCTTCGGGGTGGTGAGGAATCGTCCCAACTGCCCCATCATGAAGAAGGGCTGCTGCGCCAGAGACTTGGAACCTGGGCTCAGCGGCATCTTATTGTCGCCTGCGCCATCGGGAATAGACGTCGGCACGGCTTGGCCCGGAGTCTGGGACGGGGCACTCCCGTCATTGACGGCCGAATAGGCCCAACCGGTCTTGCAACCGGTGAGACCCCAGGTCGGACCCGGAAGTTCGTCTTGGTTGTCGGAGGCAAACATGTGCGAACTCAGCATGATTTGTTTGCAACCACTCAAGTCGATGGTCGACAAGGCCTTGTCTTTTGCCTTGGACAGGGCCGGCAGCAACATTCCGGCAAGAATGGCGATGATGGCGATGACCACCAACAACTCGATGAGGGTGAAGCCGTCGCGCTGGTTGCGCTCACGGCGAATGAGAGATGCAGGAGAGGGGTTCATGCAAAAAGGTTTGTTGAACGACAGTGTATGGGGCTGTCCGAGATTAAGCGATCCGAGAGAAGAATCGTCAACGCCCGAGTTAGGGGCCAAACACCGGTTACCCGGGCGAGTATCAAAACTTGGGAATCATACCGCAGGTTCCATCGGGGTGCGCCGATCACTCTCAGTAAGTGCAGCGTCTCTGATTTATGTTTATTAATTTCGTGCCAGGGCTAGCGTTCGAGAAGAAGTCGACCCCGTGAAGTCAGGAAGAGAATGACTACTCTCGAAACACCCCTTCTTTGGCAACATGCTCTCTTGAGCCAACGGACTGGGGAAAAATTATCGTCGCCGTACAAAGTTTGCAGAGCCGGACCGCTCGGAGATCGATCCCTACCTAGGTGCACCATCGGACGGGGAGGCTCATCGGGCTGCATCGCGGATTCCTGCTACAAATCCCACCTCACCCAAGCACCTCCGAGGGTAGGGCGATTTCTCCGAAAGCGCCGCGTCGGCGAACATGAAAAAGAGCGCCTCTCTCCCTATCCAGTACCGCAGAGCCGGACCGCTCGGAGATCGGTCCCTACCTCGGAGGCTCATCGGAATAGGAGGCGTTAATGCCGGTGATGTGGAGGTCGTTCAGCGAGGATCTTCCTTTTCAGGTGATTCAATAGGGCAATCTCATTGTCGTCTTTGCCTTCTGCGGCAAGCACTCCGATGAAAGCACGTCAGACCCACTTTGGGGGCGTTCTTGGCGCTTGAATCAGGCGCTGAAGCTCTGACCGGTGCTCAGGGAAGAGTTCGAATTGAATCTCCGGACGCGCCCTATCCAAAAAACAAGGTCGCTTGATTTTAATGAAAACTTAGTTGAGACACTGCACCAGAATTCTTAGCGCTCGGGGGAAAAAGCGCGGCACCAAAGACAGGTCGACACCGCAGAGGGTATTCGAACACTCAGAGACATCCCTCCACCGCCGACCACCACCACCTGAGGTCCGGCTCGGGAAAACCATCCCCAGGCCGAGAAGTTTCCGGTCCATCCAAATGGGTAGTCCCCTCGACAAAGAGGACGGCTTTGGCAAGGTCCTCGAAGGCCTGCAGATGACCTTCGACTCGGCGACGCGCGTAGCCTTCGGCGGTACCCATACGAATCAAAAAGGGCCAGTCACTGGCTTGGGCCAGCAGTAATTCCCGGCCCGCTTGCCGAGCCACCCCCCCGAGGCGCCCACCACGAGGATCACCGGATTCAATGGCGATCATGGCCGCACGGGCCACCGAAACCATCCTTGTTCCAGCTGATCGCAGTCGTGGCTGGAGGTCTGCGTTAGAGGGGTGAAGCCAAACCCCCAGGTGCCCACCAGCACCCCAACTCGACTCGGCAGGCTGCGACACCCAAGCCTGAGTACTGTCAACGGAAGCTCCCGACAGAGTCTGCAGACTCATACCGAAGCGCGAAGCCTGACGCATCACGCCATCCAGAAACTCAGGTCCCTCAAACCACCAATGACCAAAGAGTTCGGCATCGTAAGGGGCTACGATAACCGGTGCTCGGGTCAGTCCATCCCTGGCTTGTCGGAGCTGGTGCTGACGCTGCGACAAGAAATGAGTCACATGTTCCTCAACAGCCTGAATCGCCTCAGACCGATCATAGAACAACTTGTCGGCACTACCGCCGGTGACTCGATAGTATTTGAGTCCGCTCGGGTAGCGGACCCCGGCTCCCGGGAGAAACCGCGATATGGATTCCCACTCCGCCTCATCAGACAGGTCACGGTGAAATTCGCGATATCGAGGGTCTCCTGGGTATCCACCCTGGCGGCTCCAAACCTGTCGGGCACTGAGAGGATCGCGCCCGAAAACCGTGATTCCCCCTGGGCTACGAATTGGCAGAAAGATCGCAGAAGGTGCGGGAGGCGATCCCTTCATTAGACCGTGGGTCTCCACAATGCTGTGGCGGACGCCCTCGGCCAACAGGTATGGCTCCAATGCAGGAGACCAGGCGCACTCCGGGAGCCAGAGCCCCGAGGGGCGATGACCGAATCGGCGCTCGTGCTCACGAAGTCCGAGACGCAATTGAGCCCGAAGGCTCCCGGGTTCATTGGCCAACAGGGGCAGGATGGGGTGTGTGGCTGGGCCTGCGAGCAGTTCTAGCCTTCCTGTCTGGGCCCAGGCGGAAAAGGCTCCCACTAGGTCCGCTCCGCAAGCCACCCACTCTTCCCAAACCTGGTCGTAGAACGCGCGGTGAAACTGGACCACCGCCTTCAGTTTTGGGATCAGGATCGTGCGCTCGCATTCAATACGCGTCAGGTCGCGGCGCTCTGCCAAGTATCGTTGAATCCGGAACTGCAGCAACGGGTCGGCCCACATGGCCGCAAGAGTTGGGGTGATCCCGAGGCTGAATCTCCAATCCACACCATCGCGAGCCCAACCCCGGATGAGTCTCAAGAGCGGCAAGTAACACTCAGCCACCGCCTCAAATAGCCAATACTCCTCCAAGAAGCGATCCTGATCGGGATGTCGCACCCACGGAAGATGAGCGTGCAGCACGAGGGCGAGAGACCCGATCACCGCTGGTTCACTCACGGAATGGCACCCGGAAGTGGGAGTCCAAAGATCGGTGGATGTGAACCCACCCCGCCGCGGACCTCTGTCTGTCGGGCCAAAGTTAGAACAGTTTGTCGGACATCAATCCCCTGCGGACTCACCACCTGCATCGGCACCTCAAATCGACCGTCCGGCAGTGCACAACGGAAGGTGAAGGATCCGTCCGAACGCAGCTCAACCGGGCGATCAAATATTGTCACACGAGACCCAGGTCGTGTGCTGCCAAAGAGAACCACCTCGGCGTTGACGCCAAACCAGAAGTCCTCCGAAGGCGATTCAGAGCCAGAACCTGGCGTGCCCAAGGCCGACGAGGATATTTCCGGGAACGGGATCGCCGCGTTCACATCCGAAGACGGAGCTTGGCTGGCGACACACCCCTGACCCGGTCGACCCGACATGGCGGACAGTCCGAGTTCCGAACTCCCCACAGACCCAAACTGAGGATCTAGAATGTGCTGAAAGTAACTCGCCATCACCCCTGGCCGAACGCCCGCGGACAATTGAAGTGAAACAGGGACCGGTGACACATCCGGAGCCACCGCTGACGGCGGCAGCGAAACCGGTCCCGAGGATGCCAAGCATTCCCATCCCCCCTGGGAGGAGCGCATCCCAATGTCGGCAATATGACCCGCAGCCTGCGGCGGATCTTGAAGGAAGATGAACCGACGGTCTTTAGGTAGTACTCCTTCAGCGAGTATGGAATCCGGTTCAGTGACCGAACGAATCCGCCATTCCGTTGGGGAGGCTGGCGATACCGAAGGCTCATTCGGATCCTCCCAGCCCAGGAGCAATGTCCGCGGATCGCATCCCGTCAACCAGACCGCTGATGCAGCCCCAGTAAATCCAGTAGAGCTCTGGCTTGATTCTTGGATTGGGAAATCCAGAACCTTAGGATCCCCCTCCAAGAGGATCGGGGGCATCTGAGGCAGTCCTTGTGGAATGTCCGTTGGGTCCAAATGGGCTGCTATTAGATGTTGGACCCATGGCAATTCCCCGACTGCCGACAATCCCGTCTTGGACTCAATCAACGGCAAAAGGTCTTTCCTGTCCCTCTTCCTCGAAACCTCGCTTTTAACCACTACTTTTCGAATCCGAATCGGCATGGCCACCTGGGGCGAGGAACGCCGAGAGGTCCTTCGCCGGGTCGTTTTCGCGCGACGGACGAAGACAAATCTGAGTGAGGCTGCAGCTCCCTTTCCCGCGCGTCGCTCCACCGACCTCGAGCGTTGGCGGCGGATTAACAGAGCCGAAACTCTGAGTCCAAAACAGCCAAGAATGGGCTGCGGGATGGGATCGGGACCGAATCTGGGCTTGAAACGGCGGACGGGAGTTGGCTTCGCAGGAGTTGGCTCTGGGGGACGAGCAACACTACGACTCGGGGAAGAGCGGGACACCTTCTTCATGGGGGGAATCCAGAGCGGCAGGACTTGGGTTCAATCCGATCGCCAAGCCTTACATTGGAATTCAAGCCGGAGAGAAGCAACCGGTTTTCCCGTCGAGGCGACAGAATGCGAGGCAGGAACTTGACGAGAGAGGCGGTGGGCTGACTTCCCTTGCCGAACTTTTCTAACCCACAAACAGGTGCGCCCTGCCGGGCTCCCATAAAGCAAAACAGGGCACCTGTTTCCAGGTGCCCTGCCAGATCTAATCCAAATCGGTCAGGCGACCGAAGGCGCCTCGTCGGCGGTAATGTCCATTACGGTCGGTTCATCTTCCGGAACTTCGACGAGCATCTTCACCTTGATGTTGCGATGCAGGTCGTAGCCGGTTCCGGCCGGGATGATATGGCCCATGATGACGTTCTCCTTAAAGCCGCGGAGATAGTCGAACTTGCCCATGGTCGCCGCTTCGGTGAGGACGCGGGTTGTGTCTTGGAAAGACGCGGCGCTCAAGAACGACTCGGTCTCCAACGATGCCTTGGTGATACCCAGAAGAACTGGCGCAGCCTCTGCAGGTTTGCCACCCATCTTCTCGACGCGATTGTTCTCTTCTTCGAAGACAAGCTTATCGATCTGCTCGCTCCACAGGAAGAGCGTGTCGCCCGGTTCGGTAATACGAACCTTGCGGAGCATCTGACGGATGATGATCTCGATGTGCTTGTCGTTGATGGTGACACCCTGGAGTCGGTAGACCTCCTGAATCTCGTTGACCAAGTGCTCCTGCAACTCGTGCGGACCGCAGACGTCTAGGATCTCATGAGGAACAACCGGACCGTCGGTCAACTGCTGCCCCTTCTTCACGAAGTCGCCCTTATAAACGATGATGTGCTTTCCGATCGGAATGAGGTGCTCCTCTTCCACGCTGGTGTGGATGTCCTTCACCACCACGCAACGCTTACCGCGAATGGAGGATCCGAAATCAACAACGCCGTCGATCCGAGAGATCTCAGCGGCATCCTTCGGACGACGGGCTTCGAACAACTCGGCAACACGCGGCAAACCGCCGGTGATATCCTTAGTCTTGGAAGCCTTTCGAGGGGTCTTGGCCAAGAGTGAACCTGCACCGATCTCGTCGCCCTCAGAGACCACCAAGTGAGCTCCGGCGGGAATTGAGTACTGAGCCAATGGATCTCCGGACTTAGCGTCCTCGACAATGACTGTCGGGTGGAGGTCTTCCTTGTGCTCAATGATGACCATGTCCTCAGAACCAGTGGTCTCATCAACTTCTTGCTTCATGGTCACGCCTTCGATGATATCGAGGAACCTGACCAATCCCGCCTTCTCCGAAATGATGGGAACATTGTACGCATCCCACTCAATGAACACGTCGCCCTTCTTAACCATTCCACCATCAGGAATTGAGATAATAGAACCGACCACGATGGAGTGCGTGTCGAGCTCCTTGCCGTCCGGAGCGAGCAAGCTGACAGTACCATTCTTGTTCAGAACGATGTTGTTGCCATCTCCCAAAGATACGACACGCAGATCATTGTATCGAACCTTTGAATCCTGCTTAGCCTTAATCTGGGGCTGCTTGTAGGTGCCGGTAGCGACGCCGCCGACGTGGAAGGTACGCATGGTGAGCTGCGTGCCCGGCTCACCGATAGACTGTGCAGCAATGATGCCAACGGCCTCGCCCTTCTTAACCAACTTGCCGGTGCCGAGATGGCGACCATAGCACTTGGCGCAAATGCCGACCTTCGTTTCGCAGGTCAACACGGAACGAATCTTAACCTTCTCGAGACCGGAGCGGTCAATCGAGCGGGACTTGATCTCGTCGAACTCGTCGCCAGCGCAAATCAAGCGGTTCTTCAAGTCGGCCGGATCGTAGATGTCTTCGGCGGCATAACGGCCGACGACACGCTCACTGATCTTCACCACCTCTTCCTCACCCTCGTAAATCGACTGAACGGAAATGCCTGCGCTGGTACCGCAATCCTCGTCGCGAATGATCACGTCTTGGGCTGCATCGACCAACTTACGGGTCATGTATCCGGAGTCAGCGGTCTTGAGCGCGGTATCGGCAAGACCCTTACGGGCGCCGTGCGTCGAGATGAAGTACTCCAAGACTGTCAGACCTTCGCGGAAGCTCGAAAGAATCGGCTTTTCGATGATCTCACCGCTCGGCTTGGCCATCAAACCTCGTAGACCGGCCAACTGACGTACCTGTGCCTTGTTACCGCGGGCACCAGAATCAACCATCAGGCTAACCGGGTTGTACTCCTTCTTGCCTTGGTTGGCGTCCAGCGTCTTGAGCATCACTGAACCGATCTGATCGGTACAATGGGTCCAGATATCCACCACCTTGTTGTAGCGTTCCTGATTGGTGATGACACCCTTCTTGTGCTGCTTCTCAACCTCACTGATCTGGTGAAGCGCCTCCTTGATTTCTTTCTGTTTCTCAGTCGGAACGATCATGTCGTCAATACCGATGGAAACGCCCGCACGGGTCGCCTGTTCGAATCCGATTTCCTTCAGCTTATCGAGGGTGGTGACGGTGCGCTCGTGGCCTACAGTCTTGTAGCAGTTAAGGATCAGATCACCCAACTTGCTCTTGCCCACTACGATGTTGGCGAAGCCCAACTCGGGCGGCCAGATCTCCGAGAAAATCACGCGACCCACAGTGGTCTCGATGACATGGTCGGTCGCATTGCCGTAGACCGTCTTCTTGCCGAAGTCCGGATTCTTGAGACGCACACGATCGTGGGTCTTCAAGGCACCGTCCATCTGGGCGAAGATGACTTCTTCTTTTGATCCACACAAAACGATGCGTTCGCCCTCCTTGCGGGCCTTGCGCGGTTCGGCAGTGAGGTAATAGCAACCCAGAGGAATGTCCTGAGTTGGCGTCATGATCGGCTTGCCGCTCGACGGGCTGAAAATGTTCAGCGGCGCCATCATAAGGAGGCGGGCCTCCAACTGGGCTTCGACCGAAAGCGGAACGTGCACGGCCATCTGGTCACCGTCGAAGTCCGCATTGTAGGCGGTACAAACCAATGGATGAATTCGAATGGCCTCGCCCTCGATGAGGACGGGCTCAAACGCCTGCACTGAAAGACGGTGCAGTGTGGGAGCGCGGTTGAGCAGCACAGGATGCCCGCGGGTAACCTCTTCGAGGATATCCCATACTTCCTTGGTCTGACGCTCGATCATCTTCTTGGCCGAGCGGACCGTATGGACGTAGCCGAGTTCCTTAAGGCGGCGAATGATGAAGGGCTCAAAGAGCACCAACGCCATCTTCTTCGGAAGGCCGCACTGGTGCAGCTTGAGCTCCGGTCCGATGACGATGACGGAACGACCCGAGTAATCGACACGCTTGCCCAGCAAGTTCTGACGGAAGCGGCCCGACTTGCCCTTAAGCATGTCAGACAGGGACTTCAATGCGCGGTTGCCCGCACCGGTAACAGCGCGACCATGGCGGCCGTTGTCGAACAATGCGTCGACCGCCTCCTGCAACATGCGTTTCTCGTTCCGGATGATGACTTCCGGAGTCTTGAGCTGAAGCAGGTTCTTGAGACGGTTGTTCCGGTTGATGACCCGACGGTAGAGATCGTTGAGATCGGAAGTCGCGAAACGTCCACCTTCGAGGGGCACCAGCGGACGTAGATCGGGAGGAATGACTGGCAGCACCGTCAAGATCATCCACTCCGGACGCATCACCGATTTGGAGAAGCCCTGGAACAGCTTGATCCGCTTGGAGATCTTCTTTCGGTTTTGCTTGGACTTGGTCTCCGTCATGGCGACCTGGAGTTCATCCACCGTCTTGTCCAATTGGAGATTTGCCAAAGCACCGTGAACTGCCTCGGCACCCATCTTAGCAACGAACGCATCGTTACCGTAGGTAGTGCGGGCCTCGCGATACTCGTGCTCGGAGAGCAACTGGTGAACCTTCAACGCAGTGCTTCCTGGGTCAATGACCAGGTAGTCTTCGTAATAGATCACGCGTTCCAAGTGGCGTGCGGTCATATCCAGCATCAGACCGATGCGGGACGGCATGCACTTGAAGAACCAGATGTGGGAAACAGGCACGGACAACTCGATGTGGCCCATGCGCTCGCGACGGACGCGAGCCAGAGTCACTTCGACGCCGCATCGATCGCACACCACACCCCGGTGCTTGATCCGTTTGTACTTGCCGCAGGAACATTCCCAGTCCTTAACCGGACCGAAAATGCGCTCGCAGAAAAGACCGCCTTTCTCGGGCTTGAATGTGCGGTAGTTGATGGTCTCGGGGTTCTTTACTTCACCCTTCGACCAGGAGCGTATGATCTCCGGCGAGGCGACCTGGATCGCGACGTGGTCGACCAGGTTAACCTTGTCTAGGCCCAGCAACTCGCGGGCAGTGTCCTTGGAGCTCAACATAGTTCGTGTGCGTTCAGCAGATGATCGGAAGGATTAGACAAAGGCCGCCAAAGCATTCGAGGCGGTTTGAGGGGCATCAGACGGGTTGGAATACCCCACTTTCACGTCGAGGCCCAGAGATTGCATCTCCTTGACCAAAACGTTGAAGGATTCAGGAACACCGGCTTCGAGCGAGTTATCGCCTTTTACGATGCTTTCGTAGATGCGTGTACGCCCCTGAACGTCGTCAGATTTCACGGTCAGGAGTTCCTGCAACATGAAGGCTGCGCCGTAAGCTTCCATCGCCCAGACTTCCATCTCACCGAAGCGTTGACCACCGTACTGCGCCTTGCCGCCCAGCGGTTGCTGGGTGACGAGGGAATAGGGGCCCACAGCACGGGCATGGATCTTGTCGGCCACCAAATGTCCGAGTTTGAGCATGTAGATATACCCAACCACAATCTCCTGATCGAACCGCTCGCCGGAGCGACCGTCGTAGAGGTGCACCTTGCCGTGTTCCGGCAACTTTGCCTCCCGGAGGTAGCCGCGGATTTCTTTCTCCTTGATGCCGTCGAAGACCGGGGTAGCGATCTTGATGCCCAATAGTTTGCAGGCCCAACCCAAGTGGGTTTCGAGCAGCTGTCCGACGTTCATGCGCGAAGGCACGCCAAGCGGGTTCAGCACGATCTCAACAGGGGTACCATCCTCTAGGAACGGCATGTCCTCTTCGGGCACGATCTTGGCGACGACACCTTTGTTGCCGTGACGTCCCGCCATCTTATCACCCACCGATAGCTTGCGCTTAGAGGCTACATACACCTTAACCTGCTTAACGATGCCGGAATCAAGCTCTTCACCCGCCTCGACGCGATCCATTTCCTCGTCGTGCTGGCTTCGCAGTTCGTCGAAACGCTTTTTGAACTGGCTGATGATTTCGCTGATCTTGTTACGGATCGGCGACGGATCGATCTCAATGCGATCATAGACATCTGCCAACTTCTTAAGCAGCGTCTTGGTGATCTTGCGGTTGGCCGGGATAATGATCTCGCCAGTCTCGCTATTGAGGACGTCGAGCGGGATCTTCTCACCGAGAAGAATGTTAGAGAGTGCCTCCGTGAGCTGGTCGAGCAGTTCGGAACGCTTCTGCTTGAAGCCGTCCTCGATCTCCTTGGCCGCCCTGCGAGGAACGTCCTTGCCATCCTTCTTTCCGACCACCTTGTCGCTGTCCTTCTTGGAGGACACCTTCACATCCATGACGATGCCGTAGGTGCCGGAGGGAACCTTGAGCGAAGTATCCTTCACGTCGGCCGCTTTCTCACCGAAGATGGCTCGCAGGAGGCGCTCTTCGGGAGCCAGTTCGGTCTCGGATTTAGGTGTAATCTTACCGACCAGGATGTCACCCGGCTTCACCTCAGCACCGACGCGGATGACACCATCCAGAGCCAGGTTCTTTAGTGCTTCTTCACCCAAGTTAGGGATATCTCGGGTAATTTCCTCAGGCCCAAGCTTGGTATCACGAGCCACCACCTCGAACTCATCGATGTGAATGGAGGTAAATATGTCATCCTTGACGATCTTCTCTGAGATCAGGATCGCGTCCTCGAAATTATAACCATTCCAAGGCATGAACGCGACCAGCACATTGCGACCCAACGCGATCTCGCCGCCTTGAGTACACGGACCGTCGGCCAGAACTTGGCCCTTCTTCACGGATTCACCCTTAGACACCAGAATTTTCTGGTTAATGCAGGTGGCCGCGTTGGACCGCATGAACTTGCGAACCGGGTAGATCCAGACGCTGTCCTCGGGGGCATGCTTTAGCTTCTTCTTACCCTCGGGGATCTTGCCATCCTTGGTAATGATAATCTGGCAACCGGTGACACTGGCCACCTTACCTGCCTCATCAGCGATGATCACCGCGCGGGAATCTTGAGCCACTCGGCCCTCGAGACCCGTAGCCACCAAGGGGGCCTCCGTCACCAAGAGCGGGACGCCTTGTCGTTGCATGTTGGAACCCATCAGCGCGCGGTTCGCGTCATCGTGCTCCAAGAACGGAATCAATCCGGCAGCCACAGAAACCAACTGCTTCGGGGAGACGTCCATGTAGTCGACGCGTTCGGGCTCAACGTCGATGAAGTCGCCTTTGCAGCGGCAAGTGACACGGTCGCCAACAAAATTACCCTTGTCATCGAGCAGAGAATTAGCCTGAGCGATAACGAAACCTTCTTCACGGTCACCGGTGAGGTAATCCAACTGACCCGTCACACGCCCCTTCTCGGCCTTGCGGTAGGGTGTCTCAATGAAACCGAAGTCGTTGACTCGTGCGTAGGTCGCCAAGGAGGCGATCAAACCAATGTTCGGTCCTTCAGGAGTCTCAATCGGACAAATACGACCGTAGTGGGACGGATGAACGTCGCGAACCTCAAATCCAGCACGGTCACGGGAGAGACCCCCGGGCCCGAGAGCAGACAGACGACGCTTGTGCGTCAACTCGGCCAAAGGATTGATCTGGTCCATGAACTGACTGAGCTGGCTACGACCGAAGAAGTCGCGAACCACCGCTGACAGGGCCTTCGGATTGATGAGCTTCTGAGGCGTCATCGTGTCGAGGCTCTGATCGAACAAGGTCATGCGCTCCTTAACCAAGCGCTCCGTACGGGCCAAGCCCACACGGCACTGGTTCGCAAGCAATTCGCCCACGGTCCGGATTCGACGGCTTCCCAAGTGATCGATATCGTCAACGCTTCCCTGCCCTTTCTTCAGGCGCAACAGGTACTTGGTTGCTTCGAGGAGGTCGCGACCACGCAGGATGCGGTCCTCGCCATTATCCTTGAAGTTGAGCTTCTGGTTGATCTTGTAGCGACCCACCCGACCGAGGTCATAACGCTTGGCATCAAAGAACAAGCGCTTGATGAGGGCCTTTGCGTTGGCCGCAGTGGGGGGATCTCCAGGCCGGAGGCGACGGTATATGTCTTTAAGGGCTTCTTCCGCGTTCTTGGTCGGATCCTTCTTAAGGCACTTGATGATGATTCCGTCGTCTACCGACGTATCCACCACGCGAATCTTGGAAACTCCCAGATCAGCGATCTGGCGGACGACAGCTTTGGAAAGCGGCTCAAAGGCACGGGCCACAACAATGCCGCGATCGATGTCGAGAGCGTCCTCCACGAGGACCATGTTCTGGATATCTTCGATCTTCTCAGCGTCCTTCACGGAAACATCCTTGATCGAATAGAACAACTTCAGGATGTCGCCATCACTACCGAGCTTGTCCGGAGAAGTCTTCGGATCGGAATCAAACTTGGCTTCCGCCAAGGTGAAGAGAGCCCGGAAGAACGTGGTGGTCAGGAACTTGCGACGGCGTTTCTTGCGGTCCAAGTAAACGTAAAGCAAGTCGCTGGTGTCGAACTGGGCCTCATACCAAGATCCACGGTCCGGTATAATCCGGAAGCTGTGGAGGGTCTTGCCATTCGGATGTTGCGTAGTCTCGAAAGCCAGACCCGGCGAGCGGTGCAATTGGCTGACGATAACCCGCTCGGCACCGTTGATGACAAAAGTGCCTTGGGGGGTCATGAGCGGAATCTCGCCCATGAACACTTTTTCCTCCTTGGTACCCTTCTCTTCCTTCAGCAGGAAGGTGACGTAGAGCGGCGCTCCGAAGGTCAAGCCCTCACGGAGACACTCCAACCAGTCGATCTTTGGCTCCTGGATGTCGTAGGAGTGGAAGTCCAGGACAGTCTTACCATCATAGCTTTCGATAGGGAAAACTTCGGTAAAGACCGCCTGCAACCCGAGATTCCGGCGTTTGGACGCGGACAGGTTGGACTGAAGGAATTCGCGATACGAGTCGAGCTGGATCTCGATCAGGTTGGGGGGGGCGATGACTTCCTTGATCTTGCCGAAATTAATTCGCTCGGATTGTTTCGTTGCCATTGCGACCTCGTGACTCGGAGATTTCTGCGGCACCTGCCTTGAGACTGTTTTCGCCATAAAATACAATACGACGAGATCCGGTGAAGGTTCTTTCAACTTCTCCGGAACTCGTCCTACTGAAACACTATTTCAAGCCGTACAAAACTGGTGACCTATGCCTTAGGTTAACCGAAAGCGGACACTGCTGACACCACATTGCCGAGATCTTTAAAAATTCAGACCTTCAGCGGAGTGGTGAAGAAAATAGATCCGCGCGTCGGGTAACCTTACAGTAACACCCGACGCACGGATTGCAAAATTACTTCAGCTCAACCTTACCACCAGCCTCTTCGATCTTCTTGGCGGCGGCATCGGAATCAGCCTTGTTGGCACCCTCGAGCAGCAGCTTA
Organism: uncultured Verrucomicrobiota bacterium; assembly: GCA_903854475.1. Classification (GTDB taxonomy): domain Bacteria; phylum Verrucomicrobiota; class Verrucomicrobiia; order Limisphaerales; family UBA9464; genus SXXZ01. Next base: position 21,798 of record CAINWP010000021.1, read on the forward strand.
GGAGCACCTTCGACCAAGGCCTTCGCCTCAGCCAGACCGAGACCGGCCTTGACCTCACGGACGGCCTTGATCACACCGATCTTCTTGTCGGCGGGCACCGAAGCGAGCCACACATCGAAGGTGGTCTTGACTTCAGCAACCGGAGCGGCGGCACCGGCTGCCGGAGCAGCTGCGGCGGCCACCGGAGCGGCGGCGGTCACACCCCACTTGGTCTCGAGAGCCTTCACCAGTTCGGCGGCCTCGAGAACGGTGAGCTTGCTCAGTTCTTCGACGATATTATTGATGTCTGCCATGGTATTTTCTTTTATTTCGTCTCGTCGCCAGAGCGGCCGCTCCGAATTAGTCCACTGCCTGTGGACCGACGATTTACTATTGTTTCGTTGTATTCCGCCCAAGCACTTCGCCTGAGAGGAAAAGAGTGGAAATCTGAAGCCGAACGACTAGGCCGATTTCTCGGCGTAGGCTCCGATGACGCGGGCGACCTGTGTTCCAGGGGTGTTTATCAACGCCACGAGCTTCTGGGCAGGCGCTTGGAGCAGGCCCAGGATCTTGCCCTGAATCTCGGGGAGCGGGGGCAGGTCGGCGATGACACGCACTTCTTCGGCCGAAAGCGGCTTGTTGCCAAGCACACCAAACTTGAGCTTGGGCTTGTCGAACTCGGCTTGGAAGGTCTTGATGACCTTAGCCACGGCGGCGATGTCCTTGTTGCCAGTGACGGCGGCCACCTGACCGGACAGCATGCCGGACAAATCAGCCAAACCGGCTTCTTTGGCAGCGATGCTGAAGATGGTGTTCTTCACCACGTGAACCTCACCGCCGGCCTTGATAAGGCGCTTGCGGAGTTCCGTGAATTTCTGGACCGTCAGACCTTTGTAGTCGACGACCAGGAAAAACGGCGAGGCATTGAGGCGGGCCACATATTCCGCCGAGATGAGCTTCTTTTCTGCGCGCATGGTATGTTGCAGTATGGGAAGTTTAGGTTAGGCGGAGACGAATTCCTTGAGTTCCACGGAGACCGGAGGGCTCATCGTCATCGACAGCGTGACGCTGCGGACGTAAAGACCCTTGACGCTCGAGGGACGGGCTCGATAAACGGCCTCGACCACGGTGCGGGCATTCTCAGCGATCTGCAGGGGGGTAAAACTGGCCTTGCCCACGGGAACGTGGATGTTGCCGGCTTTATCCACCTTGAACTCGACACGACCGGCCTTGACCTCACGAACAGCCTTACCAGTGTCGTCGGTTACAGTTCCAGTCTTGGGGTTCGGCATCAGGCCACGAGGTCCGAGAACCTTACCGAGCTTACGCACTTCGGTCATGGCTTCGGGCGTGGCAACTGCGACATCAAAGTCAGTCCAGCCTTCAACGCACTTCTTGATCATGTCCTCGAAACCGACAAACTCGGCTCCTGCAGCGCGGGCGGCATCAGCTGGTGCACCCGGTTTTGTGAAGACCAAGACGCGAACAGTCTTGCCGGCACCATGGGGCAGTGGTGTGGTTCCGCGAACCATCTGATCGGACTGCTTCGGGTCAACCCCGAGGCGGAAGGCCAGGTCTATGGTCTCGTTGAACTTGGCTTTCGGGAACTTGGCGAGTACCTCAACGGCGGCGTCGAGGGGATAGGCCTTGTTGGAGTCCACGAGGGACAGGGCCTTCTTATAGCGTTTGCTAGGCATTTTAGTTGCGGTTCTTACGGACCTAAGTCCTCCCGCGTTGAGGTTTATCCTCAGGGTGAAATCGGTTTCACCTACAGAGGAGCGGTCTATCTATCGGAAAACACCCTCCCGCGTCAAAAGAATTTCCGCGCCAACGGCAACTTTCTTTTCCATGCTGTCTCTATGGAGTGGTTGGCAGGCTCAGGATTAATCTGGATCGAGGGACGGTTTTTGGGGATCGAGTGGCATGTCTGGAAGGTGGTGGGATGGGTTGGCAACGCCATTTTTTTCAGCCGCTTTATCGTGCAGTGGTATGCCACCGAGCGCCAACGACGCGTGGTCATTCCGCAGGCGTTCTGGTGGCTGAGCCTCATGGGCTCATTAATTCTGCTCAGCTACGCTCTCCAGAAACGCGACAGCGTTTTCATTGCTGGACAGGCCTTCTCCTGGATTCCTTACCTCCGCAACTTGTGGATTCACCGGAGAAACAAATCGATCCAGGTTACCTGCTCTGCCTGCAGTCGCATTAGCCCTTCCGACTACCGACATTGTCCGGAATGCGGGAGGACGCTTTCCGGGCCCTCGAACAAAGAATCAGTCCTTACCGTAGGCCATTGAGGAATCGCAGAGCGGTGCCATTACCGTCGCCTCCGCTGTCTCCGCTGCCTCCGGGTACTCGAAGACTTTGCCCTCGAAATTTCGAAGAATGATCTTGGTGGCTGATTTGCGCAAAATGTAGCCCGGATTGACCGGAATCTTGCCACCGCCACCCGGGGCATCGATGACATACTGCGGGACAGCGTACCCGGTGGTGTGGCCCCGCAGAGAATCCATAATTTCCAGCCCACGCGAAACCGTGGACCGCAGGTGGGAACTCCCTGAAATGAGATCGCACTGGTAAATGTAATACGGGCGGACCCGGCACATTAGAAGCTTCTGGACCAGCGCCTTCATCACCACAGGTTCGTCGTTGACGTGGCGCAGCAACACCGACTGATTGCCCAAGGGGATACCAGCATCGGCTAGTCGCCCCAACGCCTCGCGGACTTCGGTGGTCAGTTCTCCGGGATGGTTGGTGTGGATGCTAACAAAGAGCGGGTGGAACTTCCGGAGCATGGTACACAATGCCGGTGTGATCCGCTGCGGCAGAAAAATGGGAATACGGGTGCCGATCCTCAGGAATTCGACGTGGGGAATAGCCCGCAAACGGCCCAGCAAATACTCTAGTTTTTCGTCGCTGAGGAGCATTGGATCGCCGCCACTCAACAGCACATCTCGAATCTCGGTATGCTCGGCGATGTAGGCGATTTGGCGGTCGAATTCAGGGTGAAAATCGTAGCCACTGGCGTTGCTCACCAGTCGGGATCGGGTGCAATAGCGGCAGTAGGCCGCGCATCGGTCGGTCACCAAAAAAAGGACGCGGTCGGGATAGCGATGCACAAGGCCTGGCACCGGCGAGTGATCGTCTTCGCCGACCGGATCCAATCTTTCCCACGGGGCGGTCGTGGTCTCCTCCAACCGCGGAATAACCTGACGGCGGATGGGGCACAACTCATCAGAGGGGTCGAGTAAGTTGAAGTAATACGGGGTGATGGCCATTGCCAGCTTCGACTCCCCAGCCAGAAGCACTCCGGCTCGCTCCTCTCGAGTCATGCTCGGCAACAAGCGCTCCAACTGATCAATCCGAGTGACGCGATTCTTGAGCTGCCACTTCCAATCGTTCCATTCCGCGTCCGGGACCGATGCCCAACTCCCCTTCCCTGCGGATCGGAACGTTTTCAAGGTGAGCAATTGTTCCTGATCTTCGGATGAACCTTCTTGAGGGGGGAGGGGTGACTCCATGTATCGGGCAAACTAGGAGGGGGCTTCGTAGAGTCAAGGACACGAACGCGGTCCGAGCGTCAGTCGCCCCCCTGCCTGAAGCCGATGATAGGGCTGCTGAAGGGCCTGGCATCGGGCTTCAAAGTCCGCGGGCGAGGCCGTATTAAACTCAAACAATTCGTAGTGGCACGGGACCACGGCGCCCATGCCCGATTCATAGGCCAGTGCGGCAGCCTCATAGCCCCAGAGATTGCCCGCGACTCGGCGCTCGGGAGATCGACCGTTAATGGGCAGAAAGGCGAGATCGATCCGGGCTTCTCTCAAGCAGTCGACCATGCCTGGAAAGAGGACTGTGTCGCCCGAATGGTAAAGAGTCCACGAACCCACCCGTATGATGAAACCCAGGCAAGACAAGCGACCCATCGGATCGCAGTCCAACGCCTCATGGGCCGCGGGTACGGCTTGAATTTGAAAGGGTTCTACGGTCGCTCTTTGCATCGATCCAGTTCCCGCGGGCCGGCCGGGTGATGGAGCGTCTAGGCCAATGAGCGACTCGTGTGGCAGGCCAGAGCGGGCCGCGGCCAAACTGCGAATAGCCTCGGGGAAAATTAGCCGCAGGCCCGGGTTGGAGCGGGCCAACGGGATGAGTGTTTCCGCATCGAGGTGATCGGTGTGGGCGTGAGTGGCCGTGACGAGCCCGACACCCGAAAGGAGGGAGGGATCCACCACCCGTTCGGTCATGCGCACATGGGGCTTGTCGGTGGCGGCGTATTTGCTCGTCAGGGAATCGGAGAGGTACGGATCGAGCAGCAAGCGCTTCTCGCGCCACTGGACCAAAAATCCGCTCTGCCCCAACCACCACACATGCAGAGACTCGGGCGCCGACTCCCCGGCCCGGTCTAGGTCGGCCAAAAACACTTCATCCTGCTGGAGAGGCAAGATCATCGCAGAAACCGATATTGAGGACAAAAATTGGGGTCAATATCCACGATTCAGAGAGTTTTACGCACCAACGTCGCACCAGCACACAGCGCCTGCAACTTGCGTCGCGCCGCCCAACGGGCCGTCTGACTCAGTCCGCAATCCGGAGCCAAAACCAACCGGTCTGCCGGCACATATTCTAGGCATCGACGCACGCGGGAGGCGATGTCCTCCGGCGTCTCGATGTAGTAACTCTTCACGTCGACAATGCCGACGGCCACGTCGCGATGCCGCGCCACCTGCGCGATCAACTCCAGTTCCGAGAACTCCCGACTGGCCATCTCCACGTGCATCTCATCGCAGTGCATGTCGAGAAAGGCTGGAAACAACGGTGCTATCTGCCGCGGTCCGATGGCCCGGGCCTTGTAGTTGCCGAAACAGAGGTGCATGCAAACCCGAGTCTTGCCGATGACCGTTTCCACCGTCCGGTTGAAGAGATCTACAAACCGGCGGACCTCTTCCTTGTAGCCATAGCAACTCATCGAAGGCTCATCGACGCTGATCTCGCGACATCCCGCGGCGACCAACGCCTCCAATTCTTGGCGTACCAGGGGCAGGAGAGCTTCAGTCAGGGCCCAACGGTCCGGGTAGCCCAAATCGGCGTTAGGCAAGAGGCGACCGGACAGCGTGTAGGGACCGGGAATCGAGGCTTTGAGCGTCACCCGACCGGCCGCACCCAGTTCGCGGGAGACGGTCTCCAGGCGACGGTATTCCTCGACGGCTCCCAGTCCGCGAGGGGCCTGCAATGGAGCCACTACCGCATGGCGTCCCCGTTGGTCATGAGCTGGCGGGCCCCACCGACGGGGCGAGGCTGACTCCAGATCGATTCCCTGGAGATAGCCGTAGAAGCTGAGATTGAAGTCTAACCGGCTTTGTTCGCCATCGGTGATGACATCCAATCCCGCAGCCAACTGATCCTTCACAGCACAAGTGACCGCATCGGATTGCAGTTCGCTCCGGTCCTCCGAACCAAAGCGGTCCAGATGTTGCGAGGCATGCTCCAACCAAGCCGGAAACGGATAACTGCCGATGACCGAAGTTCGCAGTGGGCACTGATTCATAAGGTGGAGAAAGACACCGTAAAAAAGGAAAACTCTCGCAACCGATACGGCTCAGTCGAAAATCACTGTCCGGTTGCCCGCCAAAAATACGCGGTCTTCAAAGACCAATCGGAGCGCCTGGGCCAAAGCGAATTGCTCGACATCGCGACCGGCTCGGACGAGATCCGCGGCGGCGTGGGTATGGTCCACAGGGATCACCTGCTGGACCAAAATAGGACCCGCATCCAGGTCATCGGTCACCAGATGAGCCGTGGCCCCAATGACCTTCACCCCACGCTGGAAGGCCTGATGGTAGGGCTTGGCTCCCACAAAGGCCGGGAGGAAGGAATGGTGGATGTTGATAATCCGCGACGGGTATTGGCCCACGAAATCGGGCGACAACACTCGCATGTATTTGGCCAAGACGAGGAACTCAGGCTGAATTTCGTGGAGAATGCACCGAACGGCCGCCTCGTGGGCCGCACGTTCCAACCCCTCGGCAGGAACATGATGGAAAGGCACCTCAAACTTGCGAACTAGGTCGCCCAGCACGGCATGGTTGCTAATCACGGCCTCGATCCGAGCATTGATGCCTCCGAATTGATGGCGTATGAGCAAATCTCCCAGGCAGTGGTGTTCGCGGGAGGCTAAAACCACGATCCGCTTAGGCCCCGGATGCGCCAAGCGGACCTGTGCACCGGTCGGTAAACTGGACAGGGTTTCCGCCACGAGCTGTTGCCCAGTGGCGGAACCCTCAGGACCGTCGAACTCGGTGCGCATGTAGAAATGCCCCGACGCGGCGTCTACGAACTCCTGATTACCAACGACGTTACAACCATGGCGGAGCAGCACACCACTGATGGCGTGCACCAAGCCCCGTTGATCCGGGCACTCGACCAGAAGGACCGCCATGGTTGAATGGTTTTAGTTCCGACGACCACGCCCACCTCGGCGATTGCCATTGTCGCGGCCACGATCTTCACGTCCGCGGCGCTCGCCACCCTCCGAACGGTCCGAACGGGGGGCAGGAGCCGGAGCTTGACCGTTCTCGCGCAACCAGAGACGGCGTTCAATGTCATCCATCCGGTCCCAATTGGCCGGCTTGGGCACCTCGACGGGAGCGCCCCCTCCGGAGGAGGACTCAGGGGCCGACTCAGCCTGGGGCTGCGGGGCGCGCTGAGGACGCTCCGAAGGCTCCTCCATGCGACGAGGGGCACGACCAGCCTCGCTGCGTTCGCCACCACGGTCAGGACGTTCACTCCGCTCGCCAGTGCGACCACGGGTTTCTTCACGCGGCGCGCGCTCCTCGCGCTGCGGACGCTCAACCCGCGGTTCACGGACCTCACGAACTTCACGAACCTCGCGAACTTCGCGCGGCACTGGGATCTCGCGAGGCACTGCACTCTCACGCGGAGCAACACTCTCACGGGCTCCGCGCGGATCGCGATCGCCACCTCGGCCCCGGCCGCCGTCACGGCCTCCAGAGCGCTCTCCACGGTCATCGCGAGCGCGTTCGGGACCTCGTTCCTGACCCCGATCATCACGCGGACGCTCTTCTGTACGCTCCGGTCGAGCATCACGGCGCGGTCGGGCTGCCGGGGCTTCGGCCGGGGCTTCACCGATGTGGGCATACAGCTTGGCTAAGCGGCGAGCGTGCTCGTCGTAGGCCGATTCAAACAACTGGGAGGCCTTCTCATTACCCACCAGCGCGGGCGCCGTGAGCACCGTCGGAGGCTTTCCAGCCTCGGTGAGCAGCGCGGCAACCTCGACCTTGATGGCATTAATGAGCATGCACCCGCCGATGGTGGAGCCGGGACCCACGGGGGTTTCGAGACCAGGAATTTCGATCATGGCGTCACCCGCCGGAGCACCCGTGTCGAGAACGACGTCGGCAAAGTCCTGCAGCTTGCGGCCATCGCGGCGCTGGCTGCGACTGGCCTCGCTATGGGCCTTGGAGATGATGGCTACCACCTTCACGCCACGGCGCTTGAACTCCTCCGCCATTTCGATCGGCACCAAATTGCATCCCGACGAGGAGGCCACCAGGGCGGTATCCTTAGGGGAAAGGTCGTAGTTGCGGAGGATGCGGGCGGCCAAGCCGTGGACGTTCTCCAAGAACATCGCCTGCCGCTGTCCATTGGCACCCACCACGAGGTTGTGGAAGCTTAGGGAGAGCTCCACGATGGGGTTAAACCCGGGGAACGATCCGTAGCGGGGCCACATTTCCTCAACGAGGATGCGGCTATGCCCGGAGCCAAAACAATGCACCATTCGGCCGGCCAAGATGGTCTCGGCAAAGAGGCTCGCGGCCTCCGCGATGGTCTCCTCTTGGGCGACGGCCGTGTCCAGAAGACTGCGGCACTGGTCAAGATAGTCAGCGATCACGGAAGGGAGGCTATCAGAAACTCCCACCAGAAGTGGATGCCAAAGATTGACCTTCGATCCATTCATCCCGGAGTTGCATCCTGGGCTCCAACAAAACCAAACTTAGCGACTCTCCCGATGCCATGACTGTCTCTCTACGCCCGGTGCGGTTTTCCGGCCCATTTGCAGCAATACTCGAGTTTCTAGTCGGGATCCTTCGATTGGCCGCCGCCGAACCCGCAGTTCCCTTTCCAGCAGACCACGCCGAACGCTTCACCCGCGGCCTTGAACTGTTCCGAAAAGAAATACGACCGCTCCTGACTACGCACTGTCTGCAATGCCACGGTGGCGAAAAAACACAAAGCGACTTCAGTCTGGCCAGCCGCGAAGACCTTTTGAAGGGCGGAGCCGAGGGTCTGGCCATTCGTCTGTTTGACGGGCCGGGCAGCAAGCTTGTCCGCTTAGTCTCCCGCGCGGAAAAGCCCCACATGCCCTCCAAAGGAGAGCCTTTGCCCGAGGCCTCGGTCCAAGTCCTCTCCGAGTGGATTCACAACGGGGCCCCCTATGACGGCCCGCTCATCGCCGGACGCTCCAGTGGAACCCAGTCTGGGTCCGATTCGAAGGCGCTCAAACCCTTCACCGGATGGCCCTACCAAACGCTGGCCCAGGTCACGCCTCCCGAGGACCCGTCCTCAGGCTCCCACCCGATCGATGCCTTCATCCAGGCCCGCCTAGTGGAGAAAAACCTCTCACTGAATCCCGAGGCCGATCGTCGCACCCAACTCCGTCGGGCCTCTTTCGATTTGCTCGGCCTGCCCCCTACCCCGGCTGCTCTGGAGGCCTTTAAACTAGATTCTGCCCCGGGGGCGTGGGAACGGGCGATCGACACACTGTTGGCCCAACCTCAGCACGGCGAGCGCTGGGCGCGTCATTGGTTAGATGTGGCACGATTCGGCGAAAGCTCAGGCTTCGAACACGACTACGACCGACCGGGCGCCCATCACTTCCGGGACTTTGTTATCAAGGCTCTGAATGCCGATATGCCCTACGACCAGTTCGTGCAGTGGCAGTTGGCCGGTGACGAGTTCGAGCCGGGGAACCCGCTGGCACTGATGGCCACCGGGTTCCTTGGAGCCGGGGTGTTCCCCACGCAAATCACTGCCAACGAGGTGGAGCGGACCCGCTATGACGCAATGGACGACATGCTGTCCACCACGACCTCCGCCATGCTCGGTATGACCGTGGGGTGCGCCCGATGCCATGACCACAAGTTCGATCCCATTCCCAACCGGGATTACTACCGTCTGCTGTCGACCTTCACCACCACCGTCCGCAGTCAGCGGCAACTCGACCTCAATCCGGAACAAACCCAACGTCGGTTGGCCGCCTTTGATGCCGACCACGCCCAATATAAGGCCGAACTCACTCAGTACGAGCAAGCCGTGCTCCCCAAGCACTTCGAGACGTGGCTGGGATCCGGGGCGGCACCAAAAGTTGCGGCCGACTGGGAATTACTGGAATCCCCCGTCTGGAAATCTCTAGGCGGCGCCAGCTTCCGGGCGATGGCCGACGGGTCCTTCCTGGCCGAGGGCAAGAACGCCGACCACGATACCTACACCGTCACCGGACAAAGCCCGAGCCCGACGCTGCGATCGCTGCGCTTGGAGGCACTGCCCGATCCGAGCCTACCCCATGGCGGACCCGGCCGGGCCGACAATGGAAACCTAGGGCTGAGCCGCATCCGGGTCTTTGCCCAACCGTTGTCGGGAGGTGAGCGGCAGGAGATCCGCTTGGTGCGCCCCCGGGCCACCTTCGAACAAAACGCCGGCAACCTGTCCATCGCAGGATCATTGGACAACGACCCGCACACCGGATGGGCGGTCGACCCAAAATTCGGCACCCGACACGCCGCCATCGTCGATTTCGAGTCTCCCATCCGGATGGCTGGAGGTGTCCGCTTGAGCGTCGAATTGGAGTTCAAGGTTAATAGCCGTCACCACATCGGACGGCCGCGCATTTCGGTGACCTCAATGGCCGCAGCCCCGTTCGACTCCGAGGGCGTTCCGGCCGGGATCGCCGGCCTGTTCGAGCGAATCAAGGCCCCAGGAAGCGGCCCCGCCTCGTTCTCGGCCAGCGAACGGAAGACGCTATTGGATTGGTGGAAGACTTCGGACGCGGGCTGGAGCCAGGCTCACCAAAAGGTCCAAGCCCACGAGAAAAACCGTCCCAAGCCTGAGTTGACACAGGTCCTCATGTGCGGCGAGGGCTATCCGGCCCTTCGCATGCACACCCAGGGCGGAGACTTCCTGCCGGAGACCCATTTTTTGCATCGGGGCAGCGCCGACCAAAAACGCGGCGTCGCCAGCCCGAGCTTTCTACAAGTGCTCATGAAGTCACCCGACTCCGAATCTCACTGGCGCTGGCAGCCACCCACCGGAGCCCCGTATTCGGGCCGACGTCGCTCGCTGGCCCTCTGGATGACCGACAGCAGTGAGGGTGCGGGGCACCTGCTCGCCCGGGTCATCGTCAATCGCTTGTGGCAGCACCACTTCGGTCAAGGGCTTGTTGCCACACCCAATGATTTTGGCGTCCAGGGGGGCAAACCTTCGCATCCTGAACTGCTCGATTGGCTGGCGGGCGAACTCATCCGCGGGGGCTGGCGACTCAAGCCCCTGCATCGCCTGATGATGACTAGCCGCACCTATCGCCAGTCCTCAGCGCCCTCCGAGGCGAAGGCTCAGCAAGACCCAAACAACTCACTCCTGTCTCGACGTGTTCCAAGCAGGCTCGAAGCCGAGGCCATTCGCGACACCCTGCTCTGGATCACCGGTGCCCTCGATGCCACCCCGTTCGGGCCTGGGACCTTGGATGAATCCAGCCGTCGCCGGAGCATTTATTTCACAATCAAACGCAGCCAACTCATTCCGGCCATGCAGGTCTTCGATGCTCCAGAACCACTGGTTAGCCAGAGCACCCGCCCAGCCACCACCGTTGCGCCCCAAGCCCTCTGGCTTATGAACAACCCGAAAGTTCGGGAGTGGGCCACTGGATGGGCCCATCGATTGGCGGACACCGCTTCCCAGGAACCGTCCCAATGGGTTACCATCGCCTACCGACGGGCCCTGCAGCGGTCTCCCAGCCCGCTGGAATTGAAGGCCTCCATCGACTTCATGAAGCAGCAAACCGAACGGTATCGACTGGCAGGGACCGCTCGGCCTGAACTGCAGTCCGCCACGGATTTGCTGCAAACCCTCATTAGCCTCAACGAGGTCATCTATGTGGACTGACCTCTGCTCCTCCACTGTGGCGATGCATCCGCCCAAGGCATGGGTCGATCGGTTCCCGAAATCCTGGGATGACGAACCCTATCGGGAGCAGAATGGCTCCCTGCCTCACCCCCGCCCGCGTGCGGCCTACGCGGCCATGATCTCGGACCTGGATGAACCTGTAGGCCAAGTGCTGCGGGCCCTGGATTCAGCAGAGCGGACCGACCTCGCAACCTGGCACCCGAAGCTCATCGCCCGTGCCGAGGAGATCCTTCGGGATCAGGTCCATGACAACCCCGTCGTTCCTGTTCCATTCCCGGCCTTCGACCGAAGAACCCCAACGTTCCATGAATCCCCATCCTACTCTGAACGCCCCCCTCTCGCGTCGTGACCTCTTCCGCCGTGCCGGTCACGGGGCCGGCCTTCTGGCCTTGGCCGGATTGCTCGATGAGCAGCGACTCCTAATACCCCGGGCGATGGCCGCTCCCTCTGCCGATCCCCTGGCCCCACGGCCCCCGCAACTCAAGACCCGGGCCAAATCGGTCATCTGGCTCTTCATGAACGGCGGCCCGAGCCAGGTGGATACCTGGGACCACAAGCCGGAGTTGGAGCGCCGCCACGGTCAGGAGTTACCAGGTTTTGACAAGAAGACCGGATTCTTCACCGACTCGGTGGGGCCCTTGATGAAGTCTCCTTTCGCCTGGGCCCAACACGGCCAGAGCGGCACCTGGGCCAGCGACCTGTTCCCACACCTGTCGCGACATGTGGACAAAATGGCTTTCCTGCATTCCTGCCACACCGAGTCCAACAACCACAGCCCCGCGCTCTTCATGATCAACACGGGCTCGACGCGCATGGGTTTCCCCTGCGTCGGTTCGTGGATGACTTATGGCCTGGGGAGCGAAAGTCGCGACCTGCCCTCCTTCGTGGTGATGAGCGATCCGCTCGACCGCGGCTTGCCCAAGGGACAGGCCAGCAACTGGGGGGCTGGCTTCCTGCCCAGCGTCTATCAAGGCACTTGGCTGCGGCCCAAGGGGGATCCTATCGACAACCTGAATCGAGCGGCCGGAATGAATGCGGAGGCGCAACGCGCCCAATTGGATTTGCTCCGATCCCTCAACCAGCAACACCTAGCCCAGGCGGGATCCCAAGGCGAACTGGGAGCACGGATCGAAAGCTTCGAACTGGCCTACCGTATGCAATCGGCTGCACCGGAGGCCTTCGGCATTGAGCGCGAGCCAGAACATCTCAAACACCTCTACGGCCTCGACCAACCTCACTGCCGTCATTTTGCTGCCCAATGCCTGACGGCCCGCCGTATGGTCGAACGCGGTGTCCGCTTTGTTCAGATCTACTCCGGCGGTATGGAAAACCAACGCAGTTGGGACGGTCACGAAGACATCGTCGGCAATCACCGGGGTTTCGCCCGCGAGACCGATCAACCCATCGCCGGACTCCTGGCCGACCTCGAACAACGGGGTTTGTTGGACGAGACCCTGGTGATCTGGGGCGGAGAATTTGGCCGCCTGCCCGTCTCCCAAAAGGGCGGCAATCCGGGTCGCGACCACAATCCCCACGCCTTCACCTATTGGCTGGCGGGCGGCGGGGTCCGTGGCGGTGTGCATCACGGCGCCACCGATGCCTTTGGTCACAAGGCTGAAGTCGACAAGGTGAGCGTCAATGACCTCCACGCGACCATCTTACACCTCATGGGGCTAGATCATGAGCGACTGACCTTCTTCAACAACGGGCGAAATTTCCGGCTGACCGATGTGGCTGGGGAGGTAGTCCGGTCGGTGATCGCCTAAGAAATTCGAGGAGCAGTCGCTTCAAAAAACCCGAGATTGGATTTGGAAGGTTTCAGGAACATCCTTGAAGCCCGTGCTGAGCGCGTCGCGCCGTCCTCCTGGGTTGTCCGGTGTCGCCGATGAACTCCGCCACAGCTCTCATTCCATCCATGCCCCTGAAACGCACCCCCCTCTTCACAGCGCACCAGCAACTCGGCGGCAAGCTCATCGAGTTCGGAGGCTGGGAAATGCCCGTCCAGTACACCTCGATTGTCGAGGAGCACCATGCGGTCCGCCGCTCGGCCGGAATCTTCGATATCAGCCACATGGGCGAAATCTGGTTCGAAGGGCCAAAGGCATTGGAATTCCTCAATGGATTGCTCACCAACGACCTTCGAAAACTAACCATCGGCTTCGGCCAATATACCCACTTGTGTCTCGAAACGGGCGGCACCATCGATGACTTGTACGCCTATCGGGTCGCCGAAGAAACCTACCTGCTCATTATTAACGCCGGCCGCATTGACGCGGACGTGGCATGGCTGGAGACCCACTGGAACGCCTTTCCGGATCGCGCTGACGTGCGCATGAACCACGTGTCGGCCACTACGGGTGCCATCGCCATTCAGGGGCCCCGAGTTCCAGAATTCATCGATGCACTGTTCCCGGGCCACTCGCTCGGCGGTGTCACAGCAGTGTCTGCATCAGCGTTGGCCAAAAACCAAATCGGGCGGTGGGATCGGGACGGTGAAACTCTCTGGGTAGCCCGTACCGGCTACACCGGTGAGGACGGATTCGAGGTGGTCGCTCCGAACGCCTTACTGGAGCCCCTCTGGCAAGCAGCCCTTGCCGCTGGGGCCTCGGTGGGCATCCGCCCCTGTGGCCTCGGAGCCCGAGACACCTTGCGGACGGAAGTTTGCTATCCGCTCTACGGCCACGAACTTGACGAACAAACCTCACCAGTGGAGGCGGGACTAGGCTTCTTCATCGCCTGGGACAAGGGAGACTTTGTCGGTCGTTCCGCGCTGTTGAAACAAAAGGAGGAGGGGCTTTCCAAAAAGTGTGTCGCCTTCCGGATGACCGAAAAATCAGCTCCGCCTCGTCCGAGCTATCCGGTCGTGGTTGCCGAGACCGTGGTCGGTACGGTGGTCAGCGGCACCCAAAGTCCAACGCTGACCGCAGGCATTGGCATGGCCTATGTACCGCCCTCCCTCGCCACCCCGGGAACCGCCCTTCAAATCGAAATCCGAGGTAAGCGGTTTGCCGCCGAAGTGGTCAAGAAACCCTTCTATCGCAAGGCCTAGACCCGTCTAAAAACCAACAGGGTCCGCCTCATCGGTAGAACACCGTGTGAAGCGGACCCTGTTCGAGTTAGAAATTTTGGTGGGAATGGAAACGGCTAATCCTGCTGTCTAGGCTGTCTCAGCTCTTTCTAACCTCAGTGGGCCACTTGAACATTCGAGGCCAACCCGAAGATATTTAGAATCCGAATCAGGATCCAGGTCAGATCCATCTGATACCAGCGAAGACCATGTCGGGCCGACTGCGGATGTGCGTGGTGGTTATTATGCCACCCCTCACCGAGCGAAACGACTGCGACGGCCGCATTGTTGCGGCTCTCATCCCGAGTCTTAAAGGGTTGTGTACCCCAAAGATGGCAAATGGAATTCACGCTCCAAGTGGCGTGGTGCCCCATGAATACCCGGGCCAGACCGCCCCAGAGAAATCCCGTTAAGGCCCCCATCCAAGTTTGGGTGATCAAGCCACCCAGAATTCCGGGAAGAACCAACCCGGTCAGTGCCCACCAAACAAAACCGCGGTGAATCACACGGGCCACCGGATCCTTGGAGAGGTCGGGCAGGCTGCGAACGGTCATCGCATCGGCGCCGCGGAACATCCAGCCCATGTGGGAATGCCAGAAGCCGAGCATCAAGCCCTTCATGCCCTCACCGTGTTCGTGGGGTGAATGGGGGTCACCTTTCACATCGCTGTGCTGGTGATGACGGCGGTGCGTGGCCACCCAGAAGAACAACGGCCCTTGGACCGCCATCGATCCGGCGATGCCGAACAACGCGCGAATAAAGGCTGGGCAGGTGAAGCTGCGGTGGGTGAAGAGGCGATGGTAGCCCCCGGTGACACCAAAACCTGCGATCAAGTACATGATCACAAAGAGGATGACGTCCAACGGGCGAAGGATCTTGTTCCAAGCAAGCACGGCGGCCGTCATGAAACCGATCCAAGGTACGAGGACTGCCACCAAGGTGAAAACCTGGGTACGACGAACGCCCGCACTAGGGGCAGAGGTTGATGGCTGACTGGTCACTTGTGTGGAACCTGCAGATCCTGGAAGTGGAAAACGAGACATTTTAAAAAAATTAACCAACATCAATTGCTTATAGGACAACAAAACCTACAAAGGTCTTTTTGTCTACCTTCGGCCTGCAAGACCCATGACCAGCCCTCTACACCGATGCGGCCGTAGGATGGGTCCAGGGACTACGATAAGGCCGCGCCAACAGATGTGTCGCCTCGGTGTCCCCGACAATGGTGTGGGTCTTAGGATCCCAGCGCAGTGTTCGCCCGCCGAGTTGCTGCGACAAATTGGCTAAGACGCACGACGCTGTGGAAATGTGCCCCTGCTCGATATCGGCCACCGGCTTGGAACCGCTGCGGCGGCACTCCAGCAAGTTGCGCATGTGTCCACGAATGGCCGGAGCACAGTGCTTCTCTAGGTCCTTCTCAGTCTGGTCTTCCGGATACTGGTCGAGCTCCATGCCGACATCCTTGTGCACCGGATTACCAGCGCCCTGCGGTGTGTAGTCGTAGCCAAAGACACTGGCCTTGAGAGTGCCCTTGTCGCCGTAGAACGTGGCACTCCAGGGGTACTTGGGATCGCCGCCTTCGCCCCAGGTCCGGTGGGTCCAGCGCACTTGCACGTTGCCGTAGTCGAAGGTCGCAGTCTGCGTGTCGGTGATGTTGGCCCGGCTCGCCTTGTCCACCAAGATGCCGCCATTGGAACTCACCGAGTTGGGCCATCCGAGGTCCATCATCCAGCGCACCATGTCCAGCATGTGGATGCACATGTCACCCACGATGCCATTTCCATATTCCGAGAACGCCCGCCATCCACGCGGATGGACCATTTTGTTGTAAGGCCGCATGGGTGCGGGGCCAGTCCACATCTCATAATCTAGCCATTCTGGTGGCGCGGTGTCGGGCGCGGTGGCCAGGGTGTCCCGGGCGCGCATGTGCCAGTAGCAGCAGATTTCCACATGGGCGATGGTGCCCAGCTTGCCCTCGCGAAGAATGCGATCACGCGCCTCGATGAGGTGCGGTGTGCTGCGGCGCTGGGTGCCTACTTGCACCGTCCGACCATATTTGCGAGCCGCCGCCAGCATGGCCTGACTCTCGACGATGTCCACGCCTGTGGGTTTCTGCACATAAATGTCAGCCCCCGCCTTGCAGGCCTCGATCATAGGCAAGGCGTGCCAATGATCCGGAGTCCCGATGAGCACCACATCCAGATCTTTCTCTGCGAGCATCTTCCGGTAATCGCCGTAGGTCCGGGGCTGCTTGCCGGACTTCTGCCGCTGGGCCACCAACGCCGCCGCGTCGGTCAGCATACGACGATCCACATCGCACAGCGAAACCACGTCCACCGGGGCAACCTGAATGAGTCGCAGCAAGTCCGCCTTGCCGTACCAACCCGTTCCAATCAATCCCACCCGAAGGGCTTTTTCCTGAGCGAAGGTCGTCGGAACAAAGGTGGCGGCCGACAAGGCTGCGCCAGTCTGAAGAAACTTTCGGCGTGTCATGGCTCTTTGCTAGACAATCGAGCCCGCCAACTCAAGCCCGCTCCGGGCCCAATGCCGCCCTGATGTCGGCCGAGCATGTCCTTGGAGTACTTTGAACCTGTCACTTTATCATCACCCAGAGGCAAGGCTGAACCGATCCCACACTTTGAACCTGTCACTCTGTTGTCCTGTCACTCTGTTGTGATTGCTGGGCACTGGGGCAACGTCGCTGCCGAGCCCAAAGGCAGCGATCCAGGCCTTGCTCAAACATCGAACCGGTCACTGGAGGTCGCCGGCCAACATATCATCCCATCAGGATCGATTGATTTGACTCTTGATTCCCCATCCGGACCGGCCACTGTTGAAACTCATGATCCGCCACATCCACGAGATCCATCGGGAGAACGCCGGACGGGGCCGCCCCTCGTATTCCATCGAATTCTTTCCGCCCAAGACTGAGGAAGGTGAGCGGGCGTTGTTCGAAAAGACCCTCCCTGCCCTCTTGGCCGCTCGGCCAGATTACTGTTCGGTGACCTACGGAGCCGGCGGATCCACCCGTGAAAAAACCCTAGGGATTGTCGAGCGCATCCAACGCGACTTCGGGTTGACGACGATGATGCACCTGACGTGCGTCAACGCCGACAAGACCGAACTGGGTTCGGTCATCGACGAAGCAAAAGCCCGCGGTGTGCGCAACATCTTGGCGCTGCGCGGAGATCCTCCCGGCGGTTCTGGCGAGTGGGTGCCGACCGAAGGGGGATTCCGTTATTCCTCGGAACTCGTGGCCTACCTGAAAGAGATCGGCGACCTGAGCATCGGCACGGCCGGATTCCCGGAAGGCCACATCGCCCAGACCGGGGGTAAGCATCAGGATTGGCAGCACCTGGCCGACAAAATTCACCAAGGAGCCCATTTCGTGGTGACTCAATTGTTTTACGACAATGACGACTACTTCGCCATGCGGGACCATCTGACAAAGACACTCGGCGTCGATGTGCCATTGATCCCCGGCCTCCTGCCCGTTGTGGCTCGCAACCAGACCAAAAAATTCACAGCGCTCTGCGGAGCGCGGTTGCCCGAGCGATTCCTCTCCCGCCTCGAAGCCCTAGGTGACGACGATGCCGCCGTGACCGCATTCGGCATCGAATACTGCACGCAGCAAATCGAAGAACTCATCCGAGGTGGCGCTCCGGGCGTGCACTTCTACACCCTGAACAAAGCTCACTCCACGGTTCAGATTCTCAAAAACTTGGGCCACGCCTGACGTTCAGGAACATAAACCGTCCCACCCCAATGATTCGTGCCGTTTGCCTATCTCTGCTCCTCATCCAAATCGGACTGCTCCGACTCCAAGCCGAGTCTCAAGCCGAGTCTGAATGGCGTCCGTGGGTGGAAAAAATCAACGCACGACTCGTCGACACGCTGACCCCGCAGCAGCAGTCCCGTTGGGGCAAACCTCCGGTGAAGGCCTCGAACGGCAAAAACGCGTGGGTGGAATCCATCGAGCGACAAGTGGTGGTCAGTGACGCCACCACTGAATTGTGGTCCCGCATCGCCTTGGCCATCGGCCGGGATGCCTCGTGCCCGGGTTATTTGACAGAATTCCTGCGCCGGTGTGCAGACGCTCCGAACGGTATGGCCGCATTGCCGGATCCTTCAGAGCTTCCCAACAAGAAGGCCAAAAAGCCCATCGTCGATGACCGCAACCAGCAACTGACGGCCTTCAACCAACTGGCGGCCACGCTCATTTCCACCGAACTGGTCCGACCCTCGATCGTCCCGCAAGACGGCGCATCCAAGGGCGCTGCGCGACTCACCGATGCCCAAGCCCGTGAAGTGCTGCTGGAAGGCACCCGATTGGCAGCCCGCAGCGGTTACACTTCCGAAGCCCTTCAAAGCCTGCTGACCGCCTTGCCGGCCGGAGCCCCTTCACCGGTTTGGGCAAATGCTTTCCTTCCGGCCCAGACGCGGGGTGCGGCCTTGGCCAAGGAGATCAAAAAAGTCGAACGCAAAGCGACGGGCCGGTGACATCCGACTCGGGTTAATCGAAGTCTTTCGAAAGCTTTCGGACTCTCGAGTTACCGAGCGGTACAGCAGTCGTGATGGAAGAGATTCGAGCTCTCCCACAGGCTTGGATCCCTGCGACACAGAAGAAACTTTGCCTTCAGCCTTGCCGTAGAGGCCACCATCCTGTATCACTTTGCGCCTCGGGATCGCGGGGTGGAGCAGCCCGGTAGCTCGTCAGGCTCATAACCTGAAGGTCCTAGGTTCAAATCCTAGCCCCGCAACCAACTTTTAGGCCGTTTTCCTTCGGGAAGACGGCCTTTTTGTTTGGTCCGTCGTTGGTTTGTGACCCTTCCCTCCAGCCAGGTATCGGCATCGGTTCGGTTTTTTACCGTATAACGGCGGATCCGCTCTGGATTCCTAGTCCTGAAACCTTCAACGTTTAAATCCATTCCTAGGGAAACTCCGTAGTCGAATCACCCCCCCTAAGCCTGATGAACTGGATCGCCCCCTCCGCCAAAGATCCCCTGACAGACACCGTGGAACAGCGCCTTTGGGCGAGCGCCGACCAATTCCGCGCCAATTCCGGACTGAAGGCCCAGGAATACTCCGGCCCGATTCTCGGGATCATCTTCCTCCGGTTCGCCGAAGGCCGATTCGGCATCCAGCGCGCCCGCCTGGAGACGGCAGCCAGTTCTTATCGCCGAGGCAGCCGCATCGATGAACCGGCCTCCTATCACGCCGACAGCATCCTCTACCTCGCGTGCGGCTCGGGCGGCATGTTCGTCTCGTCGGCCCGGTTCGTCTCGGAACACAAAAAGAATCCCAGCGCAGAACTCTCCATCCACGGCGTCGAGAAGACCGACGAAACCGGACGCCTCGCCCGGATGAACCTAGCGGTGCATGGCCTCGAAGGCGACATCCGGTACGGCGGGCAGGTGAACAGCTATTACGACGACCCGCACAAGGCCACCGGCCAGTTCGACTTCGTGCTGGCCAACCCGCCGTTCAACGTCAACGCCGTGGACAAGGAGCGGTTGACCGACGCGGTCGGCGCGGGCCGCCGCTTCCCCTTCGGCCTGCCCCGCACCGACAACGCCAACTACCTCTGGATCCAGCTTTTCCACTCGTCGCTCAACGCCCGAGGCCGCGCCGGATTCGTGATGGCCAACTCCGCCTCCGACGCGCGTTCCTCGGAGCAGGAAATCCACCAGAAACTCATCGAGAGCCGCGCCGTGGACATGATGGTCGCCGTGGGCACTAACGAGTTCTACACCGTCACGCTTCCCTACACGCTGTGGTTCTTCGACCAGGGCAAAGCCACCACTCCGCGCAAAGACAGCGTTCTGTTCATCGATGCTCGGCACATCTACCGGCAGGTGGACCGCGCGCACCGCGACTGGACCGCCGCCCAGATCAGCTTTCTCTCCAACCTCGTGCGTCTCTATTGCGGTGAGGTCCTCGACCTCACCCTGGGCGGTTCCGAGACCGAAGCCCGGCTCAAGGAGGTGTTCGGCGAGCAACCCCGCTACGCCGATATGCCGGGCCTATGCCGCGCCGCCACGCTCCAGGAGATCGAAGTGCAAGGCTGGTCGCTCAACCCCGGACGCTATGTCGGCGTTGCACCGGGTAAGGCCGTGAGCGACGAGGACTTCAAGCAACAGCTTCAAACCCTGAATGAAGAACTTGAGACCCTGAACGCCCAGGCCCGGGAGCTCGAACAAACCATCGCCCGCAATATCGCCGAAATCCTCGAAGCATGAACACCGAGATCGTTCAAACCCTCACTTCCACGTTCGAAGCGAGTGCTCAGCAGACCGACGCTGGCGTGGAATACTGGTTGGCCCGCGACCTCCAATACCTCCTCGGCTACACCAAGTGGGATAATTTCCTCAACGTCATCTCCAAGGCCAAAACTGCCTGTGACGTCTCAGGCCGTCAGGTCGCCGACCATTTTGCCGACGTCGGGAAAATGGTCGACCTGGGTTCTGGGAGCCAACGTGAGGTCGACGACATCATGCTCACGCGCTATGCCTGCTACCTGGTCGCCCAGAACGGCGACCCGAAGAAGCATGAAATTGCGTTCGCACAGACCTATTTCGCCATCCAGACCCGGCGAGCTGAATTGATCGAGCAGCGGCTCCTTGAAGCGGAGCGCGTTTCCGCAAGGCACAAGCTTTCCGCCACAGAAAAGGAACTTTCGCTCGTCATCTACGAACAAACCGGTGACGACGACAATTTTGCCCTCATCCGCAGCAAAGGCGATCAGGCCCTGTTCGGCAAAACCACTCAGGCCATGAAGGCGCAGTGGAAAGTGCCCGATAACCGTCCGCTGGCCGACTTCGCACCCACCATCGTCCTGAAGGCGAAGGACTTCGCCACTGAGATCACGATCTTCAACGCCCGCCAACATGCGATGGACAGCGGGTCCGCCATCTCCCGCGAGCACATCACCAACAACGAGGCCGTCCGAAAGACCCTGCTCGAACGCGGCATTCGCCCCGAGTCACTACCGCCTGCCGAGGATGTAAAGAAAGTGGAACGACGGCTCGCCTCCGAGGAAAAGAAGTCCCTCAAAAACCCGGATGGCTTGGGCAGCACCCCAGGCGAATGAGTACAATGAAACTCGAAAGCTTGAGCAGCGGACCCCGCGGGGTCGAACAAACCGACGCCCCCCATGGCGGGGATGCTGGATGCGGAACGATGGCAACAAACGGGATGCGCAAAATCAAACTCAAGGAGGTGTGCGAACGCATCACTGTCGGCCACGTCGGGCCAATGGCTGACAAATACACTTCTGAGGGGGTCCCGTTTCTTCACTCCCAAAATATTACGCCGTTCCAGCTGAACTTGGATGACATCAAATTTATACCGCAGGAATTCCACCAGAAACTTAGCAAGTCTGCGCTGCGCGCCGGTGACGTTGCCGTAGTTCGCACTGGCTACCCCGGCACGGCTTGCGTGATTCCTGATTCGTTCAAGGAATTAAACTGCGCTGACTTGGTCGTCATCACGCCAGCGAAGGACCTTAATCCGTCTTATCTCGCGGCCATCTTCAATTCAGCTTGGGGTATGGCGTCGGTTGCGGGGAATCTGGTTGGCGTCGCGCAGCAGCATTTCAACATTGGTGCAGCGCGCGAGCTTGAGGTTCAGCTCCCGCCTCGGAAAGCGCAGGACCGGATTGCGGGCATACTGTCTGCCTACGATGAGCTGATGGAGAACAGTCAGCGGCGCATCCAGATTTTGGAGGCGATAGCCCGCGCCCTCTACCGCGAGTGGTTCGTCCACTTTCGGCGCTAGGAAAAAAGAACTGGTTATTCTTCGGGGAAGCCGGAGCCGGGGAACGCGGCGCGATCCTGTACACAGTGATCGAGAGTTGCCGTCGGCGGGGAATCGATCCGTATGCCTACATCAAGGATGTCC
>CAINWP010000022.1 GCA_903854475.1 uncultured Verrucomicrobiota bacterium
AGGTGCCGGTCCACCACGCGGGACATGCAGTGGTAGAAACCGCTGGAGGCATCTGGATGGGCTTTGAGGCGTCGTGTTCTCATTTAAGCGTCTACCTGATGATTCGTTGCCTCTGGACGAGTTCTTTCGAAAAAAGAGCCTCTAAAATATGTGAGCCTGTCCCTCTTGGGGTTTCCTCTTGGGGTAGTGGGATTGGGGGGGGGATTGAAATGGGGTCGGGTGTTTATTCGGCGAGGGCTTTGGCTCCGGTGATGCCGGATTCTAGCTTTTTTACCGTGGGTAGAATCCTTGCTACGGAGGTGGATTCAATCTGGCCCGCATAGGGACGGAGATGAAATTCCATTACTCCAATGACGTCGCCATTGCGGTCATGCAGGGGCGCTGTGACAATGGATGCTTTCGGATTCTTACCAAAATAGGTCTGATTCTCTTTGTGAACCCTTCGAACTGTATCGCTGGCTTCCTTTCCGAGATCGGTCGAATTCTTGGCCGCGAGACATCGCAGTTCCTGTTTGTCAGACGACGATCCATACAAGCGTAGGTTGAGAAGACGCGGTTGTTGCTCTAGCGCTTGTCGTACCAAAGCCGCTGCCAGAGTTTCTAGGGGGCGGTAGCGGATGCTGGCATCGGAAAACAGAGCGGTGGTGTCGGACTTGGTGATGAAGCCGATATGCCCAGTATTGAAGGAATTATCAGTCAGAGTCGGGAATGCATTGGTGCCATTCAGCAAGACTTCGATCTGATTACCTTCGGCCCGAACAGATAACTCGTACCACTTGCCTTTTTGAAAGGAAATCGAGGGTCCAATTGGAACCGATCTCTCTCCATCAACAAACTTGTAGAATCGTAGATTTTTGCCCAAAGCGCTGGCTCGGACGACGTAGAAATTTTTCGAATCTTGATGGCGGAATACTAGGCCAGCGATTTGTTCAAAGGTGCCCCCAGTGATCAGGAATCGCGCGTTGAAGGTAAAGTCGCCATAGCGTTCGGAGTTGTTGATCAATAACGGAAAGCGTTCGTCTTCATTGCTCGGGGCTGTTTGGGCAATCACGGCTTTGCGGGTCAAACGGGGAGCCTGCGGAGAAATAGGCTCTAAGATCGGGGGTAGATCTTCCTCTACTATCCGCCAATCACCGGGTTTTCCAACGCCGGCGACCTCGGTTTTCCAACCGTCAGGAAGGGTGCCGGGTTTCGTTGACGAAAAATCAAACGTACGCTCTGCAGCGGAAAGCAAAGCTGCACACCCTGCCAGCATCAACAACGCCGTTGGTCGGATCATGTCGTGAGGAGGGTAGCCAGTTCCTCCACTCGAGCAATCCTCTCTGATGAAAAGACGGTATGCTGATCCCATCTGTAGACTGGAGACCGTCGTTGGGGGTGTGTAAGAGTTGAGGTGATGTGGAAAAGGAATCTTCTCCTGCGAGGCCTTTGCTTTGCTGTTCAGCGGGTTTCATCCGGCACAGGCAGCGAAGCGTTTCCATTAGAGTGATGCCTTCGGTAAAGACTCGCCACGTAATGAGGCCGCTGACGCTGCGCGGGCGGGAGATGCTTTGGGGGTATCAATCCCCGTCTTAGAAGCAGTTGTTCGTTCTCCCGATCCAAGACGATCATCCGCATGATAATGTCCTGATTCTGACGGAGCAGATTTTGGATCTCGTGTTTGGTTGCCCGGAGTTCCGGGCTCAGAGAAATCCAGTAACTGCGGTGGCTACGAATTCTTTGGAGTGCATCTTCCAAGCGAGGTAAAACTTCCCGCCGCGCCTCGGCAGCTGAGGTGAACTCGGTCGAATCCAGTTGGCGTAAGCACTGTGACTCCCGTGCAAGGTGCTGTAGAAGATCCATGTTGAGCGATAGGTGAGAGCGGAGGTCCAACGCCATCTGGGTCTCCGGGTTCATGGGGGCGAATTCTTGAGCTCAGATGTGGGGTTAGTGGTGGAAAACGCTTTGGGAAGGAAAATCTTTTGGACCTCTTGGTTGACGTTTCGATCCCTATGTAGGTTGTCGAGCCGCCATTGAGCCATTTCGCGGATCAGGTTCAATCCCGAGGACACGGGTTGAGCCGAAGTTTGGGAGGTAGTTTTTTTTGCCAATGTTGCCGATGGAGGCTGCCCCGAAGGGGTGGCGTTGGTCGACGAGGTGGCCGGTGACTTGACGACGTTGTTGGGCGCGGGGGCGGCGTTGGTTGATCGGTAAATAATCTCCGTGTACGCAGCTGATGCTCGATCCGGTTGAAACATTCGTTCGTAGATCAATCCAATTTGATACAGAGCCTGAGAATGCCATTCAGCGTCACCGGGAATTTTGAAAAGGGTTTCGTAAATCAGTAGTGCATTAAGATAGTCGCCTTGCTCGTAAAGTTCGTTGGCCAGTTTGTTGCCGGTCCGCTTTTGCCAGTAAGCCCAATTGTCCGGATCCTTGCCGGCACGTTCTTGTTCCGTGTTGAGTAGTTCCAATGTTTGTTGGATGGCCTCCCGATACATTCCAAGTTTTTTGTTGGCCTCAGCCATCAAGAAACGAACTTCTGCGATTTGACTCGAAAGCGCTGCTTTTTCGATGCATTGCTGACCCTCTGCTAGGACACCTTTCCAGTCCTTGAGTTCAAACACGGCCTTGACCAGTTTCAGGCGGACTTGAGCCTCGTTGAGGTCTGAGTCGCCCAACTTGAGCACTCGCCGGTAGTAGTCGGCCGCGCGGTCAAATTGGCCAGCCATCAGAAATGTGTCCGCGATCTCGGTCTGAGCCAAGAGAACTAGCGAGCGGTAGGTCGAGATATCCTTCACCTGAAGACTGACCACGGTTGACATGACGGCGTGGAATTTGGAAAGGGCCAGCTCCGTGGCGCCAATCTTCCGGTAAAGGACTCCCTGTCGGTAGAGAATTGAAGGGGTTTCGGGATGAAGAGGATACCGGCTGACCAATTGGGAGTAGATCTGTTGCGTCTTAGTGTAGGATCTGCTGTCCAAGGCGAATTGCGCGATGTGCTGTAGGCATTCCCGCTGGGTTTCTAACGGTGAATCTGGGTTTTCGATGATCCCTACCAAAAGGCTCTCCGCCGCCAATTGGTCCTCGGGTTTTGTGCTGCGTTCATAGGCTTGAACGGCTCCATCGACCATGTTGCGCCAAGCCTTGGTTTCATCAACCACAACCCTCTTCACCTGTCGTCGGAGGACGTTTTCAGATTCCGGTAAATCGCGATGATCTGTTATAGGTGATCGGAAACGTTTTTCCAGTGAGTCGGCCACTTCATCGGTCAACTGCGTGGCCCTATTTATACCATCGATGTTTGGAGTGGATCGGTTGGTCGGGTTGGTCGGGTTTATTTTAGGTGAAGATTTCGCAGCGGGTGGCTCAGCAATGAGGATTCCTACTCCGATCACCAGCGAGGCGATCAGGCACAGGACCCTTCGTTGATAGCAGAGGCGGTTAGGCATGGGTCAGTCCTGTCGGAAGACAGCACTGCTGGAGTTGGGGGTGGGCGGGGTCCCAGGAACGAAGGGTACTGGTATGGTGATCCCCGAATTCTTTTGGGAGCCGGGCGTCGCGAAGAATCGGATAAGACTCTCCGGGCTCAGAGAGTTTGGAGATCGGATGGTCTGAATCGTGGTACCGTCTTCCCGGTCCGGGCTATTGTGCTCCGAGGGCGTGGTTTCCGAGTGTCCAGGTCCTAGTCGGGATTTCACCCAGTTGTCAGGAAGTCGGGGAAAATCATTAATCTGGGCCTCCTTAGGTGGGGCTGAGGTCACCGGCCAGTGGTAAAAGGGATCGCCATCCGGTGAATTTGAGCTATTTGCGAGTGAAGGGATGGGTTTTGGAGGTAGATCAGTGTAGAGAATGGGGAGTCTGGCCATCACCTCCTCCAACGGACGTGGTGGTGCGCCGAAGTTCAGGGGTTTGGGCCCCAATCGATTCAGATAGCTGTTGGGCGCTGAAATCGCTGGAACCATAAGAATGGTTCCTACGGCAATTATGTGTACACGGTTCATCACATCTTCGTGAGGCTTTAGTTCTCCGCATCCCTCGCGGTCTCAACCGTCCGTCATTTGCGGTTGAGATCCCTGATGGCATCCTCATAGGAAGCCAGGAAGACCCAATCCTTGGTTTCTTCGTAGTTGCGACATTCGGCCTGAATCATTGTCGATCCGACCAAGCGCTGTTGAAGGGACAACTCGTTACACAACTGAATCGTAGTGATTCCGAGTTTCACCAAATTAATGTCCGGGGTCCGCACCTGACTCATATCGATGATCATTTTGCCCAACCCGGAATCTACGGCTTCGGACACCTTGCCGCGCATCTGGATGGAGATCTCGTTGGCAACGTTGGGGGTGAGATTAGTTGGGAGCATGACCGCCAGAACGCCTTCCCGTTGCTGGAAATACTTGTAGGAAGTGTCCAGGCTCAGGGATCTGCAGATCTTGGTTTTGAGGTCGTCCGGATCTAAAGGCTTGGTGATCACCCCCAGAAATCCAACTTGTAGAGCTCGAGTCTGGTCTTCGGTGGCGGTTTTGACTGAAAGACCATAGATTGGCGCGCTTTTGGTTCGGGTGCTGGCCCGAAACATCTGGAATAGGGTGAATCCGGCACCATCGGGCAGTGAAAGACTGACGAGTATGGCGTCCGGAACATTTTGCGAGCAGTAGTCGAGCGCCTCACCTGTCTGGGTTCGCCCATGAACCTGCCATGGCGTGTCCGAAACCGCGGCTCGAATTTGATCGATGATGGCAGGCTTATCATCGACGACCAAAATGTTGAGCGGGTCATCATAGCGTTTAACTTTCTTGACCCCGCCGCCCTTGGCCTTGAGTTCGATGATGCGCCCTGCTCGCTCGACGAGCATATCTTCTTTGAAGGGTTTTACGAGGTAGTCACGAACTCCCATTTTGGCGATTTTCATGACGTTATCCCTGCCAGACTCGGCCGTGAGCATGATCACGGGGGTGTTTTTTAGATCGGCGTGGGACTTCAACTTCGCCAGACACTCGGACCCATCCATAATGGGCATGGTGAGGTCTAGTAGGATGAGGTCGGGCTTCTCGCGCATGGCCATGGCCACACCCTCGACACCGTTTGAGGCCTCGAGCACATCCACATCGAAGGGTTTAAGTGCCTTGGTGACAATCAGTCGGATTGTCTTGCTGTCGTCGACAGTCAGGATCTTCGGTTTCATGGATATTCAATGATCGGTGTTGCTCAAATCAGAGAGGCTTCCGGGTTCTAGGAATGGAAGGTTTTGAATCAATTGCTCCGGCCCGTATTGCCAACCTTGGACAGTGAACAGCGGCACTGATTGAAGAAACACACATCGAATGAGGAATCGGCATTTCTTGAGGAAGACTTTAGAGATCGTTGGATTCACCCAAAGGCGCGGGGACAGGCGGGAAACACAAAGGCTTTCAGGTGGAACTCAATTCTGCCGATAGAACGCATAATGCCTGTGAATTCCTCGGTAGCTCCTAGTTTAGCTCCCAAGGCTCTGACTCTGGCGGAGATCCATCGACGTCTTGAGTCGTGCCCGCCTATTCCGTCGCTCAAGAGCATTCAGGGGGCGTTGCGGGAGTTGTTGGCCGCCGAACAGCGCTATTCTGGACAGATCTCCGAGGTCATTCGACGGGATCCGGGGCTGACATCGCGCCTTTTGAAGCTGGTGAATTCGGTTCACTACGGGCTAGGACATTCCGTGACCAGCCTTGAGGAGGCAGTCTTCTATGTCGGAGTACGGCAGGTGAGGGACTTGGCTACCATGACTCCGGTCATAGACGACTTCAAACGGATCACCGGTTCTCAGCGCGGGGTAGGAGAGGCTCTGTGGCGAAACCTTTGGAAGCACAGTATCGCGGTGGCGATGGTTACCAAGGATCTGATGATGGTGACTGCGGAGTCCGGCGAAGATTTCGATTACGTCGCAGGTCTGGTTCATGACGTAGGGTGGATTGTCTTCGCTACTGCCTTTCCTGATCATCACTCCAGCATCTTGGAACAATTGAAGGGGTCATCGCTGCCGGTGAGGTTGATCGAATTGGACAGTGTGGGGTGCGATCATGCTCATTTGGGTGCGATGTATCTGAAGGCTCAGCAATTGGGTGAATCTCTAGAGTTCACGACACGATATCATCACACACCGTCGGGGAATACCCGCGACGCCCGCTTGGCTGGAGCTGTCCAGATTGCCGATCAATTCGCTTTATCCATCGGTTTGGGGCATCCCGGAGATCCGCCGTTGCGTTCACCGGATGACTGGATGCATGCGACGGGTTGGAAACTCCTCTTCCCGGAGGGGGCTGAGGTTAATCGACGTCAGGCCCTCAAATCCCTCGAAAAGGCCGCAGAACGGCTTCCGGGCATGGTGGATTGTCTAGTTTGAAGGATTGATTTTGCTTTAACCCATCTGTTACATAGATGGTTTAATAGAACGACTTCGACGCGGCAACTGTTTATGTACAGCAACTCTACTGTCTAAATGGGTTTGCGAGCTCACTCGGTGACAGGCTGCAATGGCTTTCATCTTCACTCTGTTCCCGCACGCTATTGAGTTTGTGTTCCATCTTTGATGGACAGGCTTCAGCAGGACTGTTTGTCGCGGCGAGCCAATAGACTGAGGTGTTACGGCACGCAGGGGCGCGCTGGAATGGACCGCTCGGGGACAGGCTCCGCAGCGATCAAGGGGAAGTATGGCGGGTAAACCAACGCGCCAGAGATTGACTGGCCCAGCAAGCAGTTCAGTAATCCCGAATATTTCGGCCGGCGCTCTTGGGAGCCTGTCCCTTGTTGCCGGGTTGGTTGATGCGAGGCGGACCGTCCAGGGGTGGAGCCATCCACTGAGGGGGGGCGGGCATCGGTTGGGCTCCGTTTTTCGGGTCGCCTTGACCGGGACTTTCCGAGGGTTGTCCCTTCTCTGCGAGCATTTGACGCAATCCGTCGAGTTCCTTGCCCACTTGCTCGGCCCGCTGCGCGGTTCTGTCACTGGGTTTGATGGCTTGAAGCTCGTTGAGTGCCTGCTCGGCCCCTTCCAGTCGGGCCGCCTTGGCTTCCATGGGCTCCTGTGTCCCCGGTGACTGCATGAGCTTGTCAGCGAGTTTATCCAGTGTTTGAGCCAACTTCTGCTCCGCTTGTTCCTGCTTGGCCTGGAGGCGCGGTTGGTTGGGTTGAAGTTCAGAGGCCTGTTGGAAGTGGTCCAACGATTGGCTCAATTGCATGGCCTGCTGTTCAGGTTGGGAAAAGGCGGACTGCTGTTCCTGAAAATCCCCTTCGTCTTCGTGGACTTGGGCCATGCGGCGGTCGATCTCCTCGCCGGTGCGCTGAGCTTCCTGATGGTTTGGGGATTGCTCCAAAGCGTGATCAATTTGTTCACGTGCCATTCTCAAGAGCGCTAATTTTTCCTTGGTGATAGGAATCTGTTCTTCGAGGGCTAGGAAGGTCTCGGCCTGTTTGACTTTAGCATCAGCCATGCGGTCTTTGGCTTTCTTGAGGGCTTCGTCGACTTGGGAATCGCCCGGACGCAGTTGTTGGCTTTCTTCCAGTTGCGCGATGCCTTGCTCGAGTTTTGAGGCGTCCACCTCTGGAAGGCGTGGTTCGCGTCGGCTTGACTTTAACGATAGAGGTGCTTGAATGTTTCGCATTCCCTCCTGTTTGAGTGCTTCAGCGAGGCGATTTTTGGTGTCAGATTCCCCGCGTTGAGCCTCGGGGTTGACGGGGCTCAGCTGATGCGCTTCGGAGAATTTCTCGTGGGCATTGCGAAGATCGGGAATCCGCTGGGCCGGAGTTTTGTTGGGTTGATTGGCCTGATCGTCTGCCTTTCGGGCCTCTTCCATCAGAAGGTTCAGCAGCATTGTTCGGACGAACGTGTCGTTTTCCAGAGCTCTGGGTTCACCGGGTGCTTTCTTGAGAACAAGCTGATAGGCATCGAGAGCGGCCCTCCAACGGGAGACTGTTTCGTCCAAGTTTGCAGACCGAGACTCGACGCCGAGTTGGTATTCCGCGTTCCCGCGCTGGAATCGGGCCAAGTTGGCCAATATCGGATGGTTCAGCGTCTCCACGCGATCAAAGGCCACCAGGGCGTCCTCCCATCGGTGTGCTGCGTAAGCGGCCACGCCGGCGTTGTATTGGATATGAGGACTGTTGGGCCGAAGTTCGGCCTGTTGAGCCAGTGTGTCGGCAGCGGTCTGCGGTGCACCATGGGTCAACTGATGCTGGAGTTCCCGAATGTTCAGGGGATCTGTGGCTGAAAGAGTGGAGACTGGGAGTGCGAAGACGCACATCAAAGCCAGAATCAGCGGCGCTAGGGACAGGCTCCGGGCTGAGAGCTTGGAAACCACAAGGGACAGGCTCCAAGTCATGGAATGCTCGGAAGGGTAATGGGGCCGTCGGAGGGAATTCATGGGACGACGGGACGCGTTGTGGGGCGGAGGGCGGAGGGGAGGCGGGGGCGTTGGTGGCGGCGGACCCCAATGATGGCTTGGGCCACTAGGGCGCAAATGGCCAGGGTCAACGGCAGAGGGTAAGCCTCGACGTAGTTTTTGCTGTCTTCCCGGGCTGCGCTTTCGGCCAACGGGGCCAGAAATTCTTGCCGGAGTGTGGTAAACCCTTCTCCTTGATCTCCCAGGGGTACGTATCGGCCTCCGGTGAGGGCGGTGATGCGTTTGAGGTTGGCTTCATTCAGTCGGGAGACGACTTCCTGACCAGAGGTGTTCTGTGCTACGCCACCCCATTGGATCCGTGGAACTTTTGAACCACCCCGGGTCCCCACCCCGATTGCGCAGACTTTCACGCCCTGACGAGCCCAACGGCGGGTGAACTCTAAGAGCTGATCGCCCGAATCTTCGCCGTCCGTCACTAGAATGACCACCCGGGGTTGGATGCTATTGGTCTGAAAGTATCGCCCAGCCCGCTCAATGGCAGAACCCAAATTGGACCCGGCGGTTTCACTATCCATTTCCATCGTATAGGGCGAGGCATAACGCAACATGGCTTGGATAGCCCGTGTGTCGAAGCTGAGTGGTGCGTTGAGGTAGGCCACACCGCTGAAGGTGATCAACCCGACTCGGTCCGCTCGGCTGGAATCCAAAAAGCGGGATAACGCGTTGGTGGCCGCAAACCACCGGTTGGGGCGAACATCGGTCGCCAGCATGGATCGGGAGAGATCCAGCGCTATGAGATAGGGGACTCCTCTCAGCTCGGATTGCTCATCGGTGCGGAAGGCCAGAGGGCGAGCCAATGCCAGCGGCAGCAGAACAGCCACGGCCAAAACCAACGCCCGGTCGGCCCGTTGTCGCCACGGCACGAGCCCAGGATCAGCCCAGGGCCGGTCGGCACTGCCTGAAAACTGCGCGATCCGCCGTCGATTGCGTCGCCTTTCCAGAGCCCAGACGCCGACGATCACGGCGATCAGGACTGGAATGAGCAGCAACAGCCCAGGGTACGCGAATCTCATGGCAGTGTCCTCCGCAGGAGCGAGTTCCAAATCCATCCCCCGAGCCACAGCAGTGACCCGAGGGCCACGGGCCAGACAAAAAACTCCTGCCACAGGACAAACCGCTTTTGGATCAGGTCCCGTTTCTCCAGTTGGTCGATGAGGTTGTAAATACCCTGCAGGGCCCGTGTGTCGTTGGCTTGGAAGAACTGGCCACCCGTGATGCGGGCTGCGCGGTTGAGGTCATGGTTGGCGGCGACCGAAGGGACGACCATCTCCGGACCGATGAGGACCGAGTAGAGTTTGACCTTGTCGCGGACCAGTTGCCCGATGATCTCCGAAGCGCGGGGACCGGAGGAGTTGTCGCCATCGGTCACGAGGATGACCACCTTGCTGCGATCGCTGTCCTTGCGCAGGAAGTTTCCCGCGGCCATCACCGCCCAACCAATGCCCGTTCCGGTGGCCAGATCGGTCTGATGCATGGATTCGATGGCCCAGCGGTGATCGAGGGTTAGCGGGCTGACCAAAAAGGGGTTTCGCGCAAAACAAACGATGCCAATCCGATCATTGGGTCGACCCAGGATAAACTTCTCGGTGACATACTCCAGGGCAGCACGGCGTGTGACCCGTTTGCGATCCAATCGGAAGTCGGTTTCAGCCATTGAACGGCTGAAGTCGAGCGCCAGCATGATGTCGATACCCTTGCTCGGGTCGGGCAAATCACCTCGAGGCATCCGCGGTCTGGCGAGCCCGACGATGAGGAGCGCCAGAGGGATTAAGGTCCACAGTGCATGGGTGGCGGCCCTCTGTCGGGCGGGAATGCGGCCCAGATGGCCAAGGCCGGCCAGTGATGGAATCGCCAGCGAGGGAACGGTTCGCGGTCGCCGTTGGAACCAGGCGAGTGCGGGCAGCGCCAAAAGACCTAGCAGCACCCATGGGTAGAGGAACTCGATGGCCAGGAGGTCCTTCAAGGGTTGCTCCCCCTTTGCCCCGGCGGTAGTTCGGCACACTCTGAAATGAACTGCTCGGCCGTGTCGATGAGTGCGGCCAGTTCGGTTTCAGTGGCGACTCCTTGAGCGAATTTGAGGAGATCGCAGCGGCTTAGAAAATCTCGAAGGGTCGCTCGATGGGCGGTACTGAGGCGTGGGTGAGTCGCCGCCAATTCCAGAAATTCGCGTGAGGTCTGGAAGCGGACCGAGAACTCATACCGGGCCTCCAGGTAACCCCGCAGAATCTCGCTGACCTCGATCGCGAAGGGGTAGGCAATCCAATGGCCACGTTTGGACCGCAGGGCCGCCAGGCTTGCCAGGAAGGCCTCATGCGGAGGTGGTCCATCGGGGACGTTTGGACTGAGTGTCTTGGGTTTTCGCTGAAGCCACCAGCGACGCAGGTTGTAAGCGATCAGACCGATCACCACTGGCAGGCTGAAGAGCAGCCATGGGTTCTCCCACCATTGAGGCAAGGGGACGAGAGTCAGGTCCTCGATGAGCCGATCGGGTTTCATGGGTGCAGCCAATCAGGACTCATGCGATGCGACGTCGCGCGGCGTGGTCGAGGAATCCCTGGAGGCGCTGGGCCCAGGGCTGATCGGTGCGGACCTCCAGCTCCGGGATGCGTCCTCCGCGGAAGGTGGCGATGAGTTGATCGCGTCGGGCCTGCCCGGCCACTCGCCACCCCTCCCGGACACGCGGATCACTGGAATCGACCTCGAGTACTTCGCCAGTCTCGGAATCTTGCAGGAGGACCCATCCGACATCGGGCAGTTCGAGTTCGCGTTGGTCGCTCATCCGTAAGGCCATCATATCATGTCGATGATTGGAGGCCTTGATGGCACGGGTCCAGCCATCGGTGTCGGAATCGTGGAAATCCGAGAGAACGAAGCTGAGCGTCGGTCGGCTGAAGAGGTTGTTTAGAAACTGCAGGGCCGCGCCGATCGAAGTTCCGGAATGCTTCGGCGTGGTGAAGAGAATCTCATGCAGCAGACGGGTGACGTGTGCGCGGGTCTTGCGGGGTGGGATATATCGTTCGACTCGATCCGAGAAGAGGATTGCCCCCACTCGGTCGCCATCCCGCACGGCACTGAAGGCCAGGGAGCCGGCCAGAACGGCGGCCATCTCACGGTGTGATGCAACGCCGGCTACCGGATTGGTTTCTGAGCAGAAGTTTCCGCTGGCTGAGATGTCCACCAGCAGCATGACGACCAGCTCTCGCTCCTCGACGTGGCGCTTGATGAAGGGCTTACGCAGGCGGGCAGTGACATTCCAATCAATGCGGCGGACATCATCACCGGGCACGTACTCGCGTACATCGGCAAAATCCATGCCCCGTCCTTTGAAGACGCTCCCCAATCTGCCACACATCAGCTGCTCGCTGATTAATCGGGCTCGCACCTCAACGGTTCGGAGGCGTTGGATGTAATCGTTGGGAAGCATGAAGGGTGAGAATTGGTCCGCCGATCGGACTCAAGATTGAGAGAGCCTGGCCCGGTTATTCGGCGGTAGCGAGGTATTCGATGAGGTTGCGGAGGTCTTGCTTGGAGAGCAGCTCACCGAATCCTTCAGGCATCCCTGAAAGCCCTTTCTCGCGACCGATGATCTCGGTCTTTTTGACTGTGATTAACCCGTCTTCGGCCGAGTTGAGCACCAGCTCGGTCGCCGATTCCGATTTGATGACCCCTGCGTAGCTTTGTCCGCCTTTGAGGTTCACTAGCACGTTCTCGAAACCCACGGCGATCGTTGCGTTCGGATAGAGGATGCTCGTCAGCAGGTAGGCGCGGCCGTTTTTCTTGCCTAGTCCGGTGAGTTCGGGGCCAACCTCGCCGCCCTCGCCCTGAACCTTGTGGCAGCGAACACAACTGACCTCGGCTCGTTCGATAAAAACCTTTTTGCCTGCTTCAGCATTGCCCCCAACAAGGCAGGCTTTCCAAGCGGCGGAGGGATCTTTGGCGTCGAGGCGGCTCTGATATTGGCCGAGCAACGTCTTGAGTGACTCACGCGCTCCTGCCGCCTCCACGACATCCAGTTCCAGTTCTGGGGCCACAGAGCCAGCCAGCACACCTTCCATCCAGTTTTTCAGGAGAGCGTCAGCCTCGGTACCCTTTATCGAGCCCAGCGTGGCCAGTGCCGACTGCTTTTCGGTCACCGATCCGGAGGCCAAGGCCTTCTCTAGAGGTGCTGTTGACCCGCCACTGGCGGAACTGCCACCGGATCCTGCATTTCGAACTGCGACCGGCGGCACTTCGACGGCAAGTTGGGTGGCTAGGCTGCGGACCTTCTCATCCTTGTCCTCTCGGGCGGCGGCCAGTGCAGGAGCGTAGTCGGGCGTTTGTAGAAGCGACAAGGCCCGCAGGGCGTCTGAGCGAGCGGCCCCGTCAGCGGCTCCCTGAATTACCAGAGCGGACAGCGCCGGCGAAGCCTCGGTGAGTTTGAGGGTCCCGGCGGCTCGGGCTGTGGCTGCGCGGACTGGGGCTGGTGCAGAGGTGAGGAGGGCATTCGAGACCGGCTTCAGTGCCTCATTGGGCACCTTTTCAGAACGGGCGAAGGCTGTCGGGCGCCAGAGTCCGCTGATGCGGTCGCGGCCGGAATTGGCTGGCCACTGGCTGAGGGCGTCGAGGGCCTCGGCTCGGAGAGTCACCGGGGCGTCCTCGCGGGTCGCATAGGTGGCCAGGGCTTTGGCGGTGGCCTCGGTGCCGAAGCGGTAGTTGGCGTTGAGGACTCGACGCATCAACGGGGCCTCGGTCAGGCCGGGGCGCTCAACTAAGCGGGCCAGGGCTTCCATGGCTCCGGGAATGGGCTGGTCGTTGATGGCGCGGGCGGCCTCGGTAACGATGCGAGGTGATGCATCCGCAAGAAAGGAAGCGATCTCATTGCGTTCCAGTTTTCGCATCGCCAGCAGGATTCCCATGCGCACCGATTCGTTGGGGTGCCGCACGTGGTTAATCAGCGCGTCGATGTCGTTGGCTCCGATGAGGGCCACCACTCCGGCGTGTCGCAGATAGGGATCCTTGTCGGCGTTTTCCACCAACAGATTGAAGATGGCGGGAATGGATTCCCTGCGGCCCAGTTTGCCTAAAGCGATCGTGCTGAGGGTGCGTGTGTGCAGATCGCTGTCGGAGGTGAGTCGGATCAGGGCCTCGTACGAGCGACCGTAGCGAGCATCACCCAGCACGGTGGCGGCCACGGCGCGGACCTTCGCATCGGTGTCAGACAGGAGGGGGATTAATCGTTCCAACGACTCCACTTGGGAGCCAGACACGCTTGTGTTGCGCTGAGCGCGGGCGACTTGCCCGATGCCCCAAATGCCATGCAGACGGGCTTGGAGGGTTTTTCCGGAGAGGGCCGCTTTGAGCAGGGACTTGTCGTCTTGACGGGCGGCGAGCTCAAATTGGGAGCCCAGTCGGATCCGGTAATTGGGGTGCAGGAGCCCCTTGGCCAATTCGCTGGTGGATCGCTGAGAGAAGCCGGCTGCCAAAAAGGCCTGTGTCTCGCGGACCAATTGCGACTGGGAATGGCGCGGGTCGGAAAAGCGGTAGATGCGCCCCTTGCCCACGGGTTCCCAGCCGTCGAACCAGTCGAGCACCCAAAAAGAGCCATCGGGACCCCAATGGCCATCGGTGGCATTGACTGACCAGATAAACTTCTGGTCGTCCACGATCTCGAAGCCTGCGCCCTTGGCCTTGTGTTTGAACTTCCACAACCCCGATCCACTCGAGCTGCCTCGAAAATCACACAAGGTGAACGTGTCGTTCCACTCGGGAGCACTGCCGGTTCCCTCGTAATAACTGACGCCGCTCGGGCCGGAGGAAATATTCTTGATGGGAGGAGTCAGGTAGGCCGGCTGGGAGTCATTTTGCGGATGCCACATCTTTTCAGAATTCCATGCGCCGCGGGGGTTGGGGGCATTGCGGCCCTCCAGGAATTGCCAACCGATGCGCCAACCGCTGTCACCGCCTTCGACCAACCAAGTCCAACGTGCCTGATCGCCACCATCTGAATTGTTGTCGCCGGTGAAGAGGTTTCCCCACGCGTCGAAGACCATGTCCTGCGGATTACGAAGGCCCTGGTAGACCATCTCGAGGTGCGAGCCGTCGGGTTCGCAACGGAAGACCGCCCCGCTGTCTGGGGTTCCGACCATGTGACCTTCAGTTCGGATCATCGAGGCGCGATCACCGATCGAAAAGTAGAGTCGGCCATCGGGTCCAAAGACCAAACCATGCAGGTCGTGCCCGAGAAAACCGACGCGGATCCCGTGTCCGTAGCTGATGCTGCGACGTTCGTCGGCGACGCCGTCTCCATCCGCATCGCGGAGTCGCCAGACATTGGGAATGTTGGCAAAAAACACATCCTTGCCCCGCGCCAGGACACCGGCGGCCACGCCGTCGAGTGGGGTGGCAAAGTTCTCGGCGAACACCGTAGAGATCGTGGCTTTGCCGGTGCCCTGAGGATCTCGGAGGAGGCGAACGCGCTCCGTGTTGGTGTAATAGCCCGCCATTTGATCGGGCTTGAGGTGCCGTTGCATCATTGCCAAGCGGTCATCCACCGACTTGCAG
>CAINWP010000023.1 GCA_903854475.1 uncultured Verrucomicrobiota bacterium
CACCCGGTCTGGCCTGCGCGGGCGCGGCGGCGCAGCGTTTCCGGCCGGCATCAAGTGGAGGACCGTCCTCAATGCCCGCGCCGAGCAGAAGTACATCGTGTGCAATGCCGATGAAGGCGATTCGGGCACCTTCTCGGATCGAATGATCCTCGAGGGAGACCCCTTCGTCCTCATCGAAGGCATGGTCATCGCCGGACTCGCCGTCGGTGCCACCGAAGGCTACATCTACCTGCGCTCCGAGTATCCGCACGCCTTGAGCATTTTGCTCGCTGCCATCCAGAACGCCCACGAGGCCGGATATTTGGGATCGAACCTTCTGGGCACCGGCAAGCGATTCCAACTGCACGTCCGTCGCGGGGCGGGTGCCTACATTTGCGGTGAAGAAACCGCCATGTTGGAGAGCCTCGAGGGCAAACGCGGCATGGTACGCCCCAAACCACCGCTTCCAGCGCTGGCCGGTCTCTGGGGCCGACCGACGGTTATCCACAATGTCATGACCTTGGCAGCCGTGGCGTTGATCGTGGACAAAGGCGGCGCGTTTTACGCTGGTTTCGGTGCGGGGCGATCCCGCGGCACGCTCCCGTTCCAACTGGCGGGCAACATCAAGCGGGGCGGATTGGTCGAGAAGGCCTTCGGCGTCACGTTGCGCGAGATGCTTTATGAGTTTGGCGGTGGTTCCGCCTCCGGTCGGCCCATTCGTGCGGTTCAGGTGGGTGGGCCTTTGGGAGCTTATTTGCCCGAGTCCAAGTTCGACACCACGCTGGATTACGAATCCTTCGCCGCGGCTGGGGGTATGGTCGGCCACGGCGGCATCGTTGTCTTTGACGACACCGTCGACATGGCCCAAATGGCCCGCTATGCCATGGAGTTTTGCGCCATTGAATCTTGCGGAAAATGCACCCCGTGCCGCATCGGAAGCACTCGCGGTGTCGAAGTCATTGACCGCGTGATTCAAGGGAAACAGCGAACCGAAAATCTCACCCTCTTGCGGGACCTGTGTGACACCTTGTCCAACGCATCTCTCTGCGCCATGGGTGGCCTAACACCCTCGCCAGTGCTCAGTGCGCTGACGCA
This sequence comes from uncultured Verrucomicrobiota bacterium, assembly GCA_903854475.1. Classification (GTDB taxonomy): domain Bacteria; phylum Verrucomicrobiota; class Verrucomicrobiia; order Limisphaerales; family UBA9464; genus SXXZ01. The sequence continues at coordinate 1,075 of CAINWP010000023.1, forward strand.
TTTTTCTGAGGACTTTCATCGCGCACCGGCCCTTGCGCCGGGTGGACGCGCTTCCAGAACTATTCGCCGTCATTGACCTGAAAACCTGCTCCCATGTATTCGAATAAAGAACCGGACGCAGGCACACCCGTCCGGGTGTCCGACAAACTCGTCTCTCTTCAAATCGACGGGGTGGAAGTGACGGTCCCTGCTGGCACCTCGGTGATGCGTGCCGCCTTCGATGCCGGAGTGCGAGTCCCAAAACTGTGCGCCACCGATCACCTCGAAGCCTTCGGTTCCTGCCGGCTTTGCCTCGTCGAAATTGAAGGCCGCCGCGGATTTCCCGCTTCGTGCACTACGCCGGCGGAGGCGGGCATGAAAGTGACCACGCAGTCCGATAAACTCGCCAAACTGCGTCGCAACACGATGGAGCTTTACATCAGCGACCATCCGCTCGATTGCCTGACCTGTCCTGCGAACGGGAACTGCGAGCTTCAAGACATGGCCGGCGTCGTCGGTTTGCGCGAAGTGCGCTACGGCACCGAAGGCGAGAACCATCTTGTTGGTACCAAGGACACGTCGAACCCCTATTTCAGCTTCGATCCAACCAAGTGCATCGTCTGTTCCCGGTGCGTGCGTGCGTGTGAAGAAGTTCAAGGCACCTTCGCCCTTACGGTCGATGGACGGGGCTTCCAGTCCAAGATCGCTCCGGGTCCTACCGATTTCTTGGATTCGGAATGCGTGTCGTGCGGTGCCTGTGTCCAAGCCTGTCCCACGGCGACCTTGATGGAAAAATCTATCACGGATCTAGGGCAACCCGATCACTCGGTGGTGACGACGTGCGCCTACTGTGGCGTGGGTTGCTCATTCCGCGCAGAAATGAAGGGCAGCCAGGTGGTGCGCATGGTTCCTAACAAGAATGGGCAGGCCAACCACGGGCACTCCTGTGTCAAAGGCCGTTTTGCCTGGGGTTACGCCACCCATCCGGATCGCCTCAAGCATCCCATGATCCGGGCCAAGATCACGGACCCGTGGCGTGTGGTGTCTTGGGAGGAAGCGCTCGCCTATGCCGCCAGCGAATTCCGGCGCATCCAAGAAAAATACGGCCGCGGCTCGATCGGTGGCATCACCTCGTCGCGCTGCTCCAATGAAGAGACGTATCTGGTCCAGAAACTCGTCCGAGCGGCCTTCGGCAACAACAACGTCGATACCTGCGCCCGCGTTTGCCATTCGCCCACGGGCTACGGCCTGAAGGCGACCCTCGGTGAATCGGCCGGCACTCAGAACTTCGATTCGGTGGATGCCGCCGATGTGGTGATGGTCATCGGTGCCAATCCGACAGATGCCCACCCCGTGTTCGCATCGCGCATGAAACGGCGTTTGCGTGAAGGGGCTCGCTTAATCGTCATCGATCCGCGCCGGATCGACCTCGTTCGCCAGCCGCATGTCGAAGCCGAGTTCCATCTGGCCCTCCGTCCGGGAACGAACGCCGCAATCCTCAACGCCCTGGCGCATGTCATTGTGGAGGAAGGCCTGGCGCGGGAGGACTACATTCGGGAACGGTGCGACTTGCCCGAGTTCGAAAAGTGGAAGCGATTCATTCTGGAGCCCAAGAACTCTCCAGAAGCCCTTCAAGAAGCCACGGGCGTGCCCGCTGACCAGGTGCGAGGAGCTGCTCGGCTTTATGCCACCGGAGGCAATGCGGCCATATACTACGGCCTGGGCGTCACCGAGCACAGCCAAGGCTCCACCACGGTCATGGCTATCGCCAACCTCGCCATGCTCACGGGCAATGTCGGGCGTCCTGGCGTGGGTGTGAATCCGTTGCGCGGCCAGAACAACGTGCAGGGCAGTTGTGACATGGGTTCATTCCCGCACGAGTTGCCCGGCTATCGGCATGTGTCCGATCTCGCAGTCCGCGAATTGTTCAGCACCACCTGGGGCGTACCCATCGACCCTGAACCGGGGCTGCGCATTCCCAACATGTTCGATGCCGCCATCGATGGTTCCTTCAAGGGCCTTTATGTGCAGGGCGAAGACATCGCCCAGTCGGATCCGGACACCCAACACGTCACACGGGCCCTCAGTTCGATGGAATGCCTGGTCGTTCAAGACATCTTCCTGAACGAAACCGCCAAATTCGCCCATGTGCTGCTGCCCGGTTCCTCGTTCCTCGAGAAGGACGGCACCTTCACGAATGCCGAACGCCGCATTTCGCGCGTGCGGAAGGTAATGCCCCCACTCGCCGGTTACGCCGATTGGCAAGTCACCGTCGAGTTGTCCAAAGCCCTGGGCTATCCCATGCATTATGAGCATCCGTCCCAGATCACGGACGAGATCGCTGCACTGACTCCCACCTTCACTGGCGTGAGCTACGAACGGTTGGAACGCCTGGGGAGCATTCAGTGGCCCTGCAATGCCCAGGCCCCGGAAGGCACGCCTGTCATGCATGTCGACGCGTTTGTCCGAGGCAAGGGACGTTTTGTCGTCACGGAGTATGTCCCGACGCCCGAGAGAACTTCCCGCAAGTTCCCGCTCATTCTCACCACTGGCCGCATCTTGAGCCAATACAACGTCGGTGCTCAGACGCGGCGCACTCAGAACGGTGCATGGCATGACGCCGACCGGCTCGAATTGCACCCGCAGGACGCCGAAAATCGCGGTATTCGGGACGGTGACTGGGTCTCCATCCGGAGTCGGGCCGGAGAAACCGCCCTTCGTGCCAAGATCACCGAGCGGATGCAGCCGGGCATCGTCTATACCACCTTCCATCACCCGGACTCGGGAGCCAATGTGGTGACCACCGACAACTCGGATTGGGCCACCAATTGCCCGGAATATAAAGTCACAGCGGTCCAAGTGACGCCGACTACGAAACCTTCGGATTGGCAGGAGGATTTCCAACGGTTCAGCGACACTCAAATCGCGTTAATGCCGCAGTGAACCAGGCCTGCGCCGGTTGAGTTCAATCGGACGCACCGTATCCCTTCAAGTCCCTCCGAATCCATGGACCCGAACAAACTCGTCAGGATGGCCAATGATATAGCCACGTTCTTTGACGCCGATACGGATCGAGCGGCACGGCTGGCCGGAATTAGCGGCCACATCAAGCGCTTCTGGGATCCACGAATGCGATTGGCCCTGTTCCGTCATCTGGATCAGGACGCCGGTGCCGGATTAAAGGATTCCGTTGTCGAAGCGTTGACGGTGGATCGAGATTCCCTGCTGCCCAAGCCGTGATTGGACTTGGGCCGTCGGTGTTCGCTGTGATTGGTTTTTAGCGTTCTGCCGCTTCGAATTCGCACACGACGGGCCGGTGGTCAGAAGCCACACCCCAGTCGGGTAGCGTCGGCAGATAACTTCCTTCGCGGCGCCATTCCCGGGCCATTCCAGTGCTCAGCAGGATGTAGTCGATGCGGCTGTAAGAATCCTCTTTGCCGTAAAAGTGAGTCCAACTCACATGACGCGGATCCCAGCGGGGATTTTCAGAGGCTGCCTGATCGCCATTACGTTCCACCGGGCGGGTATCGACGAGCGATGAATTGCTGGATCGGCCCAAGAGTGCCTTTAAGGCCGGGCTGTCCTTAGTGTCGTTAAAATCCCCGCAGATGAGCACATTGGCTTTGGGTTCTGCGACGAGTCGGGAATCCACCAAACGGCGCAAGACCCGCGCTTCCTGCTCGCGCATCTCGGCCTGATCGGCAGAGCCGATGTTCCGCTTAGACTTCAGATGTGCGGTAAACAGCGTGAATCGGTAAGACGGACTGACTTCCAGATCCACTTCCAAGAGCCCGCGGCTCGTTTTGAATCGACGGCCTTCCAGAAGAAAATTTTCCTGGGAATGGGGACGGCGCGCGACGATGGGAAAGCGACTCAAAACCGCCACGAAGATGTTGGTGTCGTAGCCGGAGACGTGTTCCCAGTGGGGCAGGTCCAAGCCGGCCTGTCGGAGACGGGACTGGAGTTCCAAGAGGGCGTTGGTGGGGCCGATCTCCTGGAGCGCCAACACATCGGGCCGAAGGGCGGTGAGGGTTTCGGTGACCTTGCGGCGGGCCGCTTCGGGCTTGGGAGCCCGGGTTCCGGAGCGCTCTACGAGGTAATTCTCCAAGTTGTAGGTAACAACCTTGAAACGCGGCGTCTCGGCGCTGAGCAGCAACGCCCCGAGAAGATGGGCTAGGAACAGTCGATAATGATTCATACTTTATACTCTTCGCTCAAAGTCACCGGATTCTTTTTTTGCACGATGATTTCGTGATGATAAGATTAACCGTGTTGATTCAAGAACACTCCGAAATAGTGCCGGCCCTAGTTGCGACGGGAGGCTTGTCTCATGCGAAGACGGACACGATGTCCGACCAACAGAGCGAGCGCGATCATCGGCAACTGCGCATCGATAAGGTAGGGGTCCGCAACCTGCGCTTTCCAGTGCAGATCCGGGACAAGGCCCACGAGTTGCAGAACACCGTGGCCACCATCGGGCTCTTCGTCGACTTGCCCGAGGAGTTCAAGGGAACTCACATGAGTCGGTTTGTCGAAGTGCTCAATTCGCATGGGTCCGTCATTCATGTGGAGAATATCCCGGACATTCTGAAGGCCATGCAGACCCGTCTCCATGCCCATGCGGCCCATTTGGAGATGCGATTTCCCTTCTTTATGACCAAGAAAGCCCCTGTTTCTGGTAAGGAAGGCGTGATGGACTACGAGGTGGGTTTCGATGCTGCCTTGGAAGGGGAAAAATTGGATTTTGTCCTCACCGTCAAAGCCAATGTCACCACGCTGTGCCCGTGTTCGAAGGCCATCAGCCAATACGGTGCCCACAATCAACGGGGTGAGGTCACCGTGCAAATTCGTTCCAGCAAACTCATCTGGATTGAAGATTTGATTCGCTGGATCGAATCCTGTGGCTCCAGCGAAATGTATTCGCTGCTCAAGCGAGTCGATGAAAAAGCGGTGACGGAGCGGGCCTACGAGAACCCGGTTTTCGTGGAGGATCTCGTCCGCAACGTGGCCCTGAGGCTCAACGAGCATCCAGACATCTTTTGGTATCAGGTGGAGGCCGAAAATCAGGAGAGCATCCACAATCACAACGCCTACGCCTGCATTCGTAAGGCGTGATCAGGCTCTAGCTGAACGGGGGGTGCCAAAGGGGCAACTCGGTTCGACGACGGGCGCTTGCTGAGATTTTATGGGGCTTGGGCTTGGGCTTGGGCGGGGCGGGGCGGAGTCAAGGGTCGCCCCCTTAATGGCTCTCAGATCAGTCCATAAACAACAGTCCCTAAAAAACAAAAACGGCACCGAGTGGTGCCGTTTTTGTTGGGGTACTGGAGCCTCGAAGGCGATAAACCTTTGGGGCGACCCTCTTGAAATTATTGAATCCGGGAGGTCTGCCAGCAGAATCAGTAGATATCGGAACTAGAGATTTCTGAGCTAGTTCAGAATATGAAGAGCATTAATGTCCGTTTTGCTCACCCGTTTCGATGAGACCTCGAGAATACTAGATTCTTTTTTGAAGAAAAATCTGTCTTCAGAGATAAGCGAGGTTGTGAACTGGGCGAAAGCATTTCGAACGGTCCCACTGGCATTTAGCGCAGGCTGGGACCCTTCGAACGAATCAAGCCTTGGAAGCGGCAGCCTGGGGAGCGGCAGCCTTGGCTGTGGTGACCCGATTGAGATGTAGCTGCAGGCGGGAGGCCTTGCGGCTGGCGGTCTCGCGCTTGAGCACACCACCCTTGGCGGCGCGGGCATAGGCAGAGGTCGCCACAGAGAGAGCCGCCTTGGCTTCGTCCAGCTTGCCGGCGGTTGCGAGCTCTAAAAACTTCTTCTCGAAGGTCTTCACGCTCGACTTGACGGACTGATTGCGAGCGGCCTTGCGGGCGTTGCTGCGGACGCGTTTCTCGGCTGACTTCGTATTCGGCATAATCGGTTCCTAGAAAAGGCGAACTTGATACGGTGTCTCGGCCTGCCTTGTCAACGGGATGTTTGGGTTGTTTGATTTCAGATCACGGAAGGGGTCTTGCCGCTGAAAGAATTGCCAGGAGTGATGTCGCCGGTCGGGCATCGCGTTGGGCGACTTTTTGAGCGCATTTGGGGCGAAATGAGAAGAAATCTAATCGTGGCATGTCAGTGACGGTGTCGCCCTCACGCGGCGGTCGGCGGCGGGGACGCCGGGTCGGGGGACCCGGCCTACAGGGTGACTGGGAACACGCGACGAGCCCGCCCTGTAGGCCGCGTGCCCTCACCGTCCGCTCCCTAGGCTGCCGGGCGAGGTGGGGATGGCTGGAGAGCCGGATGCAGGAAATCCGCGCGTCCGGTTCGGAGGGAGGGTGGCCGGCAACGGCCATCCCTACCCCTATCCAGGAGGTCCTCGGACGACATCCGGGGGGGGGGCAAAACCCCAACCAAGGAGTCAGTTGAACCGTTGCCTCTAGAGAAGTGGGTCGATCCTCACCGATAACCAGGGCTTTTTGAGGCTCCTCCCAAGGAGTGCAAGCCGAGTTACCGCCGGCTTCACCAGTATTTTGGCGATCCAATAATTTATCAGAATTTACCGAAAGTTTGAAAGGTTGCCCAAGGCGGCTGCGAATCCATACACAGTCACCCGATGTGGGGTGAATCAACAACACCATCATTAACAAACAAATATCTTCATGAAGACATTCCAAAATTCCATCCTGCAACGTCTCACATTGGCAGCTCTAGTCTTGGGCGTAGCCGGTTCAATGGTCGCGGCCGAAGCCACACCCCTTGGGTCTGCTGTAAAAACCAGCGAAACTCGCCGGACATCCGCCCGCAAATCAACGTATCCGTTCCGCGGTGAGGTCGCCTCTGTGGAGGGAAAAAGCATCGTGCTGGCCAAGAAATCGGGCACTCGGCCGATTGAGGTGACTGACGAGAGCTTGATCGAACGCGATGGCGCAGTGGTTCGTCTTGAAGACGTCAAACCTGGCGATTACTTGCGTGGCATGCTGCAGAAGACCGATGCCGGCGGTGAGGTTTTGGTCCGAGCTAGTGCGGGTGGCAAGTATGACAAGCCGCTAGCCAAGTCTGGCAAGTCCGCTGCGAAGATGGACAAGGCTGAACGCTGACGCGTTACGGGTGCATTCAATGGGTCGGTGTCCTGGACTCAGGCACCGGCCCGCTTCTCAGGAGGCGGCGCGGTTGGGCCGGTCGGATTGGGCCAGTTGAGCACGCAGTTCAGAGGCCTGTCGGCCGATGGCCGCGAGTTGTTCCTCCGAAAGTCGGGTCAAATTGCGGACTTGCAGGCTCATGCGTGGATTCTTGGTCAGAAGCGCTTGGTGCCGAGCCAGGAAGTCCCAATACAGGGTGGTGAACGGGCAGGCCTTGGGGCCGGTGGCCTGGGCAGGGTCGAATTGGCAGCCCTGGCAGTAATTCGACATCCGTTGGATGTACTTCCCGGTGGCGATGTAGGGCTTCGAGGCCATCACGCCCCCGTCTGCATACTGCGACATGCCCAGCGTGTTGGGCAGCTCGACCCATTCCACCGCGTCCACATAGACCGCCAAGTACCAACCGTGGACTTCCTTGGGGTGCACGCCCACCAGCAGCGAAAAAAGCCCCGTGACCATGAGGCGTTGGATGTGGTGCGCGTAGCCCAGGTCGAGCGTTTGGCGGAGCGAGTGGCGCAGGCAGTTGAACTCGGTGTCGCCGGTCCAAAAAAACTGGGGCAGCGGTTGATGAGCCCCCAAGGCGTTCCGCTCGAGGTAGCCCGGCATCGAATGCCAATACACGCCCCGCACATATTCGCGCCATCCGAGGATTTGCCGGATAAATCCTTCGGCCGCCGGCAGGGGCACTCGACCGGAGCGGTAGGCGTTTTCGGTCGCATCCAAGACTGTCCGCGGGTGCAGCAGCTTGAGATTGAGCACGGCGCTGAGGCGGGAGTGGTAGAGCCATGGTTCGCCCACCCACATGGCATCTTGCCAACGACCAAACTCCGGCAGTCGGTGAGCAATGAAATCCTCCAAGGTTGACTGGGCTTCGGCCGCGGTCAGGGGCCAGTCGAAGGCCGCCACGGAGCCGGGGTGGGAGCCGAATCGCTCCTGGACCATCGCCAAGACTTCCTGGGTGAGCGCATCCGGGGGAAACCGGCGCGGCGCGGGCACGAAACCGGGGCCTTGTTTCCCAAAAGATTCCCGGTTTTCGGCGTCGTAGTTCCATTGGCCACCGGCCGGTTGATCCCCGTCCATCAGGAACCCGGTCCGTTGCCGCAGTTCGCGGTAGAAGAACTCCAATCGCAGTTGCTTGCGTCCTCGGGCGTGAGCAGCGAAGTCCTCGGGGGAACTGAAAAAATGCTGATCGGGTCGGGTCACCCAGGCGATGCCCGCGGCTCGGGCGACTTCCTGCAGTTGATCCTTCAATCGCCACTCTCCGGGATCCACCGCATGAACTTCTGCCGGACGCAGTCGATCGAGCGTGAGGGCCAGTTGGCTTGCCAAGGTCTCCGCACCTGCGGCAAGCCCGAGGTCGGCTCTGTCACCGAAGCTCCAGTGCGAATCCGACACGTTCAGTTGCCGATAGGCCATCGGCCAACCCCGCTCGCGAAGCCGGTCGCGAAAGTGGCGCATGGCCGCCAGAAACATCGAAATCCGGCACTGGGAGTTCCAGACATGCGTGGCCTCGCCCGCCACCTCGGCCATCCAGATCCAGTCCAGCTCCGGATCGAAACCTTCGAACACCATGGAATCGGCGTCCAACTGGTCTCCCAACACCACGATGAGTCGTCGGCACTGGGATCCTGGGTTGCTCAAAGTCGGTAGCATCATCCGCCCGTTTGGAAATCGGTGGCGGTGGCGATCGATTCCTGCTCGTCGGCGACCTTGTTCAGTTCCGCGGCCCGGTCCCGCAATTTTTTCACCACGTAGCGCCCCAGCGGCATGCGGAAGGGCGGATTGCCCGCGTGCACCATGGTCACGATGGCCTGAGCGGCTCGGGCCGGATCGCCCGGTTGTTTGCCGTCGATGACCTTCAGGAACTGGGCAAACTTGCCGGAACTGCGGTCGTAATCGGTCAATCGCTGGGGAACCGGCTCCAGGGAACGGCCGATGAAGTCGGTCCGGAAAGGGCCTGGCTCGACCAAGGTGACCCGAATGCCCAAGGCGAGCGTTTCGGCGCGAAGGCTTTCAGACAACGCTTCCACGGCTGCTTTGGCTGCGCCATAGACCCCGAATCCGGCATAATTCGAAATGGCCGCTGCCGCGCTCAGATTGATGATATGTCCGGCGCGCTGGGCTCGGAGTCGGGGCAAGACGGCCCGGATGACATTCAGTGTCCCGAAGAAGTTGGTCTCCATGCAGCGCCGAATTTGGTCGGGCTGGCATTCCTCGATGGCCCCAATCAATCCGTAGCCGGCGTTATTGACCACCACATCCAAGGGGCCGAAGCGTTCGACGGCCGCATCGAGGGCGGCGTGGATCTGGTCTTCTTGCGTCACGTCTAGCGCGAGCGCGAGGGCCTGTTCCGGAACGACGGCTGCGAGAGGTTCGATGGTGGAAACATCCCGGGCCGTCAAGACGACGCGATCACCCGCCTGAAGGGCTGCCTCAGCGATGGCGCGACCGAACCCGGAAGAACAGCCGGTGATGAACCAGGTTCTATGGCTTGCAGAGGCAGTGGAACTCATATTGTTCGGGCACGCTAAACCCAGATCTTCGTCTCGCAAATCAGTCGGCCCCTTGCGGGAGCTACCTGCGGCATCCCGTGAATACAGATGCGCCGTCCTCATCGAGGGTTCCGCCGCTTGGATGCTCTGGAGTGCTTGCGGTTGTTCCGCGGCAGAGCCTAGCCTTTGCGCCATCGACGTGCCCCTGTTTCGCATCCATCCGAATCAATGGTCTGCATCGCTCCTGCGTGGTTTGGCGTTGTTGGGCCTGGTCTCAGCGCAATTGTCCGCGGCCGATTTCTGGGTCGATCATGTCGAACCCATCCTCAAAGAGCATTGCGCCGAGTGTCACAGCCCCACCCGATCCAAGAGCCGGCTGGATCTTTCGACCTTTCAGAACGCCTTGCGCGGAGGTGATCGCGGAGCCGGGTTTGTCCCGGGCCGTCCGGAGGAGAGCAGCCTGTATTTGCTGCTCAAGCCGGGAGCCGATCCGCACATGCCACCGAAGAAGCAGCTCTCGGACGAGCAACTGGCTTTGATTCGGACCGGTATTGAAAAACTGGAGGCTAAGCCTGCCGCGGCCGCATCCTCTGAATCGACATCGGCTCCGTCGAACTCATCGAAGGTGCGCAAACCCGCGTGGGTGCCTCCGGCAGGAATGGCCGCCTCGGCGGTGATCGATGGCTTTCTGGAACGGGGTTGGAAGACCCGCAAGGTCCGTCCGGCCGCCCGCGCGGATGACGCGACTTGGCTGCGGCGTATCCATTTAGATCTCGTGGGGCGGATTCCCACCGAAGAAGAGGTGGCTCGTTTTCAACGGCTGCCTGCCCGGAACCGGCGTGAAACCACCGTCGATGGATTGCTGGCCCATTCCGAGCATTCGCGGCACCTCCGAGATATGTTCGATGTGCTCTGGCTGGGACGCCCGACAGGCAATGCCGAGGCCCAGCGACGCGATCATCTGTGGTACGAGTTCCTCGAAATGTCGTTCCGCGAGAATCGCCCTTGGGACGGCCTGGTGCGCGACCTCATCGTGGCGCGGCCGGCGAAGCCAGATCAGCGCGGTCTGGTGCAATTCCTTTACGAGCGGCAGAACAATCCGCAGGCCATGGCTGAGGCGGTGGCCCCGCTGGTCTTCGGCGTCCAGATCGGGTGCGCCCAATGCCACGACCACATGGTGGCCCGCGAGATCAAGCAGGCCCATTATTGGGGGATGGTCGCGGCCTTCAACCGTTCCAAGAACGTGGATTCTGAGGCAGGCCCCGGGCTTGCCGAGTCGGCCATCGGCGGGTTCGTCAGCTTCGCCAATCTCAAGAAAGAATCCCAGCAGGCCCGGTTGGTGTTTTTCAATGGTCGTTCAATTGATGAACCCTGGCCGGCCGAAGGGGTCAAAGAAGTGGATGCTCCCGAGAAATATCGAGTGGCACCTCCCCAGGGCAAGGAGCGAGCCGTAGCTCCAGCCGATCCGCAGTTTTCGCGCCGGCAGGCCTTGGCCGAGGCGGTGACCCGAGACAATCCTCTCTTGGCGCGGGCCGCCGTTAATCGCGTTTGGGCCATGTTCTTGGGTCGTGGATTGGTGCATCCGGTGGACCTCATGGATTCCCAGCATGCCCCGAGTCACCCAGAACTGCTGGACTGGTTGGCCCACGACTTCGAGCGCAGTGGCTACGACCTGCGACGGTTGATTCGCAACCTGGTGTTGAGCCGATCTTACCAATTGGACTCCCGTCCCGCGCCCGGCAAACCTCCGGCCGACGAGGCCTTCGCCCGGGCCATCGAGAAGCCTCTTTCGGCCGAACAGTTGGGCCGTTCGTTAATTTTGGCCACCGGCCCTTGGAAAGCGGACGGCAAGTCGGGATCGGCGCGGGACGATGCTTCGGTTCGGCGCGCGCTGGTGAGGGATTTCCCCAACCTGTTCGCCCCGGAATACAATGCCACCCTCCAGCAGGCTTTGTTTTTGTCTAACTCGCCGATCCTCGAGCCGCTGTTCCAGCCCCAGGCGGGCAATTTGGCAGAACGCCTGTCCGCGTTGCTCGATGACAAGACCCGAGTGAAGACCGCCTTTCAGGCCGTATTGGGCCGCAACCCAGACCGCGAAGAATTTCAAGCCAGTCTGGCCTACCTGGCCGATCATCCGGGGCAGGGCGGTCGGTCGCAGTTCCTGTGGGCGTTAATGTCCGGGGCGGAATTCCAGGTGAACCACTGACGTCATGACACCGCCCCAAGACCCGCACACCCCGATTCCAGGAATGGCCGGTGCCACCTGCGGTCAACCCGATCACGTCCTGCACCGGCGGAAGTTTCTGACCGGCCTGGGCGCGGCCGGAACCGTGTCGCTCGGCAGTTGGGCAGGGCTCTTCTCGCTGCCGGCCTTCGCTCAGCAGGCCAAACGCACGGCCAAGCGATGCATTCTCCTGTGGCTTTGCGGTGCGCCGAGCCAATTCGAAACGTGGGATCCCAAGCCCGGACGTATTAGTGCCGGCCCGTTTCGCTCGATCCCCACGAAGCTTCCGGGTGTCCACTTCAGCAGCTTGATGTCCCGTTGCGCCACCATCGCCGACAAGCTCGCGGTGGTGCGCTGCATGAAGACCGACCAGAACGAGCACTTGCAGGGTATCAACTTGCTCAATCGGGGCTCGGCACCCCGGCCACCCTTCGTGCGTCCGGTGCTCGGGTCGGTGCTGGCTCAGCAGTTGGGGCACCTCGACAATCCGGTACCCAATTTCATCCTCCTGGACCCGTGTCCCGAGGGAAATGAGTTTAAGGAATTCAAGGCCGGCAACTGGGCCGGATGGTTGGGC
>CAINWP010000024.1 GCA_903854475.1 uncultured Verrucomicrobiota bacterium
GCCAAACCTGAGAAGGTGCGCGCGGTGGCCGTGCCTCCGACGAGGACCCCATCGCCCGGATTGCCCGTGATCACGCCGTCCAAGGCCGACAGCGTCACCGTCAGGGAATCGCCGTCTGCATCCTGCACCAGCGGAGATTGAAACAAGATATTGCCCGCGACGTCCTCAGTCAGCATCGCGGTGGACACCGGTCCGCGCACATACACCTCGAATTTCAATTGCCGATTCAATCCAATGCCGTTTTGACAGCAACCGATGTAATCACCCGCGGACCAATTAACCCGGTCCAAACCCAAACCGCCGGTGACGTCGTTGGATCCCTCATTACCCGTGGGATAAACTCCGCCCCCGTTTTCGTTCCAACCAAAGCCAAACCGGACGCGATTATTGTTGGCCGTGCTAACATAGTTGAACCCGAAAAAGCGGACGTCGGTCTGGGTGGAAAACACCCCGGAACCAGCGGCCCGATATGGAATCGTCGAAACCGCATCCCTAAGGAAAATCTTCTCTCCGCCGGCAAAGAGTTCTCGGAGGGTCTTGCCTGTGTAATCGCCCTGAGTCGGCCGCCCTGAGTAGGAGGCCGTGTTCGCCGGTGTCGGCATGGCTTCCTTCCAGACAAATCCATAAGATTGACCAGCGATCGCCCCACCCGCCGTGGCTTCCGGAAAGACCACCAGAATCTCGCTGGCCGGCATGGAATTGAAGACTTCGAACTTGGCGTCTTCGTTGTAAGTGTCATTCCGGCGAGTGGCAGTGGTGTTCAGGGTGGTCGCCGTGGTCCAGTGGGCGGAGGAATAGTTGAAGGTAGATCCGCTGTTGGCGCCTTTCATTGCCAACATCCATCCGCCTCCGAGGGCATCGTTCATCAAGCAATAGACTGGAACGGATGCTCCGTTGAAAAAGAGCGAATAGATCCCATCGGCGGTTGCACCGGTTGAAGCCTTCAGGGTCGAGGCATTCAGGATCGCAGTGTCCGAGCCGGATATCGTGACTTGAGGCGTGTCGTTTACTGCCGTAATGGTGATGGACAACGTCGCTACTGCGGAATCTGCTTCGCCGTCGTTCACCTTGAACGTGAACGAATCGCTCCCGTTCACGTTCGCATTCGGGGTGTAAATCAAATTCGGGGCTGTCCCACTCAACACACCCTTCGTCGGTGGCGTCACTACCGTGTAAGTCAGCGTCGCTCCCTCCACGTCTGTGCCCAACAGCGTGATCGCCTTGGCCGTGTCTTCATCCGTTGTCACCACCTGCGCCGTCGCGACAGGAACGTCATTCACCGCGTTCATCGTGATGGACACCGTCGCCACCGCAGAATCCACCGTGCCGTCGTTCACTTTGAACGTGAACGAATCGCTCCCGTTCACATTCGCATTCGGGGTGTAAGTCAGATTCGGGGCTGTCCCGGTCAACACACCCTTCGTCGGTGGCGTCACTACCGTGTAAGTCAGCGTCGACCCCTCCACATCCGTACCCGCCAGCGTGATCGCCTTGGCCGTGTCTTCATCCGTCGTCACCGACTGCGCCGTCCCTATCGGGGCATCATTCACGGGGGCTAAGGTCATGGTGACCGTGGCTACCTCCGACAAGGCTGCCCCATCCGACGCTTTCACCGTGAAGGTCTTAGGGCCGTTCTCGTTGGCGACCGGTATGTAGGTCAGGTTGGCCAGATCTGCTGACGGAATAACCTGCCCGGCCGTCACCACAACCCCAGACAGTGTTAAGGACCCAGAGCCGGGCACTGTGAACACCGTGATGCTCGCGAGAGCGGAACTCTCGGAATCGGAGTAGACTGCAGTGAAATCTGTTGCGGCGAAGGTTACCACGGCGTCTTCGCTTCCGCTCTTGGCGATTGCTCCCAGAAAAGGCGCATCATTGACTGGGATAAAGGAAAGGAGTCGAGATCCCGTCGCCGTGGCGCTCCCGTCGGAAACGGTCACAGTCAGCGTGCGATCGGCTGAATTGTTAGCCGCCCCGAGGTAGGTGACTTGGCCCGCCGTCGCGAAGTAGGCGTTCAGATTCGCTGCCAAACCTGAGAAGGTGCGCGCGGTGGCCGTGCCTCCGACGAGGACCCCATCGCCCGGATTGCCCGTGATCACGCCGTCCAAGGCCGACAGCGTCACCGTCAGGGAATCGCCGTCTGCATCCTGCACCAGCGGAGATTGA
>CAINWP010000025.1 GCA_903854475.1 uncultured Verrucomicrobiota bacterium
CTGCTTTCGGGCGCGCCACTGGCCTCGGGTGGCGAGATTCGCTCGGGCACCAGCCTGGACCAATTCGTGGCGCAGGCGCAGGGCAGGACCACCAAGGTGCCGAGCTTGGTCTTGGGCTGTGAAAAGTCCAACCCGTCGGTCCACAAGAACTACTCGATGCTTTACAGCTCGCACATCTCGTGGACTTCGCCGACGACGCCTACGCCGCTGGAAATTTATCCGGCGCTGGCCTTTGACCGGTTGTTCAAGGACTCCAACGAAAAGGGTGACCGCAGTGTGCTCGATGCCGTCTTGTCCGACGCGCAAAGCCTGCGCCGCCAAATTAGCATCAACGACCGCCGCAAGCTCGACGAGTACCTCGATTCGGTTCGCGACGTGGAGCAGCGCATCGACACTGCTGGCAAGAAGGGCGAACTGCAGGGCTGGCGACCGACCTTGTCGAAGCCCAACATGGCCCGCCCGGCGGACGGCATCCCGCAGGACATCGCCGAACACATGAAGCTCATGTGCGACATCCTGGTGCTCGGGTTCCAAACCGACACGACGCGGATCACCACGCTGAAGCTTAACAACGACCACAGTTCGCTGCGGTTCCCGAATCTTGGTGTGGACTACATGATCCACCATTTGCTCTCGCACAGCGATTCGGCCGACTGGCTCAAGGTGAACCAGTTCTTCGTGAAGCAATTGGCCTACATCGCTCGCAAACTAGACGCCATTCAGGAAGGGGAACGCACCCTGCTCGACAACACGATGCTGCTGTATTGCTCGTCGATGCTAAACGGCAACCACGATGCCAACCAATTGCCGGTGGTGTTGGTTGGTGGCGGCGGCGGTCGCATCCGCGGCGGTCGGGTTCTCGACTACAAGGAAAAGCCTAATCGCCAAATGTGCCGCCTTTTCTTGTCGATGCTGGACAAGATGGATGTCCGGCCTGGCACCTTTGGCGACGCCCGACAGGCGCTCGACGAAGTATAAGTGGGCTCCGCGGGATCAGGCGCTCCGCTCGCAGGAACGGGGTCGGTCTCACCTATTTACACAAAAGGGGACACTCTCTACTCTTCCGCTGTCGTTGCGATGGCTCTGCGGGACCAGGCGCTCCGCTCGCAAGGAAGCTTGGGGGAGGAAGGGTTTTCGCGCGTTGCGCGAGGGGGTGAGGTGGATCGCTTCCAATGCTCGCTCCGGCCTGATCCCGCTGCGCTGCGGTTTTTGGGGGCTCTGCAGAACCGGGCCTGCACTCGCAGGGAACGTGGGGACAGGTGGAGCTTTCGCGCTGGCGCGCGAGGGGGAATAGGGTGTTCCCGTTCCAATGCTCGATTCGGCCCGGTCCCGATGCCGCTTTGGGTCCCGTTTCGCTGCGGGTTTTGAAGAGGGGCCCAGGCCGGCGTTGAGCCCTCGGGGAAGTTCAGGGAAGGAGCAGTCGGCGGAGGGCGTCGTAGTCGCTTACCACGGCGGTGGCGTCTTGTAGTTTTTCGGCAGGCAGGGTGTTGGTGATGCCGATGACGCGCATGCCAGCGGCGCGGGCGGCGGCGACTCCGGCGGCCGAGTCTTCAATGACGACGCAGTCGGCCGGGGCCACTCCGAGTAAGCTCGCAGTGTGCAGGAAGATGTCGGGCGCCGGTTTGCCTTTGGTCACATCCTGGGCGCTGACCACCTTTTCGAAATGGGGCCGTAGCCCATGCATCGCCAGTACGGCGGCGATCACTTCGTGGTTCGATCCCGAGGCCAAAGCCACCCGGGTTTGTCGAGCGAGGTCGGACACCAGGGCAGGGATAGGCGGAAAGATGGGTTGTGCGGCTTCGAGCAAGGTCATGAAGCGACCCTGTTTCCAAGCCATCAGCTCGTCGAAGGGTTGGGGCGGTGAGTGCCGGGCGATGAAGTCCAGCCACAGCGCTTTGTCGGAGCGGCCGTAATAATCAGGGAAGTGGAAGCCGTGGGTTTGTCCGTACCCCATTTCCTCGAAGACCACCTGGAAGGCTTTTTCGTGCAGCGGTTCGCTGTCCACGATCACTCCATCCATATCGAATATCACCGCCGCGTAAGGTCGCATTGCGCTGAGATTGCGCCCGGGACACCGGCTGGGGTGCAAGCGGGAAACGAAGATCTCAGGGAATCCCCTCGGTTTGGTTTCGGGCTCTCCAAATCCTGCCCATTACTGCGCGATGCAGTAGAGGGCGTTGTGGGTGCGGACGAAGATCTCGCCGCCCGAGAAGGCTGGGGTGGAGTTGGAGAGTTCGCCCAGAGGGTTGGAGGCGATGAGCTCGTACTTCGGCGCGGCCTTGAGGACCAAGGTGTCACCCGACTGATTGACGAGGTAAATTCGGTTGCCGACACGGACGCCCGTGGCCCAAGTGGCGCTGGCTCCTCCGGAGGCCGGGAGACGCTCCTCGAAAACCATCTTACCGTCGGACATCCGGTAGCACTGGAAGAATCCGTCGGTGACGCTCACATAGGCGTGACCCTCATGAATAATGGGCGATCCGATGGTGTGCTTCTTCATGCGCTGCTCGTGGAAGAGCCGCTGGCCGGTCCGGTCGCCTTCGCCGCCGGGTGCAATGGCCACCATGCCGCCGAAGAATCCGCCCATGGTCAGGAGTGTGCCCTCGCCGAAGGTGGTGGAACTGTACACCAGCGGGTTGATGCCGTCAGTGGCCCAGAGTTCGTGGCCGTCGGCCGGGGCGAAGGCGCGGATCTTGTTGGCGACGGGCAGGATGAGTTCATCGCGTCCCTTGGCCCGGATGACCAGCGGGGTGCTGAAGGTGCCTAAGGCCCCGTCGTTCTTTCCGGCGAATCCATCGAAACGCTCCGCGGGATGCTGCTCTTTGAGGGCAACCTTCCACTGCTGTTTCCCGGTTTTTTTGTCCAAGGCATACAATGCGGAAAATTCGCCGGGGCCGTGGTAGACAATCACTCGATCTCCGTGAATCACGGGCGAGGAGCCTTGTCCCCATTCGTGGCGCTGCTTGCCGAGGTCGGCCTTCCAGAGGGTCTTGCCCGCAAAGTCGTAGGCCACGATGCCGGCGGAGCCGAAGCTGGCGACGACCCGTTGTCCGTCGGTGACCGGTGAGGCGGCGCAGTGCGGGTTGGTCTTGTGGCGAGGGTCGTTTTCTTCGTAGGGGACGCCTTGTTGCCAGCGGAGTTTGCCGGTCTTCCGGTCGAAAGCCATGAGCGTCCGCTGTTTGCCGTCTTGCAGGGCCTGAGTAATGAACACTGTGTCGCCCCAGACAATGGGCGACGAGTTTCCGGCCTCCGGTAGTTCAGAGCGCCACCGCATGTGCTCGGTCTTGCTCCAGTGTTCCGGAAATTGGGTCTCGGGGGTGGTGTTGTCTTGGTTGGGTCCGCGCCAGGAGGGCCATTGGGCCGCGCACAGGGTTCCGGCAGTGGCCCCCAGGAATACGAGGCGGGCGAGAGCGACGCGCAGGGAGTTCATGGTGTGAGAGTATTCACGACACGGCCGGCTTCGCCAAGCCGACAGACACC
>CAINWP010000026.1 GCA_903854475.1 uncultured Verrucomicrobiota bacterium
GTCCCTTGGGTGGAGCCTGTCCCTTGGGTGGAGCCTGTCCCTTGGGTGGAGCCTGTCCCTTGGGTGGAGCCTGTCCCTTGGGTGGAGCCTGTCCTCCTAGGGGGCAGCAGATTTTTCGGTAGGAAACGAGGCCGAATTTGGCATTCCTCGCGTCGGCGATGCGGGTTTAACTCGAGGCCATGTTGTTGACGCCGTCGGAACTGGACAGCCTGACGCGCCTGATCCACCGCTCGCCGCACACGCTCCTGGGTTTGCATCCCTTGGGTGACGGGAGTGGTATGGTCGGGCGTGCGATGATTCCCGGGGCTGTGGCGGTGCAGTTGGTGGCGGTCCATGACCGATCCCAACCCGTGCTCGATCTGGTGCGTCAGGGTTCCACCGATGTCTTCGAAGGAATCCAACGTTCCGCCTCGCAGGTGTATGCCTACGACTTGCGGATCCAGTGGGCCGACGGATCGGTCACCCAGGGGCGAGATCCCTACTCGTTCTGGCCCACGGTCTCCGACAATGACCTACGCCTCTTGGGCGAAGGCAACCACCTTCGGTTGTACGAGGCGATGGGGGCTCGGTGCCTGACTTTGGACGGCGTGAGTGGCGTCGCCTTTGCCGTCTGGGGCCCGAGCGCCCGGCGGATGTCGGTGGTGGGCGATTTCAATGGGTGGGATGGCCGGCGTCATCCCATGCGACAATTGGGTTCTAGCGGCGTCTGGGAGATTTTCATTCCAGGGGTGCGCGAAGGAGCGTTGTACCAGTTCGAAATGCTCGACGCCCAGGGTCACATTAAGATCAACACCGACCCGATGGGGTCGGCCTTTGAATTGCCTCCGCAGAGGGCGGCTGTGGTGTGGGACACTCGCAAGTTTGCCTGGACCGATGAGGCGTGGATGGAGCGCCGCCGCCAGACGAATGCGTTGCGCTCTCCGATGAGCATCTACGAGCTGCATATCGGCTCCTGGAAGAAGAAATCCGTCAGCGAATCGCTCGGCTATCGGGAGTTGGTCGAGCCCTTGATCGAATACTTGCGGAGCACGGGGTTCACCCACGTCGAGTTGATGCCGGTGGCTGAACACGCCTTCTATCCCAGTTGGGGATATCAGGTGACGGGCTTCTACGCGCCGACGCGCCGCTATGGCACCCCGGATGATCTTCAATACCTCATCAACGCTCTGCATGAGGCCGGCTACGGAGTTCTCATTGACTGGGTTCCCGCTCACTTTCCCAAGGATGATTGGGCGCTGGCCCGCTTCGATGGAACGGCCCTCTACGAGCACGAAGATCCGCGCCAGGGTGAGCATCAGGACTGGGGCACATTGATCTTCAACTTCGGTCGGAATGAGGTGTCCAACTTCCTCATCGCCAACGCCTTGAGTTGGTGCGACCGCTACCATGTAGATGGCCTGCGCGTGGACGCTGTGGCCTCCATGCTTTACCTCGACTATTCCCGCAAGGAAGGCCAGTGGATCCCCAACCAGCACGGCGGTCGCGAGAATTTGGAAGCCGTCGAATTCCTACGGCGATTCAACCATCATGTCGGAGTCGAGTTCCCGGGCGTGGTCACTGTGGCCGAAGAGAGCACCTCGTGGCCCATGGTGTCGAGGCCTCCGTGGATTGGTGGGCTCGGTTTCACCCTGAAGTGGAACATGGGGTGGATGCACGACACGCTGGGTTATTTCGGTCGGGATCCCATCCATCGGCGCTACCACCAGAACGATCTCACCTTCGCCATGCTCTACCAAGGGCATGAGAATTTCGTGCTACCGCTCTCGCATGATGAAGTGGTCCACGGAAAGGGTTCGCTCCGTCGCCGCATGCCGGGCGATGACTGGCAGTCCTTCGCAAACTTGCGTACATTGCTGGGTTATCAGTGGTTCTTCCCGGGCAAGAAGTTGATCTTCATGGGTGGCGAGTTGGGTCAGGTGACCGAGTGGAATGTGAATGGTGAGGTGGATTGGGGGCTATTGAAGCAAGGGCCTTTCCATACCGGTGTCCAGCGTTGGGTGAGTGATTTGAATCACGCGTATCGGTCCGAACCGGCCTTCTGGCGCGGGGATTACGAGGCGGATGGGTTCCAATGGATCGACAACGGGGATCACGCCAACAGTGTGTTGAGTTTCATCCGGTTCGACCGGGAAAGCGGCGGGTGTGTGCTGGTCGTTCTAAACCTGACCCCGACCTTGCATCGCAACTACCGGGTCGGTTTGCCGCGGCCGGGTCGATGGGTCGAATTGCTCAACTCCGACGCCACGGTTTACGGAGGCAGCAACCAGGGCAATGCGGGCGGTGTTGTAGCTGAACCCATTGTATGCCACGGGCAGCCCCAATCGGCCGAATTCGTCCTCCCACCCTTGAGCGTGTGCGCGTTCCGGGCGTTGGGTCAGTGACGGTCGTGTTCCGTTCGGAGACCTTCCGCGAGCCTCGTGTTTGGATTGTGGAATTTTAAGTTTCCACGCGATGCAGGCACGTTGCGAATTTGTCCCCGGGTTTGTGCGATTGATCGGCGGCGGATTCGTTGGGATGCTCTTGTCGGCCCATTGCCCCATGGCACTTGTCTCGCAAAGCACTCTTGAGCAAATCCGCGCTGCCAACGACATCGTCGATATCATCGGCGCGCACGTCCCGTTGAAGCGCAATGGCGCCAACTTTGTGTGTCTGTGCCCGTTCCACAAAGAGAAGTCTCCGAGCTTCAATGTGAATCCCTCGCGGCAGATCTTCCGTTGCTTTGGCTGCGGGAAGGGCGGGGATGTGTTCGCTTTCGTCAAAGAGTACGAAAACCTGGACTTCATGGATGCTGTTCGGCGCTTGGCCGAACGCGCGCGGATTCCGCTGGAGATGGACAATGATCCTGCCGTCCGAGACCAGCGATCTATCAAGGATCAGTTGCTCAAGCTCCACGAGGCTATCACCCAGCGATGGCAGCAGTGTCTGGCCGGTGAGGCGGCGGGGCAAGTGGCCCGGGAGTATTTGGAGCGCCGGGGAGTCCACCCGGATGCCATTCGTGAATTCCGCATTGGTGCGGCTCCCGAGTCCTGGGACGACACGGTGAACTGGGCCAAGTCCAAGGGGTTTTCGCCCGAGTTGTGCGAAACAGCCGGACTTATTTTACGTCGGGATTCCGGTGGTTGGTACGATCGCTTCCGTGGGCGGCTAATGTTCCCGATTTGCGATGAACAGGGGCGGGTCATCGCCTTCAGTGGGCGCGTGCTTCAGGGTGACGAGAAGCAGGCCAAGTACGTCAATTCGCCTGAGACGCCGATCTTCAGCAAGGGGCGTGTGCTCTTCGCTCTCGACAAGGCCAAGCGTTCCATTCTCGACGCGGGAAAGGCCATTCTTGCTGAGGGACAGTTGGACACCATCGCCTGCCACGCGGCCGGGATTCGCAATGTCGTGGCCCCGCAAGGCACTGCCTTCACGGCCGATCAGGCCCGGGTGCTCAAGCGCTATGTCGACGAGGTCGTGCTGTGCTTCGATGGCGACAAGGCCGGCCGCGACGCCGTGATCCGGGCCTTGGATCCGCTCCTGGCGGCCGGCTTGGCCATTCGCGTGGCCAGCATCCCGCCTCCGGACGATCCGGATTCGTGGATCCGGGCCCACGGGGCAGAATCCTTTCAAGCCCTCCTCAACCGGGCCCAGGGCATCTTCGATTTCTATTTGCAGGGTTTGTGTGCCGGAAACGACATCGCCTCTGATCGTGGTCGATTGGTCGTGCTGCGGTCGATGGGCGAGGCCGTGCACAAGACGGCCAACGCCGTGCTGATCGACACGTATGCCCAACGGACCGCGCAACGTCTGGGGGTGGATGTGCAGGCGGTGCGGTCTGAGTTCCGCAAGCAGGCGGCCGGAGCCAAGCCGCGGTATGAGCGAACAGACGAGGAACCCCCTCTGACGGAACCGGACTCGCCGATCGTTCAAGAACGGCCCGGGGTCAATGAACTGTGGTTGCTCAAGTACGTCTTCCTGTCGTCCGAATTGCAGAATTTCGCCGCCGTTCATCTGGAGCCCGATTGGGTGCCGAACCCGGCGGTCCAGCGGATTCTCGCAGTGCATTTTCAGACTGGAGGTGACGTGGTTGGGTTGCTGAGCCGCTTTGAGGGAGATCCGTTCGCTCAGTCTCTCATCACTGAAACGGCCACCGAGCAGCGGGAAATTCCCGAGCCCGAGCGTCAGTTGGCCGACGTCATTCGCCGCCTTCGGGATGTTTGGCTGGATCGTCAGATCGCCGTGCGCAATGGACGACTGGGTGATCCCACTCTGGACGATGAAGACCGGATGGTCCTCCTCTCCGAATTGCAGGCGTTGCGTCTTCGTAAGCGAAGCCCATTGGAACCCATTCCCTAAAGCCCGATTGGAAGTCGTATTCCGACCTGCTTTTGTATCGATCCGTGGGATCTTGGAATCTCGGTTTGACAGAGAAGGGGGGGAACGAGTTGTATCTGCCTCTGGACGGCGCGCTCGTCTATCGGCTAGGACACGGCCCTCTCAAGGCTGAAAGACGGGTTCAATTCCCGTGCGCGCTACCATCTCCATTTTCCAATCTCCCCTCTTCGATTCGTTTCCCTCATTGATTCGTTGTATCCTGCTGAGACCCCACGGAAATGCTGCTGATCGCAGGTGAATCTCGCTCCAGCAAGTCGTGCTGTGTTTTCACCGGTCCTCGGATTTCAGTTCTCCACCAAATTCCGTGAAGCGGATCACTCAACGGTGCTTTGACGCGTCGAGACTGTCGCAGCGTCTCAAGCCGAAACAATGCAATTGAATCATCCCGTACAGGCTGTCGTACGCCTCCGGATGAAACCCGAGGGCCTTCTTAGGTAGGGACCGATCTCCGAGCGGTCCGGCCCTAGGGCGGTCCGATCTCAGCGGACGTGGCTCTTTCGGAGAAATTGCCCTACCTCGGAGGCGTTTGGGTGAGGTCGGGTTTTCTGGCTTCCCCGGCATCCTTCCAGTCGTAAATCATTTGAAGCACCAGCATCGTTTCGCAGGCCATGCCCCCACAGACCGTTCCAGGGCCATCGACTGCCACTTCTGGGCTTCCTTCGCTGACCTGTTCTCAGTGTTCTTACGCCACATTCACCGAACCTGCTCCAAAAGCTCGCGCCTCCCAGCATCACCCCGTATCTCTGCCCCTCCAGGAGTTGCAAGAGGCATCGGACAAGTCGCCGTTCGAAGTCAGTGGCGACGCGATGACGCCGATGCCCGTGGACCTAATGCCCGATGGTCCTACGGGCGATGGGAGGCGGTTGGGTCAATAGTGATGACCGCCCCCTTTGCGCCCCCCATGGCGTCATGGCAATTCCCGGATCCGCAAGTTCCGGAATTCGACCGGTGAGCCTTCGGACTCCAGGCACAGGAAGCCGCTGGCGGGTGAGCAACCGGTGCCACCGGAGACCTCCTCGCCATTGACCCACAGGCGCACCTCGCCATTGATGGCGCGCACGTAGTAATGGTTCCACTCGCCCACGCCGCGGCTGAGGTTCTTGCGCGGGAAGCTGCGCATGCTGTTAGGTGCGACCGGTGGGAATGGCGTCATTCGGGCCGGCCCGGTCGGGAAGACATCACCGTGGGTCGTGAACCAATCGGCCTTCTTTTTGTAGTCGCGCTCGTACTGCTCGGTATAGCCGTGGTCGAGAACCTGAACCTCGATGCCGTCGGGCAGTCGTCCCCGGCCTGCTTCGAGATTCCGGATCGAAGTTTGGCTGGCCCACAGGAAGACGCCGGAATTGCCGCCCGACTTCAGATGTCGCCATTCGGCGACCATCTCGAGGTTGGTGAACGACTGTTTCGAACGGATGACACCGACGGGTTGCCCAGTGCAGTTTACTCCGTTCGTGTGCCACGTGAACGTGTTGCTCGGGCAATTGACGGTCGTGAAATCGGCCTCCCCCAAGGCCCGCCATCCTAGGCCTGTCCCGTCGATCGTGGCCTTGGGAGCGATCACCTGTTCGGCAGCCAGAAGCGCGCCGGGAATCAGCAGGGAGGCCCATAACAGCCGGGGATTCATGACGTAAGGGTTGTCCGATGCACGACTCCTAGGCGAACCAAAACTGCTTCGCCACCTCGCCTCGATCTGGCGGTTTTCGCTGAACCATGCGGACCGGGGTCCACGTTCTAGGCGCTTCGTCCCTTGGAAGGAGTCTGTCCCTTCCGGAAACGAGGGACAGGCTCCTGAGCTATGTGTCAGAGGCTCCCGCGGAATCTTCGGACGGGCTTAAAGAGGTGAGTCTTTTTGTCTCGGTGGGAGACGCTTTTTGTCCAAAAAGTCTCAAGATGAGGGAAAATCGGGATTTAAAACCAACTCTATAACGATAAAGTTGTACTTTTTCTAAGCAAGCGGGCTGGCATTAGTTAAGCAGTAAGAGGGGGCAGAGCCTGTTTCAGGCTTCATTTCACAACAGAACCCAATAGCGAATATGAAACTTATGACGCCCCCTCGTTCCGCCCTCAGTTACGTTTCACCGTTTTCCCCATTCTTTGGTCGCGATTTGGAGCGCTTGATTTCGGGCGGTTCTGATCTCAACGCCGGTTTCCGCCCCGAATTGGATGTGGTGGAGGATGCCGATTCTGTGACCGTTTTGGTCGATCTCCCCGGAGTTCGGCGCGAAGATGTCCAAGTGACGTTCCATGATGGATTACTCGTCATCTCGGGTGAGCGGAAGCCCGAGGTTCTCGAAAAGCAGGATGTTCGCAGCTACCAAGAACGGTCTTTCGGACGGTTTGAGCGTCAGTTGACCATCCATAGTGCGATCAGTGCTGATCGGGTTCGAGCCAGTCACAAAGATGGTATTTTGACGGTTGTGTTACCAAAAAAAGAAGAGATTCGGCCCCGCCAGATTGAAATCGCCACGGCCTGAGAGTTGGTGATTTATCAGTTTCAAAGGAACCAGTGGATAGGACCTGTGCTTGGGTGCGGGTCCTATCTTTTTTTGCTCGGTGAAGTCTAGATGAATCCGGCGATTGCGGCTTCACGAGTGGCTCGGGAATCTATTGCATCCAGCGGCTTATGAATGAGAGGATTTCATTGTTTCCGCGATAACCAATGAAAAAAGTAGAAGCCATTATTAAGCCTTTCCGACTCGAGGATGTGAAATCTGCCCTTCAGGCCGCTGGCCTAGTGGGGATGACTGTTTCCGAGGTGAAGGGATTCGGTCGGCAACGGGGCCATACGGAGATTTACCGTGGCTCGGAGTACACGGTGGACTTCCTTCCTAAGCTGAAGATCGAACTCGTGGTATCCGACGCCTTAGTTCAGACGGCGGTCGACGCCATTATCCAGGCAGCCCGCACCGGCAAGATTGGTGATGGTAAGATTTTTGTTTCCTCTGTCGAAGAGGTTATCCGGATCCGAACCGAGGAGCGCGGAGAACAAGCTGTCTAATCGTCATTCCCGAATGAACTGGTTTCGCATGTTTGCGGCGTTTTTGTCCGCGGCCCTCTTTTTGTTGCCCTCGACCTCCTCCTCCGCCGCTGAAGCCGGGGTCGAGCAGCGGTTAGCAGATCTGGAGGCCTATGTCCGTAACTCTGCTCCGAGTGGCTCCCTGCAGGGGATCCCGGGTCCCGGTCACAACGGCTGGATGATGATGAGTGCGGGTATGGTGCTGTTCATGAGTCTTCCGGGTTTGGCGCTATTTTATGGCGGATTGGTGCGACGCAAGAATGTCCTTTCAGTCATGGCGCAGTGCCTGGGATTGGCTGGAGTGGTGGGGATGATGTGGTGGGCGTTTGGCTATTCGGTCAGTTTTGCACCTGGGTCGCCGTGGCTTGGTGGTTTCCAATGGGCGGGGTTCTCCGGAGTTAATGCCGACCCCAATGTCGATTACGGCCCATGGGTCTCCCACAATGTCTTTGCCATGTATCAGATGATGTTCGCCATCATTACCCCGGCACTGATCGTGGGCGCCATCGCTGAGCGGATGCGGTTCAGTGCTTTGCTGGTTTTTTGTGTCGCTTGGATGATCATCGTTTATTTTCCGGTCACCCACATGATATGGGGAATCGGGGGATGGATGAATGGGCTCTGGAACGCCAAGGCTGCGATCCGGGCGATTGATTTTGCCGGAGGCATTGTTGTGCACATGACTTCTGGTTGGAGCGCCTTGGCGCTCTGCCTATTGCTCGGGCCTCGCCGAGGTTTTGGACGTGAACACATTCAACCGCACAGCATGGTCTTGTGCATGGTGGGGACGGGCATGCTGTGGTTTGGATGGTATGGGTTTAATGCCGGCAGCGCCGTCGCGGCAGACAAGATCGCCGCCAATGCCTTCACTGCCACCACCTTGAGTGCGCTGGCGGGTCTGCTGACTTGGGGCGTCCTAGAACGTGTAATCCGTGGACGCTCGTCGGTCTTGGGGCTTTGTTCCGGGGCGGTTGCAGGACTGGCGACGATCACACCGGCCAGCGGTTTTGTGACACCCACCGGGGCCATGGTCATCGGCCTTTTTGCGGGGCTTTCCACGTTCTGGGCCTGCAGTTGGCTCAAGGCCCGTTTTCGCTACGACGATTCTCTCGATACTTTCGGGGTTCATGCCGTTGGTGGCACCGTTGGGACGGTCATGGCCGGCGTGCTGGCAACCTCCGATATTAACCCCAACCTCAAAGCTGAATGGATTCTACCGCTGGTGGGCCGATCTCTTTGGTGGGAACAAGTAAAAGCCGGCGGATTGGTTTTGGTCTTCTCAGTGGTCGCCACAGTCATTCTCTACTGGGTGATCGATCGATTGATGGGATGCCGAGTCTCGGAGGATATCGAGGACCAGGGACTCGACCTGGCAGAGCACGGCGAAGAGGGCTACACGCACTGAGCCAGCACTGAGCCAGACGCACTCAATCGGGTCGGTGGCGATCATGCCCCCGACCCGAGATGTGCGATTGAATCCAAGCCCGCGCCTCAGACGGGCAACGGCCAACGGAAGGTAGACTTCAAAGGAATAGTCCGACCACTGGCCGAGGAGGCGCGAGCCGCAGTGATGATTTCCAGGACGTGGAGAGCCTGCTCTGGGGTGGCCAAGAGTTCGTGGCCCGTCGCGAGGCACTCCGCCGCGAGGGCAGCTCCCTGTTGCCACACATATCCGCCCGGTTCGGTGCTTTCCCGAACCAATTGCGGACGCTCCAACGAGGCCCATTCAACGCCCTGCGGTGCCCAATCATAACCGACCATCCCTACGTACCCGCGACTGCCGGTGATCTGGATCGTGTGCCGTTTCTCACCACTGCCGTCATGCCCGTGGGGGTTGAAGTAGTTGAAGCCCGACTGAACATGCGAGAGGACGCCCTTGCCGTGGTCCAGTAGCACCATGGCGTTGTCTTCCTCGGTGACCTGGATCTTGCCCTTTTCGTGGATGGTCCGCTCTGGGGTGACGATGCTCAAGAGGGCCGTGACCCTCCGTACCGGTCCCAGCAGTCCGGTAAGGCTGGTGAGGTTGTAGACCGCCAGATCCGGCAGGCTGCCTCCGCCCTTTTCGTAAAAGAACGACGACCAATCCGGACCTTCGTGACCATAGAAGGCATGAGCCGCGGCGATGCGTCCCAAATCGCCGGAGGCCACTTTGCGGGCCATGAAGGCAAACTGCGGGCTTTGCACGGTGATTGGCGCGCCCCAGAGCCGGAGTTTGCGCCGCCTCGCCATCCGAAGAAGGTCTTGGCCCGCGTCAAGACTGTTGGCGATGGGCTTCTCGCTCCATACATGCTTGCCAGCCTGAAGGGCGCGTCGGTTGATGGACTCATGGGCCTGCATGTCGGTCAGGTCGATGAGGAATTCGAACGGTTCCCCGGCCAGCATGGCCTCGATGCTCGGGTAGTGGTGGGGGACCTGATACGCTTCGGACTGTTTCCGGGCCCGCTCCGGTCGGATGTCAGCGACACTGACCAGATCGACAAACGGACAACGCTTGAGGACAGGAAGGTACTGGTTGGAGACGCTGCCGCAGCCGATGACTCCGGTCCGGATGCGTCGGGTTCCGGGCTCCGCAGCCTTCAGCGAAGACTCCCAGGGAGCCGCCGCGAACGCTCCGGCAGTCAGTAGGGAAGCCTTGGCAAAGTCGCGACGGGAGATGGTGGCGGAGACGGGTTCGGAAGAGTTCATGTGGGGTGGGGTATGTGTTTTTCGAATAGCTCCCAGAACCGGCTCCTTCAAGGTGAGACTGAAGAGGCGGGTGCACGACGAAGGCCGCCCGAAGTAATGGATCGTGCCCGAAGCCGGGACATCGTCCCGATGGGCTCAGCGCCCCTTCACGGGCTTGTGTCCGGCCGCTTCCCACGCGGTGATGCCGCCCGAGAGGTTTAGTACTTTTTCAAACTTCAGGCCGTCCATCTGGACGCAAGCCTTGGCGCTGCGCCCGCCCACGGCGCAATGGACGAGGTAGGTTTTGGACTTGTCCAAACCTGCGAGCGTCTCAGCAAACTTGCCTCCCCGGATGTCCAGGTTGATGGCACCCTGCATGTGGCCGTCGGCGTATTCTTCGGCGGTGCGCACATCCAGCACCACCACCTTGGCGTCCTTCCGCAGCGTCTCCCACTCAGCGACGTCGACGTTGCGGAACCGCTTGGCGGCGGGCGCCTCGGACGGCGTCTTCGCGGCGGGTTTGTCCGCGGCGGTCGACGGGAGGCACAGGCTGGCCAGAGAAGCGGCCAAGAGGCACAAGAGGTTCTTCATTTGTAGGGGCGGTGAGGGGCTGAGTCTGTTCGATCCGTCGTTCAGGAAAGCTTCCAACCGGGGCGGTAGTCGTGGTGGATCCAGCGGTCGGCCTCCGGCAGGCCTCGGGCGCGCAGGTGTTTGGCATCCCACTCGATGACCTTCCCAGTGCGGAAGGCGAGGTTGCCTAGTTGTCCGATTTCGGTCAGGTGGCAGCCGTAGGTCAACGGGGAATCGGTCTTGCCGACGCCTTTGCAGGCGGCGATCCACTCTTCGTGATGGCCGATGGAATCCGGAATGGAGCGGGGCGGGGGAGTCGAACCGCGGAACTGTTCTTCGGGCAGCAATACGTAGCGGCCGTAGTCTGCCAAGAGCATGCCCTTGTCACCGACGAAGAGCGTGCCACCTCCCCACTTGGAAAGGTCGGGAGCTCCAGGAACCTGGGGGCGCTTGGCGCCGCTATACCAGTGCATGCGCACGGCCGGGGCATTGCCGCGGGCCGGGAAGTCATAATGAACGATCATCCACGGCGGCGCACAGTGGGCGTCGGGGGCGGGCCCCTCGGCTTGGATGCGCGTGGGCAGTGGCAGATTTAGCGCCCACACGCCCAGATCCATGTGATGGCAGCAGAAGTCCGACAGGGTGCCGCCTCCGAAATGCCACCAACGGCGCCAATTGAAGTGAACCCACTCCGCGCTGTAGGGCATGGGTTTCACGGGCCCCAGCCAGAGGTCGTAGTCGATATTAGACGGAACGGGCTGGATACCGGGCAGCGGCTTGGTTTCCCAAACCGATCCGGTCCAGTGGTGCACTTCACGGACCGCTCCGATGGTGCCCGCGCGAATTAATTCCACCACGCGCCGGTAGTTGGAACCGGAGTGGATTTGGTTGCCGGTTTGGGTCACCAATCCAGAGTGTGTGACTTTCGCAGCCAGGGCGCGGGCCTCGGAAATGGTGTGGGTGACAGGCTTTTCGCAGTAAAGAGGACGCCCTGAAGCCAGCACCGCCGTGGCGATCACCGCATGGCTGTGATCGGGCGTGCTCACCACGATGCCGTCGAGATCGGTGCGGTCGAGCAAGCGTCGGAAGTCGGCGTACTTGGCCGCGCCTGGGTGCTTGGCTGCGGCCGCCCCGAGCCGATCCGAGTCGATGTCGCACAGCGCAACGATGTTCTGGCTGGAGACCCCCGCCAGGTTTTCTCCACCCCGTCCAGCCACTCCGATGACACCCAGGTTGAGCCGTGCGTTCGGGGACACCTTGCGGGCCACCCGTGGTGCATGGCAACCGGCCGCGGCGGCGGCTCCGGCGATGGCGGCGGAGCGAAGGAACTGACGTCGATTGAGGGACATAGTGAATTTCCTGGGGCTGCGGTTCAGTCGATACGGGTGATCCGGATCACGGTTTGGGCGGCGGGAAGCTGGTCCAGCACTGTTCCATCTCGTCACGAGAAGGTACTTTCAATGGGCGTACGATGCGGAAGCCCAGGAACTGAGCATCGGTCAGGTACCACTTAGATTTGGGCAACTGAGGATCGCGCATCTTCCAGCTCGCATCACTGGCGCGACGGGTCGCACTCCGGAGGGCATCCGGTTCGTCGTCCCAAGAACCGCCGCGGGCCACATGGGGATACTCGGCGGCACCCGGGGTGTAGGGAACGTCACCCACCTTAGAGTAGTCTTCCACGTAGGCGTCCAATACCCATTCGGCCACGTTGCCGTGCATGTCGTAGAGGCCCCAGGGATTCGGCTTTTTCTTGCCCACCAGTTGGTACTTCTCACCCGCGTTGGTAAAGTGCCACGCGTACTCACCCAGCTTGGAGTCGTCGTCGCCGAAGGAATACTTGGTGGTGGTGCCAGCCCGGCAGGCGTATTCCCATTCAGCCTCGGTCGCCAAACGGTAGAAGTGCCCGGTCTTGGCGGTGAGCCACTTGCAGTACTTCACGGCTGCATAATGGGTCATGGAGATGGCTGGGAAGTTCTCCTTGCCCATGCCGAAACTCATCTCGACGTACGGAGTCGTCGGACGGGACACGGCGTCGGATTCCTTGCCGATGTACGGATTGACCCCGGGCTGGGCGTTGGCCGGCAGCAACTCGGGCAAAGCCAGCCAGAGTTCCCGTTCCATGCGCTCGGTAGGAACATTGGTTCCTTTTTCCAGCGAGGGAAACTGGAAGAGTTCGTACTCGTTCCAGGTGACTTCGGTTTTACCCATCCAGAACGGCTCGATCTTCACCTTGCGCTGCGGACCCTCGTCCGCCTTGCGCTTGCCCTCGGAGGCAGGGCTCCCCATCAGGAATTCGCCTGCAGGAATCGGCAGCATGTCGAATTTGACGTCGGATCCCGTGATAGGGTCGCTGTACGCCTTCATGTCGGCGGCGCTAACCTCTTTCGACACGGCCAGCACCCGGGCATGGATGGCGCTGATCATGGCGTCGTTGTCGCGGGTCATCAGGGATGCGGCCTCCTTCTGGCTGAGGGTCACACCGTCCGGCCATTCTGCGCCTTGGTCGATCCAGTTCCGGATGAGGTCGGTCTTGGACTTCGGCAGCGGCCCACCCTTCTTGGCCGGCGGCATCAAGTCGTCGTGGTCGGCCGGAAGAACGGTGCTGGTGTAGATCTTAGAGGCCTCGGCGTCACCGGGTACGATGGTCTTGGAGGCGAAGAATTCAGCCTTGGAGTCCATGCGCAGGTCCCCCTTGGCGTGGCCTTCCTTGTGACAGGTGACGCAGTGTACCTCAAAGATC
Source organism: uncultured Verrucomicrobiota bacterium (assembly GCA_903854475.1). Classification (GTDB taxonomy): domain Bacteria; phylum Verrucomicrobiota; class Verrucomicrobiia; order Limisphaerales; family UBA9464; genus SXXZ01. Next base: position 13,368 of record CAINWP010000026.1, read on the forward strand.
GGCTTCACTTCCTTGACGAAGTCTACCTTCTGCTTTTGGGAGAGACGGAGGGATTCCGGCCATGCGGCACCCTCTTGAATCCAAGTCTTCAGGGTCTCTTGCTGCTGGGCACTGAGCCGGTCGCCCTTGGGTGGCATCAGGTCATCATGACCGTCGGGCAGAGTGGTCGTCGTGTAGATCTTGCTTTTGGCTGGGTCGCCTGGAACCAACGCGGTCCCATGCTCACCGCCTTTGATGGTGTCGGCACGGGTCACCATGACCAAGTCCGCCTTAGGCTTTTCGGTGCCATGGCACTTGAGGCAGTTCACCTCGAGGATGGGGCGGACCTGTTTCTTAAAGTCCACCGGGTCCGCCGCGTTGAGGATCAATCCCGCGGCGAGGGTGGTGGTGATGGCGACGAATCGGTTCATGGAGTTTTGTCGGAGGAGAGGATACCGCCGGGCCGGTTGCCGGTGTCAAATGCGGTGACGCCCCGGAAGCACGAAAGCTTCAACGGGGATTGTAGGTTTTTTTTTGCCGGTAAACCGATCGAAGCGGACGGCAGTCGAGGCGTGATCTATTGCCCCCCACCGATCTTGGGATCGAGCCAGGGGGTCGCTCCCCAATACCAACGGGAACTCTTGAGCAGTTCGACGTGTCCCTCGCCAAAGGCGACCACGCTCTTTCCTGTATGACGCAACTGGGGCCCGCCCCAGTTCGGGTCGTCCGAGGTGACGCAGCCGCCGCAAGGGGCGTCGTTAATGGGATCGTGCAGCACCCAGGCACCTGCTTTCTCTGGGGATTTTTCGGTCACACACTTCAGTGGATCCTTCGCGTCCGAGCTCTTGGGCTTGGTGCCGCCATCGGTAATGACCACGGTCGCCGAAGGGGAAGCCATACTGGAATCTTTCACCGAGGCGTAGTCCTTGACGTCCCAAACGTTTGGCCAATCGCACCCGCCTACTTTAAAGTTCATCGAGTAGTTGGAAATCATCTTGTCCGGTTGATCCGAGGCGTAGATGGCCCAGCTCTTCTTGAACCCCGGGGTCTTGGTGGGGCAAATGACGATGTTGGTCGTCTGCAAGTAGGGCTTGAGGAAGTTGAACCACAGTCGACGGTTCACGTTGTCACCCCGGACCCAGAACGTGGGCGTGAAGTATCCTTGGTTGTCCGAAGCGTAGAGAGCTTCCGAGATCATCACTTGCCTGAGGTTGCTCAGACAGTTGGATGATTTGGCCTTTTCCTTGGCTCGTGCCAAGGCCGGCAGGAGCATCCCGGCGAGGATGGCGATGATGGCGATGACCACGAGCAATTCGATCAGGGTGAAACCTGTCTGACGCCGGCGGGGATTCATGGAATGAGTGTTTAATGGGAAATTCCTCGTTTGTCGTTATCGAAGATGAGGGTTTGAGATTTTTTACCCTCGGACTTGATTCCCGGGTCACGAAACCGCATTCCCGCCGGAGGTGATCACGTTTTTGAGAGGCAAGTTGGTTGAGGCCTTACCCACCCAGGTGGTGGTAGAGGTTCAGGGCGTGGGATACGAGGTCCTGGTTCCACTGTCCTCCTACGATCGTCTTCCGGCCCCGGGGGCCGAAGTGCTTCTTTTGACTCATCTGGCCATTCGGGAAGACGCGCACCTGTTATACGGATTTCTGACGGCAGCCGAGCGGGACCTTTTTCGACTGCTCATTCACACGGTCAGTGGCATTGGCCCGAAGATCGCCTTGGGCGTCCTGAGTGGGATGAGTATCACCTCCTTCCGCAGTGCGGTGGCCGCGGGCGATGTTAAGGCCCTCTCGTCGGTCCAGGGGGTGGGACGCAAGACCGCCGAGCGAATCGTGGTGGAACTCCGGGACAAGTTGGGAGGCTTTGGTTCGGTCGGATCTGTTTCGTCGCCGATGTCGGGAGCCTCCGCGGCTGCGGTTTCCCGTGAAGACATTCGGGGAGTCGACGCCGTGGCTGCTCTTATGGCGTTGGGAGTCAAACCGCTCGAGGCGCATGATTCAGTTCGAGCCGCCCTGGCTATGCTGGGTGCAGAGGCCACGGTCGAGCAGTTGATTCGGGCGAGCCTGCGTCGCAATGCCTGAACCGATGACCCCCAAATCCGAGTCTAAACGTGCTGTTTCAGGGTTGGTGGTTCCAGAGGCTGCTCGCTGGCATGGCCGTTTGGCTGCTTGGATCATCGTGATGCTCGCTCGATTGCTGGCCTCAAGTCTGCGGTGGCATTGGACCGACCATTCATTCTTCAATGATACGAGCACCGAGCAGAGGGCCATATTCGCTATCTGGCACAATCGACTGGCCTTGTCCTTGATCCTTTACCATCGCCACGTCGCCCGCTGCGGACGGCGGCGGCGTCTGGCGGCGTTGGTTAGTGCGAGCCGGGATGGTGGCTTGCTGGCCCGGGTGCTCGAGCTCTTTGATGTCGTCGGAATTCGCGGGTCCTCGAGCCGCCGGGGTGCGCCGGCATTGCGCGAATTGGTCTCCGCGGCCTCCAAGGGGTGTGATCTGGCTGTGACCCCCGATGGCCCCCGAGGGCCCCGTTATGAGCCGCATCCTGGGGTCATCTCCTTGGCTCAGATTACCCAACTCCCCATCGTTCCGGTTTCCTTTCGACTCCGTTGGAAATGGACCCTTCGCAGCTGGGACCGCTTTCAAATTCCCATCCCGTTCAGTCGATGTGAGGTGGTCTTTGGGGAACCAATATGGGTGCCCCGGTCTACCGATGAAGCCGGACGCGAACTAAGTCGGATTCTCCTGAAGGAACGCCTCGTGGCCCTCACTCGGGACTGACCTCGAGACGGCTCTCGTCGAAGAGTTCGACAGTCGCTTCTATCACTTGCGTTTCAGTTGTTTCTTGGTCGCAGCCTGAAGCGTGTCCACCTCGTCCCGTACCTCGGAGCGATTCTTGGAATCCATCCGGTCAATGAAAAGGACTCCATTGAGGTGATCTACCTCGTGCTGAATGGCTCGAGCTAAAAGCCCCCCCGCCTTGAACTCGAAGCTCTCGTTACGGTCGTTGATACCCCGAACCTCTACCTCGGCCGTTCGGCAGACGTCTCCGTAGATTTCAGGAAAACTGAGGCAACCTTCTGGTCCGGCCACGACTTCCCCGACAGGGCGGATCGTCGGGTTGATGAGCACCAAGGGCATGAATGCATCGACATCGGCCGGTTGCCCAGAGATCCACAATTGGCTGGCACGGTCCTTAACGCCTCGGACATCGATCACCGCCAGTTGGAGAGCCAGACCAACCTGCTGGGCCGCCAGTCCGATTCCGTTCGACTGGTACATTGTATCGAACATGCCGGCGATGGTGCTGCGCAGGGTATCATCCACGGATTCAATGCGCACTCCGCGCTGGCGAAGGATGGGGTCTCCATAGTGGACCACGGTGAACTTCATGGGAGAAGGCTGGCTCAAAAGTTAGTTCCTGCCTAGTCCACGGACGCTCGGTTTGTCGGATGATTGGTCGGATTGCATGGATCGCTGGAGGGTGAATCTGATGGTTCAAGCACCTCGACACCGGCACCTGAGCCATGGTTGAAGAGGGTGGTCAGCTCCGATGAGGCGAGAGACTTTCTTAAAAAACTCGCAGGTGCTTGACTCAAATCGTCCACTGGCTAATCTGCGCGGCTCCGCGGGCCAGCACGTCAGCGGATCTACAGCGATGAAACGTCAGTACCAACCGTCGAAAATCCGCCGTCAGCGTCAACACGGTTTCCGTGCCCGCTCGGCAACCAGAAGTGGCCGCGCCATCCTCAACAACCGTCGTCGCATTGGTCGTCGGCGCCTGACTCCAGTGTGAGTCGCTCGGATTGGTCGGGCCAATCGGGTCACAGTTTGCCGCGATCCCTGCCGCAATGAACTCACCGCTGCGGCTCCAATTTTCTAGTCGGCGCCGGATTAGCCGGTCCTCCGACTTCGCTCGACTCAAGGAAGAGGGGCGTCGCGAGATTTGCGGCACCCTCATTTTGAATTGGCTTCCCTCCAAGGAGTTGCGTTTGGGGGTTGTCACCAGTCGAAAAGTGGGTTCTGCGGTCATTCGGTCTCGGGCCCGTCGTTTCCTGCGCGAGGTATTCCGTCAGCACCAGTATGAGGTGACCGAACCGGTCTCCATGGTACTCGTCGCCCGGAGGTCCATCGCAGAAATGAACTTGGAGACTGTCCGCCGAGATTATTTGCGGGCGTTGTCTCGGGCAAAACTCCGGAAGACGCTTCCTTCCGCCTCATGAATCTTGTCCGACAGGCCCTGTTGCTTCTCATCCAAATCTATCGTTGGGTGGGTTCTCCGATGAAGCGTTTTCTGCTGGGCCCGGGTTCTGGATGCCGATTTACTCCCTCCTGCTCAGTCTATGCGATGGAGGCCATCGAGCGGTATAGCGTGGGCCGTGGGGTAGCTTTGACTACGGGACGCTTCTGCCGGTGCCATCCCTGGGGCGGTAGCGGTTATGATCCCGTACCCGCGCTTCCTGCATATAGCCTGTCTCCGAGATCACTCAAATTTCCCAAATAGACCATGGATCGAAAAGGTATCGCGTTTCTTGCAGTCTGCCTCGCCGGAATGGTGGGCCTGAAGTATGTGGCTGATTTCATCTGGCCCACACCGACAGGCGCTCGCCCGAGGGTTTTAGCCGTGGCTTCTAGCAACGCTCCCCTGGCCAGCACCGCGCAGATGGCGCCGGCGTTGCTTGCGGGCCCTGTGACCGTACCGACCTTTCAGGCGGCCGAGGAATCTCTGGTTCTTGAGAACGACCTACTGCGCCTGACGTTCACCTCGCATGGCGGCGGTGCCCGATTGATCGAGCTCAAGAAATACCCTGCCTCGGTCGATTGCCGCGATACCACGCCCAACGGTGTCCCCTCAGCCTTGAATCGGTTTGCTCCGCTACCAGCGCTGACGCTAGGAGTTGGTCCACTGACCGGTGATGGTCTATTTAATCTTCGTAAGACCGGGGCAGGAGTTCATGCTGAGAAGGCTGTCCTCAATGGGTTGATGGTGTCCCAGGATTGGACTCTTTCTAACGGCTACTTTTTTGAAACGGTGGTCACGGTCGAAAACCGTGGCGCTGCCGCGGTGTCTATTCCCCCGCACGACTACGTGGTCGGAGCGGCGACGCCTATGGATCGCCACGACATGGCGGAGGTGCAGGGAGCTTATTGGTTCAACGGTGAAAAGGCTGAGCAGATCAATAAGCCTTGGTTTGCCAACGCTACGCTGGGTTGTTCAACGATCAGCACTCCCCGGAGCGAGTTCTCCGGCGGCAATAGCAACGTGGTCTGGGCTGCTGTCCACAATCAGTTCTTTGCGCTCATCGCTCAGCCAGATCAATCCTCAGCGGGTGTGCGAGTGGTTGATATCCCCCTGCCGGCACCGTCTCCGTCGGAGTTGGCGGCGGATGGGCGGTTAAACCCACAGCCCCATGCCTATCACACCAGTCTGACCTATCCGGCCCAGACCTTGCAGCCCGGCGAGAAGGTGGTGCGCAAGCATACGATCTACGCGGGCCCCAAGGAGTACAGCCAACTCAAGAGCAGCGAGAAGCAAATTGATCTGGTCATGGATTTCACCGGCATCACCGGCATCTGCGCCAAGGCGTTGCTGTTGCTCCTCAATGCCGTTCACTCGCTAATTCCGTCCTATGGAGCATCGATTGTCGTGCTGACCATCGTGATTAAGTTGGCCTTTTGGCCTCTGACCTCCGCCAGCACCCGTTCGATGAAGCGGATGTCGACCCTTCAGCCGCAACTGAACGCCATCCGCGAGAAGTACAAGAGCGATCCGGCCAAGATGAACCAGAAGACCATGGAGTTCATGAAAGAGCACCGGATCAATCCCATGGCCGGTTGTCTTCCGCTAGTACTGACCTTCCCGGTGTTCATCGGGTTTTTCTTTATGCTCCGTACTGCGATCGAGCTGCGGGGTGAGAGTTTTCTCTGGTGTTGCGATCTCTCGCGTCCCGACAGCGTCTACGTGGTCCCCGGTTTAGGATTTATTCCGCTCCTGGGGATTCCCGGGATCGGATTGCCTATCAATATCATGCCTGTGCTGTATCTGGCCACGGCTTGGTGGCAGTCCACGCTGACACCGGTGTCGCCGCAAATGGATCCGGCCCAGCAAAAGATGCTCAAGTACATGCCTGTATTCTTCGGTGTGCTCTTCTACAACTATTCGGCCGGCCTGACGCTGTACTGGACTACCCAGAATTTGATGACCATCCTGCAGACCAAGATCACCAAATCGAACGAAGGACCGGGGAAGGGAACCGGTACTGCCGTCATCGTGCCTGCCCAGCCCGGACGTCGAAAGGGATCCGTTTAATTTTCCATGAGTGCCAAAGACACCCTCTGCCAGATGCTCAAGACCCTTGGCTTCGAGGCCACGGTCACCGAGCAAAGCTACGAGGACATGCTCCTGCTGGACATCCAAACCGATGAACCCAACCGGCTGATCGGCCGTCAGGGTCAGACATTGGGCGAGATCCAATACTTGCTCAACCGGATCCTTCACAAGGGGGACGATTCGGTGCCCAGAGTAATGTTGGATGTCGGTGGTTATCGTCGTGAGGCTCGGGATCAACTGGCCAAGCGGGCCGTTGAGTTGGCAGACAAGGTTCGCCGCTTTGGTGACATCATGGAGATGGAACCGATGAACGCCTACGATCGCCGCATTGTCCATCAGGCTCTAAAGACAGACCCGGACATCGAAACCCACAGCGTGGAGGTGGATGGGAGCGATAAGAAGGTGATCCTCCTGCGTCCTCGTCGCCAGGCCGCGTCCTCGACAGCAACTTGATGGTTGGAGATCTGTTTCAGACGGTGAGATGGGTTCACCCCTCACCTTGACTCTGCTTCTTCCTACATCGATATCTGCCCAGCAAACTATGGTGTGCCAGTTCTGCAAGCTGAAGGAGGCGACGGTCCACGTGACCGAAATTGCCGACAACAAGGTCAAGAAGGTCGATGCCTGCGCCGCGTGTGCGAAGGACAAGAACTACAATGACCCGGCCGCCTTCGCCATCGCTGATCACCTTCTTGGTCTGGGCGCCGCCCAGAAGATGGAGGAGGCTTCTGAGGCAGTGGGAGCCCTCTCGTGTGACCAGTGCGGGTACACTCAGGCCGACTTCAAGAAGAGCGGCCGTTTGGGTTGCGCTCATTGCTACGGCATTTTTTCCGACGGCTTGGATTCGGTGCTCAAGACCATGCACAAGGATATCCGCCACCGTGGCAAGGTGCCGGCAGGGATGAAAAGTGCCTTTGAGGGTGCGCACAGACTTCAGGGTCTCAATCGCGACCTTCAGGTAGCGATCGCCCAGGAGGACTTCGAATCGGCCGCCCGGTTGCGTGACGAAATCAAAGCCTTCAAGGCTTCTGAATAATTCCTCCGATATGAGCGTTATCGATTTTCTGGTCCCCGCCTCCGAGGCCTGCCTGCGCAGTGGCCCTCACGATAAAATCGTGCTCTCTAGCCGAGTTCGTCTGGCGCGAAATCTCCGAACCGTACCTTTCCCGAGCCATTCCAAGAAGGCGGAGCGAATCAAGGCCTTTGAGACACTGATGCCTGAGGTCAAATCTCTGACCTTGCTGGGGCCGGAGATTTTTGCCGAATCGATGGACAAGTTGCCCGCCCTGGACAAACAGGTGCTTGTGGAACGGCATCTTATCAGCCGTGAACACGCGGCCAAGAATGCCGGCAGCGGCATTGTGCTGAACCGTGAAGAGAACGTCTGCGTGATGGTCAATGAAGAGGACCATTTGCGGATTCAGGCACTGCGGCCCGGGCTCCAACTGCGGCAGGCCTGGATGGCCATTGATGCCGTCGATACGGCCCTGCAGGAGAAGGTCGAGTTCGCCTTCTCCGAGCGTTACGGGTTCCTGACAGCCTGCCCCACCAATCTGGGCACCGGCATCCGTGTGAGCGCTATGCTCCACCTTCCTGGCTTGGTCTTGGCCGAGCAGATAAACCAGATTATCCAAGCCGTTAACAAGTTGGGGTTGGCAGTGCGCGGCCTCTATGGCGAGGGCACCGAGGCGCTGGGCAATGTCTTTCAGGTCTCCAATCAGATGACCCTTGGGGAGCCGGAAAACGACATCGTCGAACGCATCAACAAGGTTCTGCTCCAGATCATTGAGCACGAAGAAAACGCGCGACTCTCCCAGATGGAGAAGAAGCCCGCTGTATTGCTCAACCACATTGGTCGTGCCTACGGCGTGTTGGGAAACAGTTGGAGCATTTCTTCCAAGGAGGCCATGAATCTGATCAGCTTCCTGCGGCTCGGCGTTGACCTGGGGGTTTTCGGCAAAACGCCGAAGTCGCTCACCGACGAACTCTTCCTCCGCAGCCAGCCGGCCCACCTTCAGCTGGCGCATCCACTTCGCGAGAAGCTAGGTTCCGATGAGCGAGACTTGTTCCGGGCTCAGATGCTCCGTGAGCGGACCTCGCTAATTCCCAGTCCCGATCCCCAGGCCTTGCTGGGGCGGCGCGACGAGGGATCTCCTGAGTAAAGGGGATCCCGGAAAACCCTTCGGAAATCAGTCTGGTAGGCTAATGCCCAGTTTTTGGGCTGCCTGCATGACGTCTTTGTCACCGCGTCCGGACAGATTTATGATGATCACCGCATCCTGGGACATAGTTGGCGCACGCTGGATGGCTCCCGCTACGGCATGGGCACTCTCCAGCGCCGGAATAATCCCCTCTAGCTTGGCTAGACGCAGGAAGGCATCCAGAGCCTCCGTGTCGGTGGCGTAGGTGTATTCCACGCGGTTTTGATCGTTCAGCCAAGCGTGCTCGGGTCCAACCGCCGCATAGTCGAGTCCCGCGCTGACACTGTGGGTGAGCTGGATCTGTCCGAACTCGTCCTGAAGGATAAAGCTGCGGGTGCCTTGCAAAACGCCTAGAGAGCCGCCCTGGAAGCGTGCGGCATGCTTCTCGGGCAAGATACCCTCGCCACCCGCTTCGACTCCCAGCATTCGCACAGAGGGATCGTTCAGGAATGGGTAGAACAATCCGATGGCGTTGGATCCGCCGCCGACGCAGGCAATGAGCAGGTCTGGCAGGCGTTTCTCACGTTCTAGGATCTGGGCACGGGCCTCGTCTCCCATGATTCGGTGAAAATTGCGGACCATGACCGGGTAGGGGTGGGCGCCGTAGGCCGTGCCCAGGATATAGTGTGTCGAACGGACGTTCGTCACCCAGTCACGCATGGCCTCATTGACCGCCTCCTTGAGGGTTTGCTGGCCGGCCTTCACGGGAACCACCTCGGCCCCGAGCATCTTCATGCGGTAGACATTGAGTTCCTGCCGCTTGCAGTCGACCGCCCCCATGTAGATGACACATTTCATGCCAAACATGGCCGAAACGGTGGCCGTTGCTACGCCGTGCTGACCTGCTCCGGTTTCGGCGATGATCCGAGTCTTGCCCATTCGCTTGGCCAGCAGTACCTGGCCCATGGCGTTGTTAATTTTGTGGGCACCGGTGTGCAGCAAATCTTCCCGCTTCAAGTAGATCCGTGCCCCACCCAGAGCCTTTGTCAGGCGCTCGGCGAAATACAGGGGTGTCGGCCGTCCCACGAACTCCTTGAGATAGTAATCGAGTTCCCGCTGGAACTCTGGGTCTTGCTGGGCGCGCCAGTATTCGTCCTCGAGCTGCTGGAGGGGGTGGACGAGGGTTTCAGGCACGTAGCGTCCTCCGAACGGCCCGAAATGGCCGGTCGAGTCGGGCATGGCCGGTGAGGCGAAATCAGTGGCGGAAGTCATATCAGGCAAATCGATGGGAGCGGCGTAAATTTATCGGGTGTGCAGCCGGGGAGGTGCCAGGGAGGTCAGGGTGAGGGTCGGGTGATTTTGGGAGAAGTAACCCAACGACCACTCGCTGGGGAACAAGACCACGGGGTTGGAATCCATGTCGAAGGCTAATCGAGCGCCAGTGGGCAACGAGAGGGTGTCTAGCGTCTCGGCCGGTGTTCCTTGGGGGAGCCACCGAACCGCGGTGAACGGCGCGCTCTCGCGGCGAGTCTCGGCGTTGTATTCTGTCTCGAGCCGGTACTGCAGCACCTCGAACTGCAACGGGCCGACGGCAGCCAACAGCGGAACCCGGCTGGCTGTGTCCTTCAGATGGAAAGCCTGCGCGACTCCTTCCAACAGCAATTGGTCCAGTCCCTGGCGGAACTGCTTGAATTTAGCTGTGTTGGGGTTGTGAAAATACTCGAAGACCTCGGGAGTGAAGCGTGGGATTTCATCGAAGCGAATCTTCGGATCGGTGCTCAGAGTGTCTCCGATACCGAAGCCGTCGTGGCCCACCAGACCGATGATGTCCCCGGGGTACGCAACATCCACGGTCTCTCGTTCATTTCCAAAGAGCTTGTGCGATGAACTCAGGCGAACTTTCCGACCCGACTGAATGTGAAAAACGTTCATGTCCCGCTCGAATTTCCCGCTAACGATCCGCACAAAGGCGATGCGATCCCGATGCTTCGGATCCATGTTGGCCTGGATCTTGAAAATGAAGCCCGAAAAATGCGGGTAATCAGGGGCTATGAGTCGTCCGTCGTTCACTTGTCCGCCTACAGTGGCTCCGACCGCCTCCTATGACAATTGCGGGCTTTTCCCGAAAGCCCCAGCCAGACGAACCGCCAGCTTGCGGTGGGCGGCAGTCATGGCCAGAGACTCCAGTTCGCTGGCCGTGGCCCAAAGCCAGGTTCCCTTGGCCCAGTCCGGGGAAGGCAGGAACGAGGCGCATCGAACCCGTTGGGTCATCCGGTATCGTGTGATGTGATGGCGCAGATCAGGCAGTGAAGACCAACGGTTGAGTGGAACGCCTAAGCGCTCACTCAACACCGCCTCCGGTGGGTCGGAGGGGCCTGTCTCCCAGTTGGGAAACTCCCAAAACCCTCGATTCACCTCCGTGTCCTCGCGCAGTTTCAAAAGGTATTTCCCCTGATGCTCGACGATTCCAGTTGCAAAAAAACGACCTGTGATAGTTACCCGCGGCGGCAGCTCTGGGAATCGTTCTTGTTGGCCTCGCCGACGCGCTTCGCAGGCTTCAGCCACAGGGCAAACACCGCAAGCGGGCTGTTCCCCCGGGGTACACACTGTGGCCCCCAATTCCATTAGGGATTGATTGACCCGCGCACACCGCCGATCACCCAGATGTTCGGCGGAATAAGCCGCCTCAACCAGTGCGGATGCCAGCTCCCAAAGGCGCGGATTCAGCGGACGAACCTTGGGGTTGCCCTCTAGAGCGAAGAAGCGAGTGAGGACCCGGATTACGTTCCCGTCCAGGATGGGCTCGGGTTGATCCAAAGCGATGGAAGCAATAGCCCCTGCTGTGTAGCGCCCGATTCCCGGAAGAGACAGAATTGCACCCGGATCCTGAGGAAACACTCCGTTGTGTTTCTCGAGAATTTGGCAAGCTGCGCGCTGCAAATTCCGGGCACGGGAGTAATAACCGAGCCCCTCCCACAGCTTGAGAACCCGTTCCGGAGGCGCCTCGGCCAAATCGCGAATTCTCGGTAGCGTGTCCATCCAGCGGCCCCAATAGGGAATCACCGTTTGCACCTGTGTTTGCTGCAGCATCACTTCAGAAATCCAAACTGCATAAGGATCTTGAGTTCTGCGCCAGGGAAGATCTCGGGCGTTCCGGTCAAACCATCGAGTCAGCAGTTCCGCGGTGACCTCCAAAGATTTCTCTAAACCTTGAACAGAGCATCCGCTTGTGCCGCGCCGTTGCAATCCCATGGTGCGAAGGCTGACGTGCCGGTCGGCCTGGGGCCAGTTCTGACTCGACAACCCGCCCAATCCAGGGTCCACGGTCCTCCGTGACCAGTCACACAGCGACATTGACAACCGATCAGGCGACCCAACTCGTAGCCCATCTGCAATCCGGTCCCTACGACCTAAAAGAGGTGCCGTATGCCCGCATCAGCGGCGCCAAAAAGGATCTCAATGTGACACTCTATCTCAGCGGAAAACTGGTGGTGCAAGGGAAGGGAACTCGGGACTTCATCGAGTTCGTGCTCGAACCGGAAATTCTAGGTGCTGCCACTTTAGGATACGAAAGTATACTCGATCCCAGTTTGCTCGATGCCCGTATTGGCGTCGATGAATCCGGCAAGGGAGATTTCTTCGGCCCACTGTGTATCGCTGCAGTTTATGTCAACAAATCGGTGCTAAATGCTTGGAAAACCGTGGGAATCCGTGATTCCAAGTCCGTCGGTAGCGATGCACAGATCACTCATCTCAACCGAGCCATACGCGAGACCCCTGGGTGCCAGGTAAGCGTCATCGCCATCGGCAATGAGGCCTACAATCGACTCCACCTCCGTCATGGATCGGTCAATACCGTCCTGGCCTGGGGACATGCCCGAGCCATTGAAAACTTACTGGAACGCGGCCCTTTGCTGAATCCACCGCCGGTCCGCGCCATCAGTGATCAGTTCGCCTCGAGCAAAACCACGGTGGAGCGGGCGTTAATGACTCTTGGAAAAGGCATTGAATTAGTCCAACGCCATCGCGCCGAAGAGGACCTGGCCGTTGCGGCGGCCTCTATCGTGGCCCGTAACGAGTACCTTCAGCGCATGAAAAATCTCGAAACTCATTTTTCTATACCCCTGCCTCGAGGTGCATCCGCGGCCGTGGAAGAGGCCGCTCGCCAGCTCGTGGAACGCCGAGGAGCCGAAGTTTTGCCTCAAATCTGCAAAATGCATTTTCGCACCCGATATCGAGTGCTTGGAGAGCCTGAACCTCCTGAAAACCCCTGGAAAAAGCCATCAAAACCCAACAAGCCAGAAAACTGAAACACTCCGATTCTTGTCATCACATCGTGACTATTCCGAAAAAACTTTCAGAAAAGTGTTGAAGGCACCCACGGAACGCATAAGCTCTGCGCTCCGTTTAACACTTCCCAGTGAAGAACGAAACTGCTCCGCCGAAAACCGAGTTGCACGACGCAACAGGGAGTGATGGCGAAGCACACGAGGATTTAACTCCCGTGCTACGATTATTTTGCAGTGAAAACGTTTAGACCGCTTACGCCGTCCACACGGTATCTGACCGTGCAGGACTATTCGGACATCACGAAAGTGGGTCCGGAGAAATCCTTGGTTTACACCAGGAAAAAGACAGGGGGCCGCAACAACTACGGCCGCGTGACCGTTCGTGCTCGTGGCGGTGGCCACAAGCAGAAGGTTCGCACCGTAGACTTCCGCCGGAACAAGTTCGGCATGGAAGCAAAGGTGATCTCCGTCGAGTACGATCCTATCCGGAGTGCCCGCTTGGCTCTTCTGGAGTACACCGACAAGGAGCGTCGATATATCGTTTGCCCAGAAGGTCTGACCGTCGGAACCACAGTGGTCAGTGGACCTACGGCTCCTCCCAGTGTTGGTAATGCACTGCCGCTTTCTAAGATTCCGGTCGGCATCGCTATCCACAATCTCGAAATTATTCCGGGTAAGGGTGGTCAGTTGGTTCGGTCGGCTGGATCATCAGCAACTTTGATGTCTCGCGATGCTGGCTATGCTCAGCTGCGTTTGCCGTCTGGTGAAATCCGGAAATTTCACGAAGACTGCATGGTCACCGTGGGTGCCGTCGGAAACGCCCAGTTTGAGAATGTTGTTCTGGGTAAGGCTGGTCGATCGATCCACCGAGGTAACCGTCCGCTAACTCGCGGTATGGCTCGCAACCCGGTCGATCACCCCAACGGTGGTGGTCAGGGCAAATCTAAGGGTGGCGGCGGTCGTCAGCACTTGGCCTCTCCTTGGGGCGTGCTGTCCAAGGGCTTCCGTACTCGCAAGAAGTTCAAACTATCCAATCGGTTTATCGTTGTTCGTCGCGATGGCCGTCCAATGAAGCAAAAGTAAGCTGATATGGCTCGTTCCCTCAAAAAAGGTCCGTTCATTGACGGTCATCTGCTCTCGAAGGTCGAAAAGGCCCAGGCAGCGAAGTCCAAGACTCCAATCAAGACTTGGTCGCGCCGCTCCACTATCACCCCCGAATTCGTGGGATTGACGGTGAGCGTGCACAATGGCCGAGCATTTAGCCCGGTCTTCGTAACAGAGAACATGGTTGGGCATAAACTCGGTGAGTTTTCTTTCACCCGCACGTTCAAGAAACACGGCGCTCACACCGCCAAGGCCGAAGCCAAGTAGTAAGGAACAGACGTTATGGAAGTTCAGGCCATACTCAAGAATTTCAGAATGTCCGCTCAGAAGGTCCGGGAAGTCGTTCGACAAGTCCAGGGTCTACGCGCGGTGGAGGCACTTGCGGTGCTCAAGTTTGTACCTCGCAAGTCTGCCCGGGCAGTCGCTAAGACTCTTGCCTCGGCAATTGCCAACGCCGAAAACAACCACGGGTTGAAGGCTGAGACGCTGATAGTGCATCGGGCTTACGCTCAGACTGCAGGAAGTATTAAGCGCTTCATTCCCAAGGCTCGCGGCTCGGCTGGCCCGATCCTCAAGCGGAGCAGCCACATTAAGATCATTCTCACGGACAACCAATAACATGGGCCAAAAAACCAATCCGATCGGTCTGCGGATACCCGTAAACCGCGAGTGGCGCTCCAAGTGGTACGCCAACAAGAGAGACTTTGGTGCCTTGCTGGTGGAGGACATCGCCATCCGCACCGTTCTCAAGAAGAAGTTGGGATCTGCAGCGATTCCCAAGATTCACATTGAGCGGGCTGCCAATCGCTGCCGCGTGACGATATTCACGGCGCGACCTGGAGTCGTCATTGGTCGTAAGGGCTCTGAAATTGACAAGCTCAAGGAGGAACTCTCCAAGCTGACCGGCAAGGATGTCTACGTCGACATTCAAGAGGTCAAGAACGAAAAGGCTGATGCTCAGTTGGTTGCTGAGAACATCGCTGTCCAGCTCGAGCGACGAATCGGTTTCCGTCGAGCAATGAAAAAAGCTGTGCAGGAGGCTCGGATGTCGGAAGGTGTCGAAGGCATCAAAATCCGATGTGCTGGTCGTCTTGGAGGATCTGAGATCGCCCGAGTGGAGGTTTACCACGAAGGACGCGTTCCGTTGCACACATTACGAGCCAATATTGACTATGGATTCGCCGAGGCGAATACAATGTATGGTAAGCTCGGAGTAAAATGCTGGATCTGCAAAGGTGAAATGAAGAAGGCGGATATCCGCAAGCCCGAGGAGAAACGTCCTGAGGCTGTTTTGGTCAAATAATTAACCATTTTCTAGGAGACCGTTTATGGCATTGATGCCGGCAAGGGTAAAATATCGAAAGATGCAGCGTGGAAGCCGTACAGGTATGGCATCCCGAGGCAACACCGTCGCTTTTGGTGAGTATGGACTTCAGTCGCTTGAACGCTGCTGGATGGATACCAAACAAATCGAAGCGGCACGCGTGGCGATCACCCGCTACATGAAGCGCCGCGGCAAGGTCTGGATTCGAATATTTCCCGACAAGTCGTTCACCAAGAAGCCTTTAGAAGTCCGAATGGGTACTGGTAAAGGTGGTGTCGAATCGTGGGTGGCGGTCATTAGACCTGCCAGCGTTTTGTTCGAAGTCGATGGTGTTCCCGAGGCAATCGCCCGGGAAGCTATGCGGTTGGCTTCCACCAAGTTGCCGATTTCCACCAAGTTCATTTCACGTCACAAGATGGGTTGAGGGGACGATCATGGCGAAAAGCAATTTTAAAGATCTAACGGCAGCGGAACTCGCTGCCAAATGCCGCGAGCTTCGGCAGGAGTTGTTCAACCTCCGTCTCCAACAGGCAACTGCCCGCTTGGAAAAGCCTCACCGTATCCGCGAGATCCGCCGCGAAGTCGCGCGTGGTGAGACGCAGTTGACCCAAATTTTGAAGAAATCTTGACCCGTATGTCACAGACATCCACAGAAGAACGCGGACACCGGAAGGAGCGCATAGGCGAGGTTGTTTCCAACAAAATGGAGAAGACCATCGTTGTGAAGGTTGAGCGCCGTTATCGCCACCCGCAGTATCGGAAGGTCGTCACAAGCTTCAAAAAGCTGTATGCCCATGATGAGACCAAACAAGCCCAAGTGGGCGATCTGGTACGCATCCAAGAAACCCGCCCGCTGTCCAAGCTCAAGGCTTGGCGGTTGGTGGACGTCCTGAACCCGGATGGTTCCGTCAAAAGCCAGCCCGAAGGTTCAGTCAAAAACTGAGCAGAGGTAATTTCAATGATCCAAATTCGTTCCAGTCTGGATGTCGCAGACAACTCAGGTGCCAAGGTGGCCTGGGCTATCGGTGTGCTCGGCAGTAATCAGCCCTACGCCCACGTCGGTGACGTGATCAAGGTTCATATCAAGGAGGCAGCTCCGGATGGTACCGTCAAGAAGGGTGAAGTGCAGAACGCCGTTATCGTTCGGACTCGGCACCCATTGCGCCGAAGCGACGGTTCTTACGTTCGCTTTGACAGCAACGCAGTAGTGATCATCGACAAAGATAACAATCCTCGGGGTACCCGTATCTTCGGTCCTGTGGCTCGCGAGCTTCGTGAAAAGAAGTTTATGAAAATCATTTCGCTGGCTCCTGAAGTGATCTGATTCAATGATCTGATTCAAAGAGGAAAAGACATGGCATCCAAATTTCATGTGAAAAAAGGTGACGAGGTTGTCGTCATCACCGGTTCGGCCAAAGGCCGCCGTGGTAAGATCGCGGAAGTAATGACGTCACGGCAGGCCGTGATTCTGGAAGGTTCCGACGAACGTTCCAAAGAGCAGGACGATCGGCGCCGACTGGTCAAACCAATGCTGCATTACGTCAAAAAGAACCAGGAGAACCCGAGCGGCGCTCTCCTCTGGTTGGAGTCCCCGATCCACGTATCCAACGTGATGAAGGCTGATAAGTATGACGCTCGCAATGTTAGCAAGCGCTGAGACCAATGAAACCACGTCTTTACACGAAGTATATCGAAGAAGTTCGGCCCGCTCTCACTGAGAAGCGCGGTTACAAAAACGTCCATCAGATTCCTCGCATCGAGAAGATCGTGGTTAATATGGGCGTCAGTGCCTCCCTCGAAAAGGGCGCCTTAGAGGATGCCGTCAAGGAGATGCAAATGATCACTGGCCGCAAGGCAGTGGTCACCATATCTCGCAAGAGCATTGCAAATTTCAAACTTCGCAAAGGACAATCTGTTGGTTGCAAGGTTACGTTGCGCCGCGAGGTGATGTATGAGTTCTTCGATCGGCTTGTTTCGGCTGCTCTTCCCCGGATTCGCGATTTCCGCGGAGTTGGATCTAAGCAGTTTGACGGCCGTGGAACCTATTCACTTGGTATTTCCGATCAAACGATCTTTCCAGAAATTGAGTTGGACAAGATCAAGAGACAGCAGGGCATGGACATCACCATCGTGACCTCCGCTCCGACGAATGAGGAGGCATACGACCTCCTGAAGTTGATGGGAATGCCGTTTTCAAAATAAACAATCTATCCTATGGCCAAGAAATCCTGGCTTGCCCGGAACAAGAAAAAGTTGGAGACCGTCAAGAAGTATGCCGCTCTCCGTGCTGAAATGAAGGCGAAGGGCGATTACGCCGGCCTGTCAAGCCTGCCTAAAAACGCAAGCCCGGTTCGCGTTGTGAACCGCTGCCTCGTCAGCGGTCGACGACACGGATTCATCCGTAAGTATGGTGTCTCCCGTCTCTCATTCCGTGAGGCGGCGCTCCAGGGGTTGATCCCGGGCGTCACCAAGGCCAGCTGGTAATCCGAGTCCTAACTACATCCATGAACGCTGATCCAGTTTCTGACCTGCTGACGCGCATTCGCAATGCGGGTATGGCGCTCCACCCCTCTGTGTCTCTTCCTCATTCTATATTCAAGGAGGCGATTGCCAGAGTCTTGAAGAGCGAAGGCTACATATCCGATATTTCAGTCGAAGGCGATAAGCTGAAAACCTTGAAGCTCGGTCTCAAGTATCAGGGCCGCAAGGCAGTCATTCAGGGGCTCAAGCAAGTGAGCACCCCAGGACTTCGTCGCTATGTCGCCGGATCCGATGCACCTCGCGTATTGGGTGGGTTGGGTGTTGCTATTCTTTCGACTCCTCAGGGAGTGATGACCGGTTCCCAGGCTCGCCGCCAGAATGTGGGTGGTGAGATTGTTTGTTACGTCTGGTAAAGCATTTTGTTATGTCGCGTATTGGAAAAAGCCCGGTACCTATTCCGGCCAAGGTTAAAGTCTCCGTGACCGGAGATCGGGTGACAGTGGAAGGACCCAAGGGCAATCTTGGTCTATCACTTCCTCGGTTCACTCACGCAAAGGTGGACGGAACCACAGTTTGTTTGGGTCGTACCGCTGAAACGGCGGAAGCAAGATCGATGCACGGCCTAGCTCGCGCATTGGTCAACAACATGGTCAAGGGTGTCTCCGAAGGTTTCCAGAAGAAGCTCGAGATTCAAGGCGTTGGCTTCAAGGCAAACCTTCAGGGGTCGGTGATTAATTTAGCTTTGGGTTACAGTCACCCGATTAACTATCCGGTCCCTGCTGGGATCAAGGTAGTTATCGAGGAGGGAACCAAGCTGACAATTGATGGTGCTGACAAGGAACTCGTGGGCCGTGTTGCCTCTGAGATTCGCAGTTACTATCCGCCAGAGCCTTACAAGGGCAAGGGCGTTCGCTATGTCGGCGAAAAAGTCATCCGCAAGGAAGGCAAGACTGTCCAGTAATTCGGTTTGTCGTTAATTTTGCTAGAATGAGAACAGAGCACAAACATCGGTTGGCCCAACTGCGCCACTGGCGGGTCAGAAAGACCGTTACGGGCACCGCAGCCCGCCCCCGGATGAGCGTTAAGTTCACCGGGCAGCATATTTACGTGCAATTCATCGACGACGTCGTGGGCAAGACGCTCGTTGCTGTCGGCACCCGTGATAAGGCCGCGCCCACCGAGGTGAGGGGCGCCAACGCGTCCAACGCGATTCTAACAGGCAAACGCGCAGCCGCAGCCGCCAAGGATAAGGGCATAGAAGCGGTGGTCTTCGATCGTGGAGCCTCTCGTTATCACGGTAAGGTGAAAGCCTTGGCCGATGCTGCGCGGGAGTCGGGTCTCAAATTTTGAACTGAAGGAATCTTGTGGCAGACCAAAAAGACATTTCAGCAGCCCCGGCTGCTCCCGCCGGCCCAGCGTCAGGTGGCACTCAGTCGTTCGGTGGTGATCGCCCCTCTAGGGGTTACTCCGACGGTGGACGTGGACGTGGTCCTCGCCGGTCCTCTAGGGACCAGCGTGATGATGAACCGAAGGACGGCCTGATCGAGAAGGTGATTCATATCAACCGTTCGTCCAAGGTGGTCAAGGGAGGTCGTAGATTCTCCTTTAGTGCCCTCATTGTGATGGGCGACAAGCAGGGTCGGGTGGGTATGGGTATGGGCAAGGGTGCCGAGGTGAGCGAAGCGATCAAAAAGGGCGGCGAAAACGCTCGTTCCCGTGTCGCCACGGTGTCTCTGTCAGCCAGCACGATTCCTCACGAGGTTTACTCTGAATTCGGTGGCGCTAAAGTTCTCCTTCGCCCTGCTAGCCCGGGCACTGGTTTGATCTGCGGCAAGACTGTCCGAGCAGTTGTTGAGTCAGCAGGCGTCAAGGACGTTCTCTCAAAGTCTCTCGGGTCCAAGAATTCCTCCAATGTGGCCAAAGCCACTCTGAATGCACTATTGAGCCTGCGTACTCGGGAGCAAATCCTGAAGGCGCGTGGTTTAGAGCACCGCCTCACTGCCATCAAGACTGCCTGATTTTATGAGACTTCACGATCTTAAACCACGTCCGGGAGCCAAGCACCGCAAGAAGCGTCTGGGTCAGGGCGAATCCAGCGGCCGAGGCAAGACATCCGGACGCGGTGGCAAGGGGCAGAGCGCCCGTTCTGGTAGCTCGATCCGTATCGGTTTCGAGGGTGGACAGATGCCCTTGATTCGTCGAATCCCAAAACGTGGATTCAATAACAAGCGCTTCAAGATAGTTGTGGTTCCTGTTAATCTCTCGGATCTAAACGTTTTTGAAGCTGGGGCCGTGGTAGACTTGGTTGCTTTGCAGCAGGCAGGTCTCACCAATGGTAATTTTGACAGCGTTAAGATACTTGGTCGCGGCGATTTGACCCAAAAATTGACCGTTCGTGCCAATGCGTTTAGTGAGACGGCACGCGCAGCTATCGAAAAGCTTGGCGGGACCGCAGAGGTCATCTCCTGAAGCAGACTGCATAGCTTCAGGGTAACCCTAACCACACGCTGTCCATGATTGGCCAACTGTTTAATACTCTCGCGAACTGCTTGAAGATTCCTGAACTTCGTTCTCGGATCCTCTTCACGGCACTGGTTCTAGCTGTGGCTCGAGTCATCGCATTGACTCCAGTTCCCGGTTTGGACGGTTCCAAGTTGGCGCTGTACTTCGCTGAGACGGCCAAGACTTCTGGTGGAGGGGTGTTTGGGCTTTATTCGATGTTCACCGGGGGCGCCCTCGAGCAGTGCGCCGTCGGAGCTTTGGGTATCATGCCATACATCAGTGCCACGATCTTTATCCAATTGCTGACCGCTGTGGTCGCACCCCTTGGAAAGTTGGCTCGAGAAGAAGGTGGAAGAGCTAAGTTGGTGGCTTATGGACGCTATTTGACAGTTCTTCTCTGTTTGGGCCACGGTTTGATTGTGGCTCTCGGGTGGGAGAATCCCGAGAAAGCCTTCCAAGGGTTTTCCGGGTCTTTGGTCACGGCTGAGAATTTATGGCTTTACCGAATTCAGACGGTGATGATACTGACATGCGGTACACTCTTCATGATGTGGTTGGGTGAACAGATCACTGAGCGTGGTATTGGTAATGGAGTGTCTCTGTTGATAACGGTGGGTATTCTTTCCCGGCTTCCCATGGCTGGAAAGTCCTTGGTTTCAATGTTTCAACAAGAGAATTCCAAGTTCTTGCATCTCGTTCTGCTTGTTTTGGTTTTGGCTATTGTTGTAGCGGGAGTAGTCTTGATAACTCAGGGGCAGAGGAAGATTCCTGTTCAGTATGCCCAACGGGCGGTGGGTCGAAAAATTATGTCTGGTGGTACATCGTTCATGCCCCTGAGAGTCAATTATGCAGGTGTGATGCCTGTGATCTTTGCTCAAGCGATCTTGATGTTTCCTGGAATGATTTTTGAAAAACTGGCAGCGATCTTACCTGCGGGTTTCGGCAAACAGGTTTCGATTTACATTGCCAGCCATTTGGGGCGACAGGGTTTTACCTATTTGTTCTTATATGGATTGATGATCTTGTTCTTTTCGTACTTCTGGGTTGCCACTCAGTTTAATGAGCTGCAGGTAGCGGATGACCTAAAAAAACACGGTGGGTATATACCAGGGGTTCGGCCGGGTACCGCAACGAGCGATTTCCTGCACAATACCATGAGTAGGATAACTTTAGCCGGGGCTGTGTTTCTGGTGGTGATTGCAATCATCCCCACTGTGATGAGCGCGTACCTTAAGATCGATCCTTTGGTGGCTCAGTTTTTCGGAGGAACCTCGCTCTTGATCACGGTTGGTGTTCTTCTGGACACTATGCGTCAGATGGAGTCCTACCTGCTGATGAGGCATTACGATGGTTTCCTCAAAAAGGGTAAGGTCCGCGGTAGGGCTTGAAGTTTTTTGTTCTTTGTCAGTTTCGGTTTCAGAGTCAGGGTGAATTGACTGAAAAAGCAGCTACTCACCTCAATCAGATGAGAGAACGCTGAAATCATGGGTCGACCGACTATCAAAACAGCCGATGAGATTCGGGCCATGAGGGCTGCAGGTCGAATCGCAAGCAAGGTGTTGCGTGGGGCTTCGATGATGGCTGCTCCGGGTTTAACCACCAGGGAACTAGATGTCGAGGTTGGTCGCCTGATAGCTTCCCATGGGGCTTCGAGTGCGTTTTTAGGTTATCGGGGTTTTCCCGGTCAGTGCTGTCTTTCGGTCAATGAGGCGGTGATTCATGGCATCGGCGATGGGCGAAGATTGCAGTTTGGAGACTTACTCAAGATAGATGTTGGAGTTCGTCATCAAGGTTTCGTCGGCGACGTCGCCATGACCATGTTTGTCGGTGGTGGATCGGCTAAGTTCCAGAAGTTGCTGGATACTACGGTTCAATCCCTGTATGAAGGGATATCCGCAGCGCAATCGGGCGCTCGGGTAGTCGATATCGGTCGGGCAGTCGAAAAGTGCGTTGTTGGTTCAGGTTACGGTGTCGTTCGCGAATTTTGCGGGCACGGAGTGGGTCGGAACGTTCATGAGGAGCCTCAGGTTCCAAATTACGCCGATCTAAAATCCGTGACTCGACTTAAGAGTGGTATGACCATCGCCATCGAGCCAATGGTGACCATGGGGAGTTCGGCGGTGGAAATTTTAGATGACGGTTGGACGGTAGTCACACGGGATCGGCAGGTATCTGCCCATTTCGAACACACGGTGCTCATCACCGATTCTGGACCGGAAATTTTGACACGAGACGAAGAGAGTCACTTGTATTGACGGGTTTAAGATTTCGAAAATGAAAGTCAGAGCTTCAGTTAAGAAACTTTGCGAGAACTGCAAAATGGTCAAACGCAAGGGCGTGATCCGTGTGATCTGCTCCAATGCGCGCCACAAGCAGCGGCAAGGCTGATCATAGGAAACGTTTTATGCCACGAATCTTGGGAGTTGATATTCCTGCGGACAAGCGAATTGATATCGCGCTCCGCTACATCTACGGAATCGGTCCGGTTAATGCGCTCGAAATTTTGGAGCGCGCCAACATCGATCCGTCCGTTCGCGCAAAGTCCCTAAATGAGGGGCAACTGTCTTTGATCGTGAATGCGATACAAGACGGTAAGTATGTCACTGAGGGCGATCTTCGTCGTGAATTGGGCATGAACCTGAAGAGACTTCAGGCCATCAAGTCCTACCGAGGTCAGCGTCATACCCGAAGCCTGCCCGTCCGCGGTCAGCGCACACAGACCAATTCCCGCACCCGCAAGGGTCCCCGCAAGACGGTGGGTGTTCAGAGAAACCCGACCGCCAAGTCTTAATTTCATCGTTTAACTGATTATGGCAGAAGAGACAAAGGCCAAAAAGGCCCCCAAGGCCGAGGCCGGTGAGGCAACCGCAGAGAAAGCCGCTCCCAAAGCGGCTACCAAGACCAAAAAGGCAACAGCCGAAGCACAAGGTGGTGCTCCTGCGGCAGCGGTTGCGCAGGCTCCGTTGGCGGCGGCTGCAGCACCGACGGCTGCAGACTTGCTCGGAGATGATCCTAATGCTAAGAAGATCATCCGTGCTAAAGGTGCCAAGAATATTACGGTGGGTGTTGCCCACGTGAAGGCTACCTTCAACAACACTCAGGTAACCATCACCGACCTACAGGGAAACCTGATCGGCTGGAGCACGGCCGGGCGAGTGGGATTCAAGGGTTCCCGCAAGAGCACTGCCTTCGCCGCCCAACAGGCTGCTCAGGACGCTGCGCGTCAGGCCATGTCTCATGGAATGCGTGAGATCGAGGTTCGAGTCAGCGGTCCTGGTTCAGGTCGCGAGTCAGCGATTCGAGCTCTGCAGGCAATCGGTCTTGAGATCACTGTCATAAAGGACGTTACTCCGGTGCCGCATAATGGTTGCCGTCCCCGCAAGAAACGCCGCGTGTAATTCAACTTTCAACTATCTCCGACAATGGCTCGTTACACTGGTCCTCGCGTTCGCATCAGCCGCCGGCTGGGAACCCCGATTTTCGGCACCTCCAAATATTTGGAGCGCCGTCCCTATCCTCCTGGCGCCCATGGCCCTAAGTCTCGTCGCAAATACAGCGACTACGCCATCGGTTTAATGGAGAAGCAGAAGCTACGCTTCTTCTATGGACTCCAAGAGAAGCAATTCCGCAATGTCTACGAACGGGCACTACGCATGCGTGGTGTGACGGGCGAGAAGATGTTGCAGATCCTCGAGACTCGTCTTGACAACTTGGTCTATCATGCTGGGTTTGCTCTGACACGTCCGGCCGCTCGGCAGTTGGTGTGTCATGGACATGTCCGAGTGAATGGCCGCAAGGTGAGCATTCCTAGCTTCGCCGTGAAGGTGAACGATCTGATACAGGTCAAGGATCACGCTACCTCCAAGACGATCGTCCAGAAGAATGTTGAGGGCTCGACTAGCCGTGTTGTTCCCGATTGGGTTCGGTTGGACCGGGAGTCTCTCTCGGCTGCCCTCCTGCGGGTTCCGGCTCGCGACGAGATTAACCCGATTGCTAACGAGCAAGCTGTCGTCGAATTTTATTCCCGCTAAACGGACTGGTCGCCGATTCGATCAAAAAAGCAATTATACGGAATCGCATTCCTCGGTGGGAATTCTTTGGAATGCGGTTCAGATTAAAATTGCACCCATAAAATATGCCTGTTCGCTTAGGACGCTTCGAGATGCCGAAGCGGTTGTCCAAAGAGGAGTCAACCGCGACGGATGTCTACGCCAAATTCATTGCCGAGCCATTTGAGACCGGCTACGGACACACGATCGGTAATTCGATCCGCCGTGTTCTGTTGTCTTCTCTAGAGGGTGCTGCCATCACTTCAGTCAAGATTGACGGAGCGATGCATGAGTTCACTACCGTTGATGGCGCTGTCGAGGACGTCACTGACATTGTTCTGAACCTCAAGCAGGTTAAGTTCAAAGCCCACTCCCGCGAGCCTCAGTCATTGTTGCTCTCGGTAAACCGGGAAGGAGCAGTGACCGCAGCGGATATCGAGCTCAATCAGAACATTGAGATCGTGAATCCAGGTCAACTTATCTGCACTCTGGATCGTAAGAAGAAGCTTGAGATTGAATTGGAAGTTCGCGTTGGTCGAGGCTTTTGCCCGGGCGACGAAAACAAGAAAATCGACCAACCGATTGGCGTGATCGCCATTGATTCGCTTTTCTCTCCTGTGACTCGTGTTCGCTATGCAGTTGAGGCTGCCCGTGTTGGCCAGCGGACCGATTACGACAAGCTGATTATCGAAATCTGGACGGACGGTCGGATTTCTCCTGACGATGCGTTGACGCAGGCGTCAGCTATTCTTCAACACCATCTGGATGTCTTTGTTGGTTACGACAAGAACGCCGTTGAGTTCGAGATTGAGGTCAAGCCTCAGGACGACGAGAAAGCTAAGCTCAAGAAGTTGCTCAATATGAGCGTAAACGAGATTGAGCTGAGTGTGCGTGCAGCCAATTGCCTTAACAACGCCAATATAACCTCGGTCGGTCAGTTGGCTATGAAGTCGGAGCAAGAGATGCTCAAATACCGGAACTTCGGCAAGAAGTCGTTGAACGAGATCAAGGAGAAGCTCACCGGCTTAAACCTGACTCTCGGAATGAATATTGATCCGGCTCTATTGGAGACGCCGGTGGAAAACAAAAATCCTTAACCTGACTGAATTATGCGCCACCTTAAGCGCAACAAGAAACTGGGTCGCAAAGGCGACCACCGAAATGCCATGCTGGCCAACTTGGTGAGTTCTCTCATCAAGCACAAGCGCGTCACCACAACCTTGGCCAAGGCTAAAGCGGCCCGACCGGTCGCTGAGAAGCTCCTGACTTTGGGAAAACTCGCCAACGAGGCTCTCGCTGCAGCGAGTTCAACCTCCGATGCCGCGGGAAAGGCGAAGGCCACCGCTGCCAACGTTCATAATCGCCGTTTGGTGGCCGCTCGCTTGCGTCAACAGGCTCGCAGCCATTTCAAGGGCACACCGACTACCAAGGGTAAGGATCTACGTGAGGCCTGGAAACAGGAACATGATGTCGTTCATATCCTGTGCGACACGATCGCTCCGGCTTTTATGAGCCGTAAGGGTGGCTACACTAGGATTCTACGCTTGGGTCAACGTCAGGGTGATGCTGGGCAATTAGCTATCTTGGAATGGGTTGATTTCACCGCGGTGCCTGAGGCAGCGGCTCCGGCGCCAACCGCCTGAATCAAGCCAAAAGGCTTAGAGGTTTGAGAATTTATTTCTCAACGATACGCAACAGAGCCGCCCCATAAAGGGCGGTTTTTTTATTGTGCGCCCGGCAGGGCGCACCCCCTGTGGAAGCATGAAATTCAATCGTCAGCGTCATCCGAGGCATCTCCCCGCATAGGTGCCATAGTTTGCTTAGTATGACGTTTATGCAGCTGATTTAGGGGCGAGGGTATGCGCATGTCTCCAGTTTTACGGTAGGAGGGCGACTAGCTGACGGTTGGTCATCGAAGGCAGGCGGTTCAGGACATCCTTGAGGTAGGCATACGGATAGATTCCCGGCCGACGGTAGACTCGATCACCGGCCCCGGCTTCTCCGACGAACAACCAGTTCCGCTTACCCAGCGCCGTGGGCCGGATCGCATTATCGACATGGTTGTTGTCGACCTCAACACGTCCGTCGGTGGTGAACTTGTTCACCTCAGACTCTGGCTGGTTTTGACCGCCCGCTGACACGACGACTTTGCCTGCGATGAGAAAGCCCCGAACTTTCGATACGAGACCGACGAAAATCAGGGGTTTTATGCAGTTTCTTAATCTTACGAAACACCTTGATTGCACCTTAACGCTTCTCAAGTGTCACCGGTGCAAATTCTGTCGACGCCGAGGATCGACCCCGCTTGGCACTAGAAAGGTCTCCAAGCCGCCCCGATCTTGGGAGCGTGGCTACCCACTGAAAGTAGCGAGAAACCAAAACAAGCGTCCCTGTAAAAAGTCTGTCGGGACGGAC
>CAINWP010000027.1 GCA_903854475.1 uncultured Verrucomicrobiota bacterium
GACTTGATCGACAGCGTCGATGCCTCACCAATCACGATCAGCACTGTCGCCAATCCAGAGTCCGACGTTCCGTCGTTCACTCGGAAGGTGATGCTGTCGGTGCCCTTCGCATCCGCATTGGCCTTGTACACCAAGTTCGGTGCCTTGCCACTCAAGGTTCCCTGCTTCGGCTGCGACACCAACGTGTAGGTCAGCGTGTCTTTGTCGCCGTCGTAGGCCTTCAGCGTCACGTCCACCGAGTTACCCTGCACGACCTTCACCGTCTGGGTCAGCGCCACCGGGCCGTCAGCAATCGAGGCTACCGTGATCGCCACCGTCACCGCGCTCGAGTCCAGCGCACCGTCGCTCACCTTGTAGGTGAAGCTGTCCGTGCCGTTGAAGTCGGGGTTCGGTACGTACTCCAGGTTCGCTCCTTCGCCGCTCACCACACCGTTGACCGGCTGGCGCACCACAACGTAGGTCAGCGTTGCTCCCTCGGGGTCGAAGCCCTGCAGGGTGATCATCGCCGTCGTATCCTCATCAGTCTTAACCGACAGCGTCCCGGCCACAGGCGCGTCATTCACCGCCGCCACCGTGATCGATACTGTCGCCAGACCAGAGTCGGCCGTTCCGTCATTCGCCTTGTAGGTGAAGCTGTCCGTGCCAGACACGTCCGAGTTCGGCACATACACCAAGTTCGGTGCGGTACCCGTTAGCTCACCCTTCGTCGGGCCAGCCACAACCGTGTAGGTCAGCGCGTCGCCGTCCACGTCGCTACCACTGAGCGTGATCGCCACAGGCGCGTCTTCGTCCGTCGTCACCAACTGACCCACAACCTCCGGCAGATCGTTCGCCGAAGACACCAGGATCGTCAGCGTTGCCGTTGCCGAGTCATTGGCTCCGTCGTTCACCTTGAAGGTGAAGCTGTCCGCTCCGGATTTGTTGGCATCCGGGGTGTATGTCAGGTTCGGAGCCGTTCCGGTAAGGCTACCCAGCGTCGGCTGACGGACGACCGCATAGGTCAACGACACGTTCTCGGCGTCGGTTCCGACCAAGGTGATGGCCTTGGCCGTATCCTCAACCACCGAAACAGTTTGCGCGACGGCAATCGGCGCGTCGTTGACCGCGGTGACGTTGACGTTAAAGGTTTTGGAAGTGCTCTTGTCAACGCCACCCAAGGCGGTGCCGCCGTTGTCCTGTACGAACACCGTGACTAGCGCGGAACCGGACAGGTTGTCAGCCGGAGTGAAGGTCAGCGTACCATCGACGCTGATTGCCGGACCCGCCTTGAACAGGTTCGTGTTATTGTTGCTCACCAAGAACGAGACCGTCTGATCCGAGGACTCCATGGTGCCTGCAGAGATGTCCGTCGCGAAACCGACCATCGTCGTCGCCGCATCCTCATCCACTGTGAAGGTGCTCTCGGTGAAGTATCCGGCAGCGCGGTAAATCGAACCGTCGATCACCGCAGCGATGGCGTTGCCGCCATCACCAGAGATCCCAACGGCGCCCCACACACGGTCCGACTCCTTGGAGCTCCAGCTCAAACCGGAATCGTCCGAGTAGTAAAGCTTACCCCCCAGCGTACCCGCCACAAGCACCTTGCCGTCGGTCGACATGGCGATCGAGGACCAGGAGCGCTTGCTGTCCCGGGCAGTCCAGGTGACTCCACTATCCTCCGAGGTGTAGATCTGGCCATTTACCTCCGTTGCCGCCAGCTTGGAGCCGTCGGCGGACGAGGCAATCGCCGTCCAGTAGCGGTTCACCGTCCCGCGGGCCTTCACCGTCCAGTTGGTGCCACCGTCGGCGGTCGTGTAGGTGTAGATCAGGCCGTTGTATTCAGCGGCCGCGAGCTTGGTGCCATCGGTTGAGGAGGTGATGGCTTCCCAGTCACGAGACGCGCCCAAGGCGGTCCAGTTGGCACCGGAGTTCCTCGAGACATACACCTTGTCGCCAGAAGCCGCAGCCGCCAGCTTTGTGGCGTCTGAAGACGAAGCCACTGACACCCAGTTGAGGGCTGGCAGACCAGATGTTAAGCCGCTCGAACTGATAAAAGAGTTCGAGGAGTTCGGAGTGAACCAGATTCCCGCCGAGTAGGTGTGCAAACCGGTGCCGCGGACCACCAGTAACTTGGAGCCGTCGGCCGAAGTAGCTACGGCGTTGTAACCGCCGAATCCAGGAGCGCCGGTCACCACAGTGCGGGTGACCCCGCTGTTGGTAGAGATGACCAGATCTGTCGTGGAGGCCGCCGCTACGACCGAGCCGTTGGTTGAAACCGCCAGCGCGTTCCAGCTGCCGAGCGAGTTAGCCAAGAGATCCCAGGCCACCTTGTCGCCACCGGGCTTCAAGGTCATCGGAATCGTGAAGCTCGGGATGTCGTTCACGTTGGTGATGTTGATCTGCACCGTGGCAAAGGCCGAGTTGTCCGTGCCATCGCTCACCTTGAAGGTGAAGCTGTCCGGTCCGTAACTGTCGGGTCCCGGCTTGTAGCTCAGGCTCGTATTGGTTCCAAGGTCCGAAAGCCTGCTCAAGGTGGTCGAGCTCTGGATCAACGAACCCTTCGTCGGCAGCGTCAGGATTTGATAGGTCACCGTTTTCCCTTCCGGGCTGCTGCTGCTTAGCGAGAAGACAAAATTGGTGCTAGAATCCTCTATGGCCGCAACCGCGTTGGTCCCCATCAGGCTGATGGCCGTAGGCCCGTCGTTCACAGACGTCACATAGATCGATACGGTCGCAATTGTTGAGTTGGTCTCGCCGTCACTCACCTTGAAGGTGAACGAATCCGGAGTGTTGGTAACCACGTTGTTGTAGTTCCAAAAGTTCAGGTTTGGCGTATAGACCAGCGCGGGAGCCGTGCCAGTTAGCACGCCTTTAGTCGGCTGCGTCACCACCGTGTAAGTGAGGGCCGAACCCTCCACGTCGGAGCCAGCCAACGCGAACGCCTTGGCTGTGTCTTCAAGGGTAGTCACCGATTGCGCGGAGGCGACCGGGACATCGTTGATGTTAGTGATCGTGATGGACACCATGGCCGCTGCGGAAGTAATGCCCTTCGAAACCACCTGGAAGGTGAAGCTGTCGGGACCCGTCAGATTGTTCGTCGGGGTGTAGGTCAGCACCGGGTTCGAACCCAGGTTCCGGTTAGACGAGGTCAGCGCACCGATTGACGGCGTGGTGGAGGTCAGCGAGCCCTTGGTCGGGAAGGCCACCACCACATAGTTGGTGATCGAATCGTTTTCAGGATCGGTTCCAACAAGCGTGATCGTGTTAACTATCGTATCCTCGATGACACCGATGGTCTGAGCAGTGGCCGATGGACCGTTATCCACAGGCGACACTGTCACCGTGAAGGTGCCGATGTTCCTTGAGTCCACACCCGTCACCGTTCCAAGGATGTTGGTGATTCCACCATTGTCCTTCACGACCACTGTCAACAGTTCGCTGCCGTTGGCGTTGGCCTTCGGGGTGAAGGTCAGCGTGCCGGCGGCGCTGATCGTAGGCGCTACGCTGAACAGGTTGGTGCTAGCACCGGTGACGGTGTAGCTGATGGCCTGCGAGGATTCATTGGACGGACCTGCGGAGGGCGCCGTGGCGAATCCCGCCTGGCTATAAGCCCCGCTGTCCTCAATGACCGTGATGGTCGTAGGGATGTCGTAATCGCTGCTGATAGAGAGGTTTCCACCAGCCACCGCGACAATCGCCTTCTTGAGGTCCTGCGATCCGGCTACGATAGACCAATTCTGTTCGTCACGAACGGCCTCCCAACTCACACCGGAGTTCAGCGAGCGATAGATTTTGCCACCGGTGACGGCCGCGAGGATCCGGGTGCCATCGGCAGCCATCGTCACAGACGCCCAGTTGGCATTGGTCGGAGCCGATGTGAAGGCTGCCCACGTGGCACCCGAATCGGTGGACTGCCAGATCGAGCCGCCGAATTCAGTCGCCAAGATCCGCGTGCCGTCGAAAGACGCCACCACGTTGTTCCAAAGACGCGGGCTTGCCACCGCAGTCCAGTTGGTTCCCCGGTCGGCCGAGGTATAGATATTTCCGCCATACACAGAAGCCACTACACGGCTGCCGTTGGCCGAAACAACCACTGACGACCAGAGCAGGTTGGTCGACGAACCGTCGCTGACCGCGCGGCGGGTCCAGTTGGTTCCCGTGTCTTGCGACACCCAAATCTGTCCGCCATTAACCACGGCGGCGATCGTTGCCACGGAGTTGGTGGACAGGGCATTGGTCGCCACCTGGGCAGAAACTGCCACAGCGCGCCACTGACGATCGTTTTCTCGTGCCGTCCAGTTGGTGCCGCCATCGAGGGAGATATATAATTTGCCACGGAAGACCGAGGCCGCGATCACCTGAGGGGCCAAATTGTTGGTGGTGTCACCCCAAGCCGTCCAGTTGGTCGAAGCCGCGATGCTGTTCCAGTTGCGAATCGATTCACGAGGCGTCCAGATGGTACCTCCATCGGTGGACGTGTAGATCTGGTCGTTGTCGGCAACCGCCGCCAGCTTCGAGAAGTCCGGCGACGAGACCACCGACTTGAAGTTCAACGGTCCCAGTCTGTTCGTCAGATCGGTCGCCACGGGCACAAGGGTGAGTGTCGGAATCTTCGCGGTCGGCACGTCATTCACCGGTAATACGCTCAGGGTCACAACAGCTTCGCCCGAGGAGAAGACTCCATTGGAGGCGGTCACGGTGAATGTGGCATCGCCGTTGTCGTCGGCTGGGCGGCTATAGCTGAGCTCCTGAATCCGATTGGTCGGGAGGACCAATCCGACGACCGCGTTGGTCGCACCGTGCTTGAGCGTGCCAACCGCCGGCACGCTGAGGATCTTGATGCTGTCCAACGATCCGCCGTCCGGATCGGAAAACTTCGCGGCGAAGCTAGCCGCAGAGAGGGTGTTCGTCGTGTCTTCATTGAACTCGATCTTCACCGCAGCGAGCGACGGCTGGTCAGGCGTGGGCGCGAGCACCACGGTCACCGTTGCCGGTGCCGAAGAGGCCCCACCGCTGTCGGAGGCACGCACCACGAAGTTCTTGGCAAGGTTCTCGTTCAATGCGGGAACATAAGAGAAGGTACCCAGTGCGTCAGCCGCGATCACCTGTCCGGCCGTGGCAGCAGACCCGCCAACGGTCAGCGTACCGCTGAGCGGCAGAGAGACGATGGTGAGGCTTGCAAAGGCGTTGGTCTCAACCGGGTCGCTGTAGGCAGCCTCAAACACTGCCTTGCTAAATGTAACCGCGGTGTCCTCGGTTCCGGCAACGAACACGTTGGCGAGTAACGGGACATCGTCGACCGCCACCACCGTGATGTTCACGGAGGCTACCAACGAGTCCACAGTGCCGTCGTTCACGAGGAAGGTGAAGCTGTCGGTACCGGAGAAGTTGCTCGACGGTATGTAAGTGAAAGCCGGGGGCGTGCCGCTCAGCGAACCTTTGGTCGGAGGGGTGACGATGGTGTAAGAGAGCGCGTTGCTATCTGCATCGGTGCCGTTGAGCGTGATGGGCAAGGCGGTGTCTTCCAGCGTGCTGACCGCCTGGGGCACAGCGAACGGAGCGTCGTTGGCTCCCGTGATGATAACAGTAATCGTCGCAGCGTTGGTGCCTCCCGGGGTGGAGCGGGAACCATCCGACCCCGTCACACGGAAACTGGTCGTACCGAATTGGTTGAGGGCCGGCTCATAGGTCAGGTTGGTAAAGCTAGCCACCGACACCGACTGATTGGCGATCAAAGGGGCCCCCGAGAGCTTCAGGATGCCAACCAAAGGGAGGGTTTCGAAGGCGTAACTCACCGCGGGAAGCTTTTCGGCGCCATCGATGTGATCGACACCGTAACCGGAGGCGAACGAGTTAGCGTTAAAGGTGTACACCGCGTCTTCATTGATCGTGATCGTGACGTTGGTTTGTGTCGGAACATCCGCAACGTTGGTGATTTTAACTAAGACCGTATTGTTGGGCGTCGGCACAGAAGTCAGGCTGCCGTCGCTCACCAAGTCGACCGTGATCGTGGCGTTGCCGAAGGCGTTGGTCTTCGGCGTGAAGGTCAAGATGCCGTTGCTGCTGATGGACGGAAGCACCGAGAACAAGTCGTTGTTAGTGGTCGAGACCGTGATCGCGGTGATCGGATCGGACTCGTTCGGCCCCCCGTTGAGGGTGGAGAAGAAGTTCGCATTGGTATAGGAACCGCTTTCTTCAGCCACGGTGATTGTCGCCGGGGCGATGACGTCGGACGAAGTGTAGATGAAGCCGCCGTCCACAACGCCCGCCAGGCGACCACCGTCCAGCGAGGCCGCGACCGAAACCCAGAGACGCGAGGCATCCCGTTCGGTCCAGGTCACACCGGAGTCGCCGGAGGTGTACAATTTTCCACCGTAGGCGCTAGCGAGCAGCTCGCTGCCGTCGCCTGAAGAGGCGACCGAGGTCCAGAACCGCGAACCGGAAGCGGACTGGAGCACCCAAGTGACGCCCGCGTCGGATGAAGTGTGGATGGATCCATTGACCGCAGCGGCGACGAGCTTCTGGCCGTTCGAGGACGAGGCGACCGAGGTCCACAGCTTGGAGTCCGGGGTCCGAGAGACCCAGTTGGTTCCGAAATCGCTGGAGGTGTAGATCGCACCGCCGTAAACCGCGGCGACCAGATTGGAGCCAGAGCCGGAGGAAGCGACCGCATACCACGGGCGGGCGCTTTCGCGGGCAACCCAGGCCACTCCTGCATTGGAGGAGGTGTAGATCCGGCCGCCGTAGTCGGCAGCCAAGAGCTTCTGGCCGTCGGCTGAGGACGCTACCGACTTCCAGTTGCGGGTACCGGAGGGCGTGGAAACCCAGGTGACTCCGGAATCCGTCGAGGTGTAGATCTGTCCACCATCCGCCGCGGCTACCAGGTTGGCGCCGCTGGACGAGGAGGCGACCGCCTCCCAGTTCCGGTTACTGTCGCGGGCAACCCAATTTACACCGGCATCGCTGGATGTGTAGAGACTGCCACCGTCGACCGCCCCAACTAGCAGGGAACCGTCTGCCGAAGAGGCGAGGGCATTCCACACTAGGGCGTTGGCGACCGGGGCGGAGTTTGTCCGTACGATCCAGTCGCGACCCGCCAGCGTCGTAACGACCGGGATCACAGCCACCGGCGCGTCGTTGATCGGGTTGATGGTGAGGTTAAAGGTGTTCGTGACAGACACCCCTGCCTCAATTGTACGGAACGTGAAGCTGTCGGAACCGTTGATGTTGGCGTCGGGTGTGTAGGTGCCACTGACGCTACCGGCCAACACCCCACCTGGCAGACCTGTCAGTGAGCCCTTGCCCGGCTGCGTAAGGATCGAGTAGTTGGTTCCAGGTGCGGTAAGGAGAACCGCTGTTGCAGTGTCCTCGGACAGTGTCGCGGTGTTGATAGTCCCAGCCTGGAGGAGACTTTGCAAACCTCCCAAGGCCAAGAGTGCCGAGGCCACTAGGGCCTTTCGGGTTCGCGTGATTTCGGCAGGGAGCAGGCGACTCCCGCGAGGGGGAGAAACATGCGGATTCAGTGGCGTCATACGATTTTCTTCGTGTGGTCTATTCAAGCGGCAACCGGATCTCTCAGCGTCCTTTGACCCTGCATTACCGGCTCTAGTTTCGGCGGGATAGTTCTACGGTTCCGTCTGATGTGTAAAGGACTATTTCAATCACTGTGTTTCTTCGATTGGATGAATTTGAGAGTGGTTTTCAAATTTGATACGATCTCGATCTAAGTCAGAATGAAATTTTAAATCAGTCCAATTGGAATCTCATACAGGCGCCAAAGACGTTTTGAAATCAGAGCACAAATTGCAATTTTAGGCCGTTTTCCCTCTGTTTTTCACAGATTTTTATCAGGAGTCCCCTGAGACTGGGCCTCACGATTGGAGAATGGTTTGCGACAAGTAGAATTTGATTTAGCAGTAAATTTTTCAAACTGAGATTTGGCCATGGATGATTCGAGAGCGGTTTTGTTCACGGGGAATTCGAGTTCAAACTGCGCACCATCCGGACCTTCTGTGAGCATAATGTATTTATGACAGTTAATGGCTTTTATTACAGTTATCTGGTAAAATATTTTATTCTATTAAAAGTCGAATACTTTCTATAAAGAGACTAATTCCATGTGCGTAGCCGTATCAAGCGTGATGAACTGATTGACGTTTTTTATAAATATGGATCTTCGGCAGTAGGCTTTCTGTGTTCGCGGTCGATCGCCGAATGATCGAGCTTTCAAGGTCCGATAGATGCGGATGCGTTGCCTCCGAAAATTTGAATTTCAGGCAGGAAAACAGCGCCATGTTTGAGCTCGACTCCCTCAGTTTTCGCCGTCTTGAAGACAATTATTAACTATTAAAATAATTTTAAAATTGGTGTTTATTGCAGCTATAGATTTATTATGTTTGATATAAATGTGTTTTTTGACTATTATACTAGTCGGTTTGATTAACCCGTCACCGCCGCGTGCCAACCGCCCAAAACTTCAACTCCTCCTTAAGCTGCCTATGGCTTCCGGCTCTGCGGCGTCAGTACCGGCCGGATTCCGCCGCAAGATGTCACCCAGCCACGCCGACGGGCCGCGCTTGCCTGCAACCGAGGGATTTGCCCGTCCGTTTCTGGTCGATTTCGTACCTACCCTCTTCGATGGTCCAAACCAATATTTCCCACTGAGCCAAGGTGTATCGGATGGCCTTGTCCGACAGCTTCTTGGGCAGTGTCGGCGAGTTTAAGCTGAGACAAATTTTAACTAATGATGTACCTTTTATTTCCACCGTTTCATTCGGGAGAGTCATCGACTGGTACGGATTGGAATCGTCGGCGGGGGCGGATAATCGGGCTCGGAGGCTTATCGGGC
>CAINWP010000028.1 GCA_903854475.1 uncultured Verrucomicrobiota bacterium
AAAAATCCGTTGACGCTCGCTTGAGGTCCTGACAGAACTTTCCCACACACGGAACAAATCAAATCACAATGAACACCAAATCGCTCCTCTTGGCCGCCTTCGTCGCGGCTGTCGGTGCAGTCTCTGGCTCCGCCCAGGTGACCAGCCAGAACATCGTTGGATATGTCCGACTGAGCCTCGCCAAGGGTTATAACCTGATCGGCAATCAGTTGAACAACGGCAACAACGCCATCGGCACCGTGCTGAACGTTCCGGATGGCACTGCTGTCTATAAGTTCACCGGCGGCAAGTACGTCGCCAACGCGTTCGTTGACGGCGCTTGGGACGCTCCGGCCATGACCTTGGCTCCGGGTGAAGGCTTCTTCATCAACGTTCCGGCCGCCACCACGATCACCTTGATCGGTGAAGTGAGCTTGGCCAACAGCAAGGCTTTGGCCGCTGGTTACAACCTCCTGACCGTCCCCGTGCCTCTGGCCGGTGGTCTGGCTGACGCCGCTGCTGGTGGTTTGACCGCCGCCGAAGGTGATGTGGTTTATCAGTGGACCGGTTCCGGCTTCGCCGCCAAGGAATACGTCGACGGCGCCTGGGCTCCTTCCGCTCCGACCGTCAAGGTGGGCGAGGGCTTCTTCCTCAAGGGCACTGCTCGCACCTACGCTCGGAACTTCTCTGTCAACTAATCATTCTTAACAGAATATACCATGAATAAGTTCGCTTACCTCGTTGTCGCCTCGGCGCTGGCTGTTTCGGCCTTCGGTCAAGGACAGATCAACCTCAACAACCGCGGCTTGGCCTTGGTCAATGACGCGTCTGGCAAGCCCTTGACGGGCACCAGCTTCGTTGCTCAGGTCTGGTACGGTGCCTCCGCCAGCGCGCTGACCAGCTCCTTCGCTCCGTCCCCGTTCCGCGCTTCCACCACTACCTACCCTGGTACCTGGAATCCGGCCGCCACCGGCGGTCCGGGAGCCATCGCGACCCTCACCGGTTTCGCTCCGGGTAGCACTGTGACCATGCAGGTCGCTGTGTGGGATTCCGCCCTAGCTGGTGTCGGCGCCGCTCAGGCTCTGTCCAAGACTGCCGGAACCGGTTTGTCCCAGACCTTCACCTATGCCATCCCGGCTGATCCTTTGGCGATCCCCGGCGGCATGGAAGGCTTGAAGAGCTTCAACTTGGTTGCCGGCGGCGCTCCTGTCGTTCCTGAGCCGACCACGATCGCTCTCGGCGCTCTCGGTGCCGCAGCTCTCCTCTTGCGCCGTCGCAAGTAATTTTTAGATTGTTTATTCAAACCCACCTTGGGCAACCAGGGTGGGTTTTTTGTTTTAGAGTGCCCAGCCGAGTTCACTCCTCTAACGGGGCCGGCTACAACAGCATCGGAACCGTAAGGTTGGTCTGTTTCCTCTTGGAGGAGCGGTGGCTAATTTCTGCGCCGACAAGGCCTGTGCCTCGGGTCAGTGGTCAACACTCTTGTCGAGATAGGATGGCCTGACGCGCCGCGCCGTAGGCCCCGGCTAATTCGCTCAAGGCGGCTGGCAGAAGGCGCACGCGGGCTCCCCTCGGACGCCACTCATGCCCCTCCAAGATTTCTGAAAGCCGGTCAAACAGGTCAGGCCCAGCCTGGGCGATTCCGCCTCCTAGAATGACCGCTTCGGGATCCAATACGTTGATGAGTGAGTTGATGCCCACCGCCAATCCCCGCACCGATTCTTGCCAGAGAGCAACCGCTTTGGGATCGCCCGCTCGGACGTTTTGAACCAAGGTTTCGGTGGAGGTGTAGCACCCATGGCTTCGCTCGGTCAGGGTTTTGTTGCCGATAGCCATTTCCAGAGATCCGGGTGTTCCGACGTCGTCGTTTTGGGCTCGAGAATCGAGGGTGATATGTCCCAAGTGCCCGGCGCGCCCCAAATTTCCACGAAGCAGGCGCCCGTCGACGATAGCCGCCCCACCGACCCCGGTTCCCAAGGTGAGCATGAACACGTTCTCCAACCCTTGGGCCGCTCCCAACCAAGCTTCTCCCAAGAGGGCTGCGTGAGCGTCGTTGAGCACGGGAACCGGGGTTGGAACAGTTAGAAATCGCTGCCAATCCAATCCCTCTAACCCATGCAAACGCCCGGGCATGTGGAGGATGCAGTGACCATCCCGGGCGGCCAGCCCCGGTGCCGAAAGCCCCACCGCCGCTGGTTCACCTCGACGGAGGCGAAGGGACTCCACTCGATCGCGGATCCGGTCGGCCCATTCCATCGCCCGATCTTCAAAGGGCATGGATTCGTGCTCCAAGGTCTTGCCGTTGGCGTTCACGACCACCGACTTAATGCAGGACCCACCGAGGTCAATACCCAAGAAATAGGGTTCAGTTTCTGAGGTTGAATTCATGAAGCCAGGGGTGCTGAACCCGATTGGGGCGAGAGTCCTTGCGATGGAACTGCGTCAGAAACCGACCACCCGCCGTCCACGGCAATGACCTGACCCGTGACGAAGCGGCTGCCTTCGGAGAGGAGCCAAATGACCGCCGCATCGAGGTCGTCCGGACGACCCATGCGACCGCCGTCCAGAGGTTGCTTGCGGCTGATGAACTCCTGGATGACGGGGTTGGATTGGGCCCGCAGGGACATAGGGGTGGCGGTGAGTCCCGGAGCCAGAAGGTTCACACGGATATTGTGCGGGGCATAGGCGGCCGCCGAGGCCTGAGTCAGGCCCACCAGAGCAGACTTGGCAGTCGCATAAGCTGCAGTGCCGAACAAGTTCGGGGAAGGGGAGTTGGCCAACACGGATCCGCAGTTCAGGATACACCCCGGTTGATTTTCGCGAAGGAACCAGCGGATCGCAGCGCCGTTGGAGAGGAAGGCGGTCGTTAGGTTCAGTTCCAAGGTTTGCTGCCAACCCTCCAAAGGAATGGTGTGCAAGGGTCCATCACCCCAGGCCCGTCCACTGCCTCCAGCGACGTGGTACAGCGCGTGAAACTGGCCGTACCGTTGTGCACACCGCTCGATGGCACGATCAGCCACCCCGGCGTCCCGGGCATCGGCCAAAATCACTTCCAGCCGATCGTGCACATCCTCGATCTGTGGAACCTCCGGGATGGGGTCGAGCCCCACCACGACCAACCGGGCGCCCTCGCGCAAGCAGGCTTGCACCGCAGACCAACCGAGGCCTCGAGTCCCTCCGATGATCACCAAACAGCGCCCGCTCAGCGCCTCCGGGCGTCCGGAGTTAGTCCCGGTAGCGTCGTGTGAGATCGCCATAGGCATCGATGCGGCGGTCTCGCAGGAAGGGCCAGTGCGTCCGAGTGACGTCCACCTTTGCTAGGTCCACGGAAACCAACAAATTCTCAGGCCGGTCGACCGAGGCCTTGCCCAGCAATTGGCCGCTGGTGCCTGCGACGAAGCTCTGCCCCCAGAATTCGAGCCCATCGCCACCAATGGGGCGTTCCAAACCAATTCGGTTCACGGCGGCCACGTAGCAGCCGTTGGCGATCGCATGGGAGCGTTGGATGGTCTCCCAGGCACCGTGCTGATGGATGCCGTATTCGGCCTTTTCGGAAGGATGCCAACCGATCGCGGTGGGATAAAAGAGAATCTCAGCCCCGCTCATCGCTGTGAGCCGAGCTGCCTCAGGGTACCATTGGTCCCAGCAAATGAGCACACCGATGCGACCGAAGCGGGTGTCCCAAGTTCGGAACCCGGTATCCCCCGGGGTGAAATAAAATTTTTCGTAGAAGAGGGGATCATCCGGGATGTGCATCTTCCGGTAGATGCCCAGCAAGGACCCGTCTGCATCGATGATGACGGCGGTATTGTGGTACAGCCCTTCGGCGCGCTTTTCGAAGAGCGACGCGATCACCACCACCCCGTGTTTCTGGGCGAGACGTTGGAACGCCTGCGTGCTGGGGCCAGGGATGGGCTCTGCGAGGTCGAAATATCGGTGCTCTTCCGACTGGCAGAAATAGTGTGAGCGGACCAATTCCTGGGTGCAAAGGATGTTGGCTCCATTCTTTGCTGCTTGCGCGCCCGCCTCCAGGCACAACCTCAAATTCTCCTCAGGATCGGGCCCGCAGGCATGTTGCAAAAGACCGAGAGTCACCGATCGAGTCTTCGGACGTGGGTTCATGGTGGCGTTCTAATTCAATCCCCGGGCAAGGGTTCTATGAGCTCGACGTTTCGATTCGCCCGAAGAGCATCCCGATGGTGTTGGGGGAGTGGTGCAAGTCAAGGACCTCGCGTTAGGAAACCGCGAGGGCAGTGTTTCTAATTTGTTGTTATTGATTTATTGGCTTCGTGCCAGTGCTCGCGTTCGCGAAAAAATCGCCCCCGTGAAGTCAGGAAAAGAATGACTACTTAGGAGCAGGATCGGCCTAGGAGGCTCATCGGGCCACATCGCGGATTCTCGCCGCAAACTCAACCTTACCCACGCACTTCCGAGGTAGGGCGATTTCTCCGAAAGCGCCGCGTAGGCACACGCGGACCGCTCGGAGATCGGTCCCTACCTAGGAGCAGGATCAGCCTAGGAGGCTCATCGAGCTACATCCTAGATTCTCGCCGCAAACTCAACCTCACCCACGCGTTTCCGAGGTAGGGCGATTTCTCCG
>CAINWP010000029.1 GCA_903854475.1 uncultured Verrucomicrobiota bacterium
CGTGACGATGCTGTCACCGGTCAGAGCGACAACCTGTGGCTTCCCTTCGCTGGTGCGTTCACCGGAATGCCGGCCGAGGGCCTGCGTGCGGACGTGTTGCTTAAGTCCTCCAAAGATTCCCAACTGGTGGATGGCATGACTTCGCAGTTCAACGGCGCCAAAATCCTCGATGACTTCGCTCCGTCACAGACTAACTACCCGCTGGCCCTCCGCCTGTCGGGCAAATTCAAGACCGCCTTCCCAGATGGCAAACCCGGAGCTACCAACGCCACCAGCCTGAAGGAAGCCAAGTCCGATACCGTCGTGTACCTCTTCGGTGACGTGGACTTCCTCAACGATGCCTACTCCGTCGAGGTCAACCCGATGCTGGGCATGGCCATGCCGCGCAACGGCAATTTGGCACTGGTGCAAAACCTCGTAGAGCAGGCCTCCGGCGACGTCAATTTGGTGGGAGCCCGCGGCCGAGCCTCAGTCAGCCGTCCGTTCACTGTCGTCCAAAGGATGGAAGGCGAGGCACGCGCCCGCTATCAGGGCAAGATCGAAGGTCTCAACAAAAAGGTTGAACAACTTCAGAGCAAGCTGAACGACGTTCAAATCAAGCAAGAGGGCAACACCTCCAAAATCATCCTCACCAAGGATCAGCAGGACGCCATTGCCAACTTTAAGAAGCAGCAAATCGAGGCACGGAAAGACCTCCGCAAGGAGCGCCGCAACCTCGATGTGGACGTCAAAAATCTCGAAAATCGGGTCAAATGGCTAAATATCGCTGCGATGCCCCTGCTGGTTTCCGCCGCAGGAATTGCCCTGGCCATCGCCCGTAAAAACCGCACGAACGCCAAATGAACACCAAACAACTGGCCATCCTCGTCGCCGTCGGTCTCGCCCTGGGCGGGGCGGGCCTCTATGTCCGCAATCAGCAATCGGCCGGATACCAACAATCCTCGTCCCAAATCGGGGGAGCCGTGCTGCCTGGGTTCGATGCCTCCGCCCTCTCGGGGCTGCGCATCACCCAGGGCACCAACCAATTGAACATCCTCAAGTCCGGCAACGACTGGACGGTTAAGGAGCGCGGCGGTTACCCGGCCAACTTCGGTTCCATCCAAGAATTCGTCCGGAAGCTGGTAGACCTCAAGGCCACCCAACCGGTGCAAATCGGGCCATCCCGATTGCCGGTACTTGAACTCATCGCTCCAGACAAAGGTCCGGGAGTGCTCGTAGAACTGCTGGGTGCCGACGGCAAGACCACCCGGTCGTTGCTTCTGGGCAAAAAGCACACCAAGGGCGGCGGCCAAGAAGACCCCGGTATGGGAGGCATGGGTGGAGCTTGGCCCATCGGCCGGTACATCATGGTCGACAACAAAATTGAGACCGTGGCTTTGGTGAACGAACCCTTGGCCAATGCCGAACCCAAGCCCGATCAGTGGCTGGAAAAGGAATGGTTCAAGGTGGAACAACCCGTCTCCGTCACCATCACCCATCCTGAGGCCACCAACAGCTTCAGCCTGACCCGCACCAATGAGTTCTCCGAATGGACCCTGGTCGGGGCCAAGCCTGAGGAGAAGGTAGACACGGCCAAAACCGGAATCTTCAGTTCGCTGCTCAGTTCTCCCAGCTTCGATGACGTGATCCTCGACGCCCAACCGGCGGCCCTCGGGCTCGACCATCCGGTGCAGGCGAAGATCCGCACCTCCAACGGTTGGACCTACACGGTCAAGATCGGCAAGGCCCAGGAAGGCGATCGCTACCCCGTTCAGTTCTCTACCGAAGCCCAGTTGCTCACCCAACGGAATCCAGCGAAGGACGAGAAGAAAGAGGAGGCCGAGAAGTTCAACAAGGACTTCGCCGAGAAGCTCAAGAAGCAGCAGGAAAAACTGGCAGCCGAGCAATCGCGTGGCCGGTGGACCTATCTCGTCAGCAAGTGGAGCATCGACTCCATTCTCAAGAAACGCTCGGAGCTCATGGTGGACCCCAAGAAGGACGCGACTGCCGACAATGCAGACGCGATCTCTGCCCCGGTGGGCTTCCCCAATTTGGGACAGTGATTCGAGAAACCGGCTGATTGAATAGCGGCCGAGACGAACGACTTAATAGCGCCAACAAACCCCAACCGTTTATTTAATCGGTTGGGGTTTTGTGTCTAAAGACCGAACGTCCAAATTCTGATTCCTCACTGTTTTCAGTGAGAAAGGGGGGAGGTGACGGCCACAAGATGATGTGGATCGGTGACACCGGATGAGACACTTGGAAGGTTGCTCGAGCTAGGCAGGGCTTGGCGTGTTCTGGAAGTGCGGCTGAGGCGAACCTCTCAATGTTCGCGCGGAAAGCGGGGGAAATGCCGAGGTAGTGGCCGGAGCAGAGTGCGAGGGTCGGCACCTCGGTGGTCACCCACAATCAGATTCACCAAGTCGCCGAGTCAGCGCTCTGCCTAGCCCACGCAC
>CAINWP010000030.1 GCA_903854475.1 uncultured Verrucomicrobiota bacterium
AAAGAGTTTCCGCCAGGTCCGGGAAGGAGCTGAATTTTGAAGTGAGCGAAGTTAAACTGAAGAAGGGCGAACCCGTGGATCGCGCGCTGCGCCGCCTGAAGAAGAAGGTGGACCGCGAGAACACTCTCCGTGACGTGCGCATGAAGCGTCATTATGAGAAGCCCAGCGAAACCAAGCGTCGTAAGATGAAGGTTTCCAAGTTCTCTGCAATGCTATCCGCCCGGTATGCCGACCAGTGATGGTCAGTAGATCGGCGCGACCGCTGTAAGGCGGTTTGCTTTCAACAGGGCCGAATGCTTTCCTTCGGGAACGCATTCGGCCTTTTTGTTTTCCAAACAGGAGTTTAGAACCCTGAGTCTAAAACTCTGAGTATAGAGCCCTGAATTTAAAGCCAGAAGACCTTACACCATGTATTCTCTATCCACCTGTTGGAACTCGAGCCGCCACCAAGACGGGGGTGATATGCTTCGGGAGATTCGGGACCTGGGCTTCGAGTATGCCGAGTTGAGTCACGGAATCCGCGTCAGCCTGATACCGGGGATTATCGATGCCGTGGCTGCCGGGGTGATTAAGATTAGTACTCTGCACAATTTCTGCCCGTTGCCGATGGGCGTGAGCCACGCTGCTCCAAATCTCTTCAAGTTCTCGGCCTCCGAAAAGCGCGAGCGCGATTTAGCCTGGAAGCACTCTATCAAGACCATCGAGACAGCCGAGCGCCTGAAAGCTCAGTTGATCGTGCTGCACTCCGGGGCCGTCGATCTCTCCGGCTTCTTCGGAGATCCCCATTATCAGGACAAGCTCGAAGCCCTCGCCGCCGCTGGAAAGCAGGACTCACCGAAGTACATCAAACTCATGGCCGAGTTGGAGCAACGCCGTGAGGCCCGCAAGGAGCAACCCATGGAGTTGGCCATCGACATGATCCGTCGATTGGCAGAGGTGGCTGGAGAGAAGAACCTCCTCCTCGGTATTGAGAACCGGGAATCTGTCGAAGAAATCCCCTTCGATCACGACATGCTCTTCTTCCTCGACCAGTTGCCAGACAACGTCCGCTACTGGCATGACTGCGGCCATGCCCAGATCAAGCACCAGATGGGATTCATCGATCACCGCATGCACTTGGAGAGCTTGTCCGAGCGCTTGGGCGGACTGCATATCCATGACGTGGTGCTCACACCCGATGGAGCCCACGATCACGCCCCGCCCGGTGCGGGTGTTATTGATTATGTCGCCCTCAAGCCGTTCGTGGGCCCGGAGCACATCAAGGTCATTGAATTGAATCCTGGGGTGGCGCCGGAAGATGTGACCCAGGGATATGCCCATATTCGATCCGTCTGGGGGCCGGAGTAGTCCCAATGGATTCTCCGCCCGACAACTCCTCCCGAAGAACATTCGGGCAATTGATTCGCCTGGCAGTCTGTGGACTCCTCTTGGCGGTCATCTTCCACGCGATCTTTTGCAATGAAGCCCAGATCGACCTTTTGGCTCAAGGGAAGCCCGAGGCCTGGAATGCCATGGGGCGTTGGGAGCAGCGTCAATATGCTTGGACCCATAGCCCTGCGAAGCTTTTGGAGATGGCTCGTCGGTTGGATCCCGGGAGTCTGGGGCTGGCTTTTGGCCTCTGTGGTGCCCTGATTTTTCTGGGGGGGCTTCGTTGGCGAGAGGCCCTTCGGGTCCAAGGCCTAGAGTTGCCCCTGGGTGAGGTGACG
Organism: uncultured Verrucomicrobiota bacterium; assembly: GCA_903854475.1. GTDB lineage: Bacteria > Verrucomicrobiota > Verrucomicrobiia > Limisphaerales > UBA9464 > SXXZ01. Next base: position 1,707 of record CAINWP010000030.1, read on the forward strand.
CGGCTTTCCTTCGTGGCGCACTTCTTCAATGCCTTTTTGTTGGGGTCTACCGGGGGCGATGTCTGGAAGGCTTATGCGGCCGCGCGAAGCACCCGTCATAAAAAAGCAGAGGCGGCGCTCACGGTGTTCGTGGACCGCTTGATCGGTATCCTATCGCTGCTGGTGTTTGCGATGATCTTTGCTGTTCCCAACTGGCCGCTCTTCGTGCGATTTCGTCGCTATGACGGGGTGGGTTTGGCGATCTTTGGCATGATGGTCGTGGCGTTGGTTTGTGCCGGTGCTGGGTTCTTCACAGACATCCTTTCGGAGGAGGGGCGCCTGAGCCGGTGGATGGGGCGTTTCCCGCAAATGAAGGCTCCCTTGAGGGCTCTGGCGTCATGCCGACTTTTTGGGCGTAATCCGGGGTTCCTTTGGCGGAGCGCGTTGCTGTCGATCGCCATCAACCTGGCCATCGTGGGCACGTTTGCGGCGCTGGCTTCGGGGTTGGGATTACAAATCCCCCGATGGAACTTGTGGTTCGTGGTGCCGGCGGTGGTGTGCTTGGCGGCGTTGCCGATTACCCCCAGTGGCCTGGGCGTTCGTGAGAACCTCTTCGTCGTGCTGCTCGCCGTGGACTTCCCGGGTTTTGGGGTTAAGCCGGCCGAGGCGCTGTCGCTCTCGTTGCTGGGCTACACGTTGAACCTAGCCTGGAGTGCAATCGGCGGGCTCGTGTACCTGACGGTCCGCAAATACATCCCACCGGAGGCGTAATCATTTTGGTGGGACTGTGACAACTTCGCATGGACTCGATGGTTCCTCTTATGGATCGCTAGATCAGCGGTTCGCTCTGCTCCAGCAGGGCGTTTGGCTGGCAGGCTCTTAGTACAGATCCGGAGTCGAGAATCAATCGAAGGGCGCGGCTTGGGTGGCGGTGGTAGAGTTCGAAGAAGTGCGCTATGTCCGCAGACATGGGCCGCTCGGAGATCAGTCCCTAAATAGTATAGTAGCATGATCGGACTAGGAGGCTCATCGGGCTACATTCCGGATTCCCGCTACATACTCCGCCTTACCCAAGCACCTCCGAGGCAGGGCGATTTCTCCGAAAGCGCCACGTCGGTAGGGACGGACCGCTCGGAGAATGCTCCCTATCTAGGAGGTCCTCGGGCGACCTCCGGAGGGTAAAAACCATGAGTAGGTCTAGCGCGATCAACCCCAGCATGGCCGGGAGCGGGTGCCGCCGGTTGGTGGCGGCGCACGGATCGGGCACTTGCCGAGAGGCCTGCCGCAGGCTTTCGAAATGGGCGACTTTAAGCGGGATGCGAGCACCACCGCCCTCACCCTCGGCGGTCTGGCAGGCTTGGTGCAACTCCCGTGCGCACAGCAGGGCGTCCGCGTGGGGGGCAGTCCTTTGAGCTAGAATTTTTTGGGACGGCCGTTCGGAATGTAATAAGGTTCCTCGTTATTTTCAGTGGTTTTTAAACCGGCAGGTTTTATTGGTTTTCACACCGTCACTGACAGTTTTTTTTGGCCCTCCGGAGGCCGCCCGAGGCCTCCCTGGTAGGGACCGATCTCCGAGCGGTCCGCGTGTGCCGACCCGGCTCTTAGGTAGGGACCGATCTCCGAGCGGTCCGCGTGTGCCGACCCGGCTCCTAGGTAGGGACCGATCTCCGAGCGGTCCGTGTTTCATCAAAAGACCGAGCGAGCCGATGCGCACCTGCTCGCGTATTTTCTGAGCTTTGCGCTATGACGGCCAAGTGGACCGCCTCACCGGCCTCGCAGGAAATCCTTCAGCCCTCCGATATTCGAGCTTACTGGGCAACGGCTTACATTTCCAATTTCGGTGGAACCCGACGCATTGGTCGATGCCCGGGCGCGACGACGGGCGCGACGACGGGCGCGACGACGACTCCCGGCCGAAGTTGCCCATGGACGGGTGGCTTAACTCTAGCTACGGACTGAACCACTACGCAGTCAAAGATTTCAAGTCCAACTCGGACAAGCCGCTCAAGATATCCACGTTGGCTAACCTCTCCACCCTCATTTTCCTTCCAACAACATCATGAACGACATCCGAAGAACATCCCTGGCGGCTGCCCTAGCGATGGCCACGGGCATGATGTCGACACCGGTGCTAGCCTCGGCCGATGCCGTTCAGACGGTCGGCTCGTCCCTGACTGATCCGTCCGTGCTGAGCCACGGTCTGGTGGCCTACCTGCCGTTCGATGGCAACTACAGCGACTTGCAGGGCAATGTCACCGCCTCGGCGGTCGGCTTCCCGAGCTTCGAGGCAGGCAAGCGCGGTCAAGGTATCCACGTGAAGAACCTCAAGGATGGTTCGCTCAATAATTACGTGACCCTCGGCTACCCGAACGCCCTCAAGTTCGGTGACTCCAAGGACTTCACCGTGTCGTTCTGGGTGAAACAAATTAGCCAGGCCGACGACCAGGCCTTCATTTCCAATAAGGACTGGAACAGCGCCAACAACCGTGGTTGGGGCGTTTTCTCCCAGGGCGGTTCCGAGATCCGCGTGCAGCTCACCGGCCCGAACGGATCGACTGACAAGTTCAGCAAGAACCCGCCAGCCAACCTGCCGGACAGCGCCTGGCATCTAATCACCGTCGCAGTGGCCCGCACCGGCAACGTCGACACCTACGTAGACGGCGCCCTGGCGCTCTCCAGCCCAATGACCGTCAAGGGTAACATCGACACCGATGACCTCGGCTTCGCGTTGAACCTCGGTCAGGACGGCACCGGTAAGTACACCGATGGTGGCGCTGCCGAACTCGACGCCGTCCTTGACGAAGTCGCCGTCTGGAACCGCGCCCTCAATTCGCAGGAAGCCTCGGCGCTCTTCAGCCTCGGCAATGCCGGTAAGAGCATCAAGGTGCCGGTCATCACCCAGAACCTGGAAGTCTACCTGCCGTTTGACGGCACCTACGCCGACAAGTCGGGCAAGGGTGTGGTCGCCTCGGCGGTTGGCACGCCCAAGTTCGAAGCCGGTCCGATCGGCCAGGCCATCCGCGTCAACAACTTGAAGGATGGTTCGGTCAACAACTACGTCACCCTCGGTTACCCGAGCGGCCTGAAGTTCAGAGACACCGTCAGCTTCACGGTGTCGTTCTGGGTGAAGCTCAACAGCCAGGCTGATGACCAGGCGTTCATCTCCAACAAGGACTGGAACAGCAACAACAACCGCGGCTGGGGTATCTTCTCTCAGGGCGACGGCAAGGTGCGCAACCAGTTCAGTGGTCCGGGCGGCTCGGTTGACAAGTACAGCCAGACCCCGGCGCTGGGCCTGAACGACACCCAGTGGCATCAGGTCACCGTCACCGCCGACCGCGCTGCCGGCAAGTCCGACACCTACTTGGATGGCAGCTTCGTCCAGTCCAACACCTTGGCTACTAAGGGTTCGTTCGATACCGATGATCTCGGTTTCGCCATCAACATCGGTCAGGACGGCACCGGCAAGTACACCGACGGTGGCGCGGCTGAGATCGACGCTGTGATCGACGAGTTGGCCATCTGGAGCCGTCCTCTGGGCGGTGTCGAAGTGGCCGGTCTCTATGCCAAGGCCCTCGCCGGCGCTGGCATCGTGAGTGCAGCCCCGGCAACCCTGAAGCTCAACGGCATTACTGCCGCGGGCGGCACTGTCACCATCACCTGGGCCGGCGCTACTGGCGTCAAGCTCCAGAGTGCAGCCACCCTCGGTGGCGTCTGGGCTGACGTGACGGGTTCGAACGGTGCTAGCACTGTGACCGTCCCGGCGGGCAACGCCGCGGCGTTCTTCCGCCTCATCAAGTAATGGGCTGAGGCTTCGGCCTCACTCGAACAGGGGTCGGTCGCAAGATCGGTCCCTTTTTTTCTTTCCATGGGTTTCCTCGGCGGCATTCCAGCGGTAGCTTGAGCCTCATGTCGAAGGAGTTCATCCGTGTCGTCGGGGCACGGCAGCACAACCTCAAGAATCTCTCGCTCGAGATCCCACGGGATCGTCTGGTGGTTATCACCGGGCCTAGTGGTTCTGGAAAATCCTCGCTGGCCTTCGACACGCTGTTTGCGGAAGGGCAACGCAAGTACGTGGAGAGCCTCTCGGCCTACGCACGGCAGTTCCTCGACCAGATGCAAAAGCCCGAGGTCGACCACATCGAGGGGTTGTCTCCGGCCATCGCCATCGAGCAGCGAACCAGCGGAACCAATCCGCGCTCGACCATCGCGACCACCACGGAGATTTACGACTACTTGCGGCTTCTCTACGCGCACTTGGGTCAGCCCCACGATCCGGAGACCGGAACGCCCATGGCCTGCCAGTCGGCCACCGAGATCGTCGATCGCATCGCGCTCTTGCCCACAAAAACTCGGCTCATGGTGTTGGCTCCGGTGGTCGAAGGTCAGCGGGGAGAATTTCGCGACGTGCTGGAGCGCTTGCAGCGGGAGGGATTTGTCCGAGTTCGCGTCGATGGTCAAATTCAGGAGCTGAATCCGAAGGAACCCATCCGCCTCGATGCCAAGGCCACCCACACGGTTGAGGTGGTGGTGGACCGCATAGTCATGGCTGAGGGGGTTCGGGTGCGTTTGGCCGATTCGGTGGAGACGGCGCTGCGCTGGGGGGAAGGGCGACTTAAGGTGCTGCATCAGGCCCCGGACCGGCCGACGGATCCGTGGACCGAAACCCTGCATTCCACGCGGATGTATTCTCCGGCCACCGGTCGTTCGTTCGACACGCCCACCCCGCAGCACTTCTCCTTCAATTCACCCAAGGGCGCCTGTCCGGTTTGCCATGGGTTGGGGCAGAAGATGGTTTTCGATCCGTCGCTCATCGTCCCTGACGAAACTAAGACGCTGGAAGACGGAGCCGTGCAGCCGTACCGCCGCATGGGCGGCAAGAAGATGGTGAGCTACTACAAGGGGCTCATCAAAGGCGTCGCCAAGCACTGTGAGGCTCCACTAGACCAACCCTGGAAGGACTTGTCGGAGAAGGCCCGGCGGACGTTGATGAACGGCTCCGGAACCGACGAGGTGGAGTTCTGGTTCATGTCGGGAGGGGCGCCCAAGAAGACGAGCAAGCCCTTCGAGGGGGTCTTGCCTAACTTGGAACGGCTCTATGCCGACAGCGAGAGCGAGCTTACCCGCAACCGGCTCAAAGCCTACATGACGCTGCATCCCTGCGATGCCTGCCGGGGGCGGCGGCTCCGCCCGGAGATGCTGGCGGTGACGCTGGGAACTGAGACTTCCGTGGGTTCGATGGTTCCTGGCCGAAGCATCGCCGATTTCTGCGGACTCTCGATTGCCGAGGCCCACACCGTTCTCGCCGGATTGTCTATGAGCGATCTTCAGCGGCGCATCGCCGGAGAGGTGATCTTAGATATTCGCAAGCGGCTTGGATTTTTGGTCGAGGTGGGTTTGGGATATCTCACCCTCGATCGCGAGAGCGGCTCACTGAGCGGTGGCGAGGCTCAGCGCATTCGCTTGGCGACCCAAATCGGCGCCGGACTGGTGGGCGTTCTTTATATCTTGGATGAGCCCAGCATCGGGCTTCATCAGCGCGACAACGACCGGTTGTTGGAGACGGTTCGTCGCCTGCGGGATGCCGGCAATTCGGTCATCGTGGTGGAGCATGACGAAGACACCATCCGGGCCGCCGACTACGTCTTAGATATGGGGCCCGGAGCCGGAATCCATGGTGGCGAACTGGTGGCCCACGGAACCCCGGCTGAAATCATGGCCCACCCCCGCTCCAGCACCGGGCGGTACCTTTCCGGAGATTTGTGCATTCCGGTACCGCGCCACCGGGTCGAACCGCGCGAGGACAAGGGATGGATCGAGATACTTGGAGCCACCGAGAATAATTTGCGCAATGTCGATGCCCGCATCCCGCTGGGAACGATGACGTGCGTGACCGGCGTCAGCGGCAGTGGCAAGTCTACGCTCATCGACGACATTTTGCGGCGCACCCTTTTCCGCCAGTGGTATGGATCTAAAGAGCGCCCTGGGGCCCATCGCGAGATCCGCAATTTGGAGCTCCTCGAGAAGTGCATTGTCATCGATCAGGCAGCCATTGGTCGTACCCCACGATCCAATCCGGCCACTTATACCGGGATGTTCAACGAGATCCGGGATCTCTTCGCATCGGTCGCCACCGCCCGGGTCCGCGGCTACAACGCCGGTCGCTTTAGCTTCAATGTCAAAGGCGGGCGCTGCGAGAAGTGCGAGGGAGATGGTCTTCTCAAAATTGAGATGCACTTTCTGCCGCCGGTCTATGTCACCTGTGAGGCCTGCGGCGGAAAGCGTTACAACCGCGAGACGTTGGAGATCACCTACAAAGGTCTGAACATCGCCGATATCCTTCAACTCACGGTCGATGAGGCGGTGAGTTTCTTTCGGGCTGTGCCCAAGCTCCATGCACCGAGCCTGACCTTGGCCGAAGTGGGTTTGGGTTATCTCCGGCTGGGGCAGTCGGCCACGACTCTCTCCGGGGGCGAGGCTCAGCGACTGAAACTTGCCGCCGAATTGTCCCGACGTCAGACCGGCCGTGTTCTGTATCTCCTCGATGAACCGACCACGGGCTTGCACTTTCAGGACATCGCTAAACTGCTGGAGGTGCTCTTCAAGTTGCGCGACGGCGGTAACACGCTGGTGGTGATTGAACACAATCTCGATGTGATTAAGACGGCCGACTGGGTCATCGACCTCGGTCCGGAAGGCGGGTCCGGCGGCGGCCAGATTATCGCCCAGGGGACGCCCGAAACCGTGGCTGCCACGCCCGGCAGCCACACGGGCCGTTACCTGACTCGAGTGCTCCGTCAGAAACCCTCGCCGCCCTCCCCATCGAACCGAGGTTGACGTCGCGCAGAGTCCGCCCACGTTGTCGCCATGCTGCGCCTCGAGGATCTTGCTGAACTGGCTTCCCGCCACGCCGATGCCTTGCCATCTCGTGTGGCTGCCTTCGACCTCGGGGGGCGTCGCTTCGACGGCAACGTCCGCAGCGAATTAATGGGGGTGATCAACCTGTCGGCCGATTCTTGGTACCGCGAGAGTGTGGTGCTGACGGCGGAGGCCGCCATTCGCCGCGGGCGAGTGCTGGCGGCCCAAGGCGCGGCGATCTTGGACATCGGGGCCGAATCCACGCTGGCGCATGCAGCCCGCGTCGATGACGCCGCTCAGACCTCTCAGCTATTGCCGGTGGTTCGCGGGTTGGCCAGCGAGGGCTGCATCGTGTCCGTGGAAACCTACCATCCCTCGGTGACCCTCGCGTGCCTAGAAGCAGGCGCTCGAGTGCTCAACCTGACCGGAAACGACCGTAGTGATGAGTTGTTCCGCATGGTGGCCGATCACGACGCGGCGGTGGTCCTTTGCTACGTAAAAGGGTCCAATGTTCGGGAAGTCGGCGACTTTGATTTGGCGGGAGATCCGACGGCGCGCCTGTACGAGCATTTTGCCCGGCAAACTGAAGTGGCTTTGAAGAACGGTGTGAGTCGCCTGTGGATCGATCCGGGTCTTGGGTTTTATTACAAAAACCTCGGCGACTCGAAGACGCGGATCCGGCACCAGATGCAAGTGTTCCTCAACACCTTCCGGCTCAGGGCGTTGGGTTTCCCCACCTGTCATGCCTTGCCTCATGCCTTCGAGTGCTTCGAAGACGAAGTGCGTTCGGCCGAACCCTTCTTCGCTGTGATGGCCGCACTGGGAAAGACAGACTTGCTCCGGACCCACGAGGTTCCCAAAACCCGCGCCGTGCTTGAGACACTTGGGGTCTGGTGAGGCTGAGTTTGTCGAAGGACCCAGGGTTGTAGCCCGATGACCTCCTAGGTAGGGACCGATCTCCGAGCGGTCCGCGTGTGCCGACGCGGCTCCTAGGTAGGGACCGATCTCCGAGCGGTCCGTCTGTGCCGACCCAGCTCCTAGGTAGGGACCGATCTCCGAGCGGTCCGTGTGTGCCGACGCGGCGCTTTCGGAGAAATCGCCCTACCTCGGAGGTGTTCGGGTGAGGCCGAGTTTGCAGCA